>NZ_WSJA01000018.1:0-54548 GCF_009763235.1 Bordetella sp. 15P40C-2
TTGAGCACGCCGATGATCTGTTCTTCCGTGAATCGCTTCTTCATTGCCGTTCCTTTATGAACGGACTCTACAACAATTTCGTACTAATTACGGGGAGCAGGTCATTTCGGCTCAACGTTCTTTCATGATGCTCAAATAAGGCCAGGCGCCACGCATTTAACGTAGGCGGCATAGGAATAGGCTGATCCTCAGTGATGTGCGCCCACCGCGTCGCAGGGGTGTCACCGGCGTTCTCGCCGTTATGGATATTGGTCGCCACAAGCCGCTCTAACGGAGAATGAATCCAGCTCTCGTAGTACCAACGAACGACCCAACGCTCGAGCTCCTCAGCCGTCATACAGATGTCGCCAAGTTTGATTGGGTCTCGCTGGCCATCCTTCCCATTCATACGAGTGCACCCAGGGAGAGTCTCAAGAGCTACTTTTAGAGAGCGGTTCAACCGTTCGATAAATGGCTTTTCATGCGGATGGCGGGCTCTGCAGTGTTTGAGGTCAATACCTAAGCCCGGAAGCCTACGCATACGTTCGCCCCGGGTTTCTGGTCCGTTATCCAAAACCAGTTGATGGGGCGTACCAAAGACATCGACACTTGGTTTCAGATTGAGCCTCGCAAAATCCGCCGCCTTGGAGAAAAGGATGGACTGAATACAGCGCAGACCGTCTGATTCCGATGGCGAACCGATGACCAAGCGCCAGCCAAGGGGCATGCTGGTGCAGCAATCGATAGCATGAATCAAATAGACGTTACTGAACGGGCCTTCCGGTGTGTCAATAACAAATGGCAGATGAACAGCGTCCTGTTCAACACGATCAAAAGGTGCTTGCACCATGATCCTGGTCCGGGCCACGGATTTACTGGCTGGCACTTGGCTGGGGTCCATTCGAGGGATGCTGGTGTCAGCCACACCATTTTCTTTGAGGCATTTTTGAATGAAGCCTGACCGAATTCGTTGGCCCGGTACGATGAGCCCCATCTTGAGAGCCCGGTCATTGATATATTGAGTCAGCCCCAGCATTGTCCAAGACGATTCAGCCTGTAGGAACAGAGTCGTCGCGGCATGTACCACCAAGTCATACACTTGCTGCCCATAGCGTGGTCTGCGATTGCCTTTATTCAAGGAACCTTGCAGTAACGGAAGATCGCTCCTCTTTCGTTTGCGATAGCGATACAGTGTGGCGCGTGAGGCAAACACTGCTGAAGTATCCTTTGCCAGCGCATCAGCCTTCGCCACCTCGTAGGCTTCGGCAAAAGAGAGGTTGAGGACTCTGCTGAGATTTTCTACGTTATGGAGCTGGCTCAACGCCGTGCGGATTTGTTGATCTAATGCAGGATCGTTATGAGATGCTGCGCAGACCGTCGGCATGGACTTTCTTTCCTGCACAATCCGCCCGCTTACCAGATCCAAACTGATATCCCTGATAGAGCGGTACACCTCTTCGCTTTTCTGGTAATCCCATAATTTGATCTGCCCGCCCAGAGGGAATGCACTCAGGACGCGCCAACGCTGTTCGTTTTTACCTGGCGTGCGCAACACGTCATTGGCTCTCAGGTATCGACTCATGACACAAACTCCCTCAACAAAGACAGGAATCCAAGGTCTCCATGCGCAAGCTCAATTCTCATCGCGCCCCTGATAGTCTCCTCGCCAATATTCGCACTCAGCAGTCCTGAGACGAGGAAATAAGGAATCAGGTTTGGAGACAGTGAAAGTGCATGACAGAGCTCACGCACTGTCGTCACACCCCGCGCAAACGCATTCTCGACAGCCGCGACTGTGGCCGCATCCGGCCACATATCCACGCGCTGGTTCGCTTTCATGAGCAGTGGAAGGTTTGTCCTCAAGGGATGGCTTTGAGATCTCGGCCACACTACACGCAGAAACTCCATGCCTGCCGCCTCAATCACATGCTGTCCGAGCGTCATACGCTGCAGATCCGTCCCGTCTCCCTCATAGCCCTCTAGCTTCACCTCGACTACGGTCAGGGCATGCCCCCATTGCCCTGTACGCTGCCACTCAACACCAAAGTCCGGGGTGTAGAATTTCTGTCCTTTAACCCTTCTGTACCGGGCACGCGCCGCTTCCACATCGGCCACCGTTCTATGGATGCGACGCTCGATCAGATCAACTGTAAACGGTTGTGTAGCAAACCAGGACACCTCGGGGTCGAGCGTCAGCAAATGTGAAACATAGCGTTCCGCATCAGACTCCACCGCCACAATGCCCTCGGCTTTCTGGCTGTACGTCAAATGAAGTTGTTTGCCAAACGAGGGAGCGACTCGACGCACTCCCGCGTCTATTACTCGCAAAGTCCCTCGCCTGCCGTAAGAGGCACTCATTATTGACGCTCCTCTCCGCTGGTTGATTGGTGTGCGGGAAGCGGCTTGAATTTCAGCTTCCGCTTTCCTTTTAAGAAGGCAATACTCACCCCTGCCATGTCGATGGCTCCTTAATTTCAAATATCGTTTTGAATAAATCGAGAATTAGGGAGTGGTATGCAGCGCATCTGCAGCAGGCGATAGGACACCTCGACAATGCTTGACAGCATTATCTGGTCATCCGAGAATGTGCATAGGCTCCGACACCTATATTTGCACATCCGGCCTGTTAGCCGACCCAGCCTCTGCCAGGAGGCTGGCGCGTGCACCCTCCCGCTTATCTATGCATCGTTCATAGACGTTTCTCCCTTCCGCAAAAAATTGACCATCCGGCGTGAGACGGGGGCAGGGCTGGTGTAGTGCCGCGCGCTATCTCGTTCCTTGTCTATCAGACTACAGAGCTGGGTATCATGGATTCCAGCGAAGCGTCCATTTAACTTGGAATTTATCTTATGCCTGATTTAGCAACGCGACAACGGGCTATGCCGAACTAGACTGGCCATCAGTTCGACCAAAAACCGGTTGGCGGGATCATCGGAGACCTCGCCGTATCGGATTTGATACAGATCATTCAGAAGAGAAGTAGCAGTTTTTCGATTGACATCAATAGCCGTCGCAAGCGAAATCGCAGAGGGTATTCGGTGCTGAGACGGTAGCCGACCATACAGCCAAAAGCAGTACAGCCATTTATCAAGGGGAAGGTGAGAGCGTTCGAGCAGCGTTCCTGTTCGAACAGTGAATACCAAGGGCTTGGAAGAACCTGCCGGGCGAGGGTGAAGAGATGGACATCGGTAATATCCGTCCTGCCCATTTCTAGTCTCTTTATAGATAGGCCACCGCGAACCACATGTAGGACACACCGGGTTCCCGTCGGGGGGCCATCGAAAGTACTCCACAACGCGTCGAGCCCTCGAGGCAGCATTGTCACGGGGCACATATTTTGAAAGGAGGCGCGCATCCATTGAGATCGGCTAGTTTCCGGGGACGCCTTATTGAAGTGGGACTATTAGCTTAACATCTACACATTTAGTATCGACGTCGCATGCAATGCGTCCCGACATCCCGATCCGCGACAAACCATCCGTATTCACGACAGATGGTGCAGCCATAACTTGGCCAATCATCTAACTTACGGCCATATAGTGACCACTCGTGCGAGAAGATTTTTCTATGAGCGAGCGCTCGGTGAGCCGCCAAGCTGAGGTGAACTGGTAGTTTTCGCCTCTTACAGATATAAACTATCAAAAGTGAACAAGTTATGATCATTCCGGTTCGCGGTGTCCGCTAACAAGATGCAGGGAGAATCGTGTGTCCTCCATCATCCCGGAGTTAATTACTCATCCCACCCATACCAGGCATCAACCAGTGGCCCAACTTCCCCTTTGGCCACCTCCGGCATAACTTGGAGTCCCGCCAGGACCGCATGGGCGTCGTCTTCTATGGGCGAAGCGCGACCGGCTGCGACGATGATGTCGACGGTTCGCTGATAGGCAGCTTTCCACCCGACCACCGACGAATAATTGGCGTGCTTCGATCATAGTGCTGAAAGTATGCCACCCGGGCCCCATGCCCCGTTGCATCTAATGGCTGTTTAAAAGCAATATGCACCTCGAAGCAGAGCTCCTGAATCTCACCGACGTGGTGTGTTTTGCGCTACCGCAGCGTGAGCTTGCGAATGCGTCTCGAAGTAGGAGCGAGGGTCAACGGGAGAGGTTCCAGAGGGTAGTTCAGAACAAGCGAATCACATCAGCCAATGATTGCCCTGCCTTTCGATCTAGCAGGCTGGCCTGCATCCCAAACGTCCTCGGTCCATCCACATCAGCAGCCGGTGTGTCGCCAATGAATAAAACTTCGTCTGGTGCGCAACTAAGCTGGTCGATCAAGTATTGATAAATGCGTGGATTAGGTTTGGTGACGCCGACGTCATAACTCATGGCATAGACGTCGAGTGTGGGCAGCAACTCACAAACGGGCTTCCCATAAGGTAGAGCAAGATTTGAGCACAGACCGACTCTGTAGCCAGCACCTTGCAACTGGGCGACTGTGTCGAGCGAGTCAGGGAAGAGCTCGATTGAGGCTAGCTCGGCAGCTAGATCCTCCTCCCACTGGGCCAAGAGCTCGGCTGGTGGCGTCTTGGCAAACAATTCAGCCGCACCGCGCAGATCCAGCGGTTGAGACATGAGTCGTTTGGCGTCATCTGGCTGAGGCTTACGTCCCTGGGCTAGCGCCCAACGCATCAGCGACCGATAAGGCGCGCGCCGCTGCGTACTGATCTGGACAAGCGTGCCGAAGGCGTCGAAGGCGATGGCTTTGATGGGCGTGGTGGGCATATGGTACAGATGATGGATCTCGAGTTCGATGGAGTGGTGGTCATCAAAGAACAGGTCTATCACCTGCTTGGGCGTGCAAGTAATCCGCGGGGTGCGAAGAGCTGACAGCTAACAACCCCTTGATTTAGACCGGAATCGGTGTGTCATCCGCTGAACCAATGACGGGCTCGGTTGGCCACCGGTGGTATACCACGATATCTTGGAGACTATCATCATATTCCCAGCTCCCTGCGTCCAGTGGGCGCCGCGGCGCAGTATGAGACGATCGCGACGTAATCGAGCATCTTACATTCCGCTCCGTCGAGCGGACAGTCTCCACCGCACCACTCAATGCAACCCTCGTCGATAATCCATGCCCGGCTGGCTAGGATTAGCCAAGAGCCACATGGATCAGGCACTTCACCCTTTGAGGCAGAGCATGCGCCGGCTGAGTCTGATTGCTGATTGAAAAGTGGGCAATTATCGGAACGTCGATAATTTCGGTTTTTTCTCGTCGATGATGTGCCACGCTGCATTTTCCTATCTTAGAGGTTGTGGAGCCTTAGGTTGATTTAACCTGCTCTCGGGTTTTCGTACCATCGTCGTTTTAGGAAAATAGCCTCACAGGAGAGAAGGAAGCGATCAAGCGGTCCCGCTATCGCGAAGAGCAGATGGTGTGGATAATGCGGGAGACGCAAGCCGTCGCACACGAAACCTTGATTGCTCGCCCCAAGCTGGGCATCGATAGGAGTGCAGGCGTGTTCAGGCCTCCTCCAGAATGAAGGGCGCGCTACCATGACTGGTTCCCAACAGCCCGCTCGGCCCATGAGCCAGTGCAAGCGACCATTGGGATCCGGGACTGCAGGATTGGCTTCCCCTCGAAGCTGACGCACTGCTTCGGAGACTCGCGAAATTCCACCAAGATCAGCTGGACGGTTGTTGCATAATCCGCCTCCATCCGTATCAATCAGCATCTTACCAACGCCCGATATCCGATGACTTCCATGAGTTATGTATCATGGAATCGTCTTAACTCCTGATCGTTACAACGTTATGAAATTCGCAGATGCCGGCAAAGCACGCAACGGGGAAGAAGGAGAAACCATCTCCCTTCGCCGCAAAGCCGAAGATGCGTTACGCAAGACTATTCTCACGGGCCGATACGCACCGGGCGATCGACTCAAGGAGCGCGAGTTGATGGAGCTCCTGAATGTAAGCCGCACGTTGGCACGCGAAGCGCTGCGTCAGGTAGAGGCGGAAGGGTTGATCGAGATTGTGCCTAACCGAGGACCCGTTGTTGCCGTTTTGAGCTACGAAGAGGCGGAAGAAATTTACGAGGTTCGCGGCGTTCTTGAGGCCCAAAGCTGCTCGGGTTTTGCTCTGAGAGCCAATAGCGAACAAATGCGCATGTTGGACTCCACATTTGCTGAGTTGGTCGAAGCTGGCCAGAAAGGTGATGTCCCCAAAGCGGTTTCGCTGAGCGACGTTTTTTATGACGTCGTTGCGGCGGGGTGCGGTAATCAGTTGCTGGCCACAATGCTGCGCCAACTCCATAACCGGATCGTTCTTTTGCGTCGCACTTCATTGTCAGTCCCCAACCGGCTGCCAGAAACGATGTACGAGCTGACCCAAATATACGACGCCTTGAAGGCGCGCGATGAAGTCGCCGCCGGCAAGGCTGCGCTGCATCACGTACGGCAGGCGTCGAGGATCGCATTGAAGGTCCTCAGAGACCGCCAAGCAAACAGTTAAATCGTAGTACTGAACTAGCCGGTGAACTGTATATAGTAGTACGATATGGTCGCTAACATTAATCTTGGTGGCCACTATTCTCTGTGGGTGGTCACCGTATGCCCAGGAGATAGCGGCCATGGAACGAAGATCTTTCAATACCGGTTTGTTGGCCCTAATGGCCGGCGCGGCCCTCGCCTACGCCGGACCGTTGTTAGCGTCAGCCGCCAAGTTGCCTTCCGTCGTTACTTTTGTTGTTCCCTTTGCGGCAGGCGGGGGAGCGGATCAACTTGCGCGGGAGTTCGCCCACTCCGCGCAGGCGCAAACTCCCGGAGTCACTTTTGTCGTCGAGAATAAGCCAGGCGCAAACGGAGCAATTGCCGCACGGCACGTCGCCCGCCAGCCCGCCGACGGTGCAACGTTCTTGTTAGGTACGTCGAGTACGCACGCTCTTGGCCCACTAATCGCAAAGGTCGACCCGCATAAGCTTGTGGAGGAATTTGATCCTGTATCCCTCTTAGCGACAACGGCGAATGTTCTGGCGGTATCCCACGACTCGAAATGGGAAACACTGCAGGATTTCATATTGGACGCCCGCACGCGGCCATTGACCTATGGGACCTTCGGCACCGGATCTTCTGCACATTTATATGGTGTCTTGCTGGCTCAAGCCACTGGCGCGCAGCTAGAGCATGTGCCGTACAAAGGGTCAAGCCAGGCTGTCACCGACCTGATGGGTGGGCACATTAATGCAGCTTTCCTCACCAGCAGCGCGCTCGAAGGTGTGGCACGTGAAGGAAAGGTCCGGTTGCTAGGCGTTACGGGTGAGACTCGCACGAAAGTTTTCCCGGATGCCAAAACCTTCGCCGAGCAGCAAGTGCCACAACTTGATTTCAGCGGCTGGTTCGCTCTATTCGCCCCGGCTGGAACGCCTGCCGAGCTCCGTAATGCAGTGGCCAACGTTGCAGCCGGCTTAGGTCGCGATGCGGGGTTCACAAAGCGAATGACGGGGCAAGGCTACGACTGGGTCGGTTCCCAGCCGAGCGCATTGCAGGAAGCGTTGCAGGACACCTTAAAGGTCTATCAAAAAGTGCTCTCCACCAAGCCAGACGGGCTTGGTTCCTAAACAGCCTACGATAAACGGGCCCCTCGTTGGGCCCGCCTGTTGCGGAGGAATTTAATTAGTCCAAAGAAATTCCGGACTCTTTAGCCACTCTGCGCCATTTCTCACTCTGTTCGACCAACTTCTTGCTGAATTTTTCGGGGCTGCCTCCAGCGATGCCCACCCCGCGAGCAGCCAACTGAGACTGTACGTCTGGCCGTTCGAGCACCTTCTGAAATGCCTTGTTGAGTGCCGAGATGTTTTCTTCAGACGTCCCTACAGGTGCAAAAATTCCCATCCATCCCTCGGCGGTCAAGTCCTTGTAGCCAAGTTCCGTTAGCGTGGCGACCTCAGGTAGTTCCGACACACGATGCGGAGAGGGTGTCGCTAACGGTATAAGCTTGCCCGCTTTGATGTGCGGTTGCATGACGGCAACCGTGTCGAACGTGAAATCCACGTCGCCGGACAACAAGGCCGTCGTCGCCGGTGCACTACCCTGATACGGGATGTGAGCCGCTGATATGCCTGTGGTGGAAACGAACATTTCGCCTATGAGGTGATTCGTGGACCCCATGCCAAACGAGGAGAAATTCAGCTTACCGGGGTTGTCTTTTGCCTTAGCGATAAGGTCAGGCACATTTTGAATCTTTGACGCTGACGGTGCCACGAGCACGAAGGCAACGCTGCCGACTTCGGTGATCGGCATGAAGTCTTTCAGCACGTCATACGGCGCCGTTTTTCGAGTGATGGGATTGATCAATAGCTCGGCACTGGTGCCGAAAAAGAGGGTGTTTCCATCAGGCGCAGACCTTAGGACCGACTGCGCCCCCAAAGTCCCCGCCGCGCCGCCGCGGTTCTCTATAACGACCGGGCGTCCCAGTTCCTTCGGCAAATGTTCGGCCACAATTCTCGCGGCTCCGTCGGTGCCTCCGCCAGGGGGGAAGCCGACGACTAACTTCAAGGGCACCGAGGGTTGCTCGGAGGCCCACGTTGCTGAGCTGCTCACCAATGTGACGACAGCAACAGCAAAGAAATTCTTCCAGATCATGATGTTCCTTATAGGGCTACGGACGTGGGGGAGTGGCGGGTTCAGTGCGCCACGTTGCTACGCGCATTGCTTGCGAAGCTGTCGTTCCCCTTCCTCCCGAGCGGCCTGCTCAGCGGCTAATACGCTGGCCCGGCTGCCCACTCGTTCGAGGTAAGCGTTGAGGTGCGCCTCGGTGTCAATGTTGAAGACGCGGCTCCACATTGCAATCGTGTAGCAATGTGCATCGGCGATCGTGAACTGATTACCCATCAGGAATTGGCGGCTGGCCAATTGGTCATTCAGCCATTTGAGCCGGCCTTTCAAGTACTCGCGGGCGATCGTCTTGTATTCCGGCGGCGTATTCGCCTTGAATAAGGGCATGCATCCACCCTTGTGCAAATCAGCGGCGATGAAGCTCATCCACTCCAGCACGCGGTAGCGCTCCAGGGTGCCGAAGGCCGGGATTAATCCCTTTTCTGGCATCTGGTCAGCGAGGTACTGCATGATGACGGCGCCTTCACTCAAAAATTGGCCGTCTGGCAACTGCAGGGTAGGGACCGTGCCCTTGGAATTAATAGTCAAATAATCGGTGCCGTCCGGCAACCGTTTGGTCTTCATATCCACCCACTGCAAATCCAGTTGTAAGCCGAGCTCGCGCGCGACGATGTCGACCGCCAGAGAGCAGCCTCGCACTTCGTGATAGAACTTCATGAATACTCCCGTATGACTCGAAAAGGTATGGCACAGAGGTCGGTGTCTGTGAATTTACAGTAGTACTAAAAATGGCCAAACTATTAAAACAGTACTACAATTATTCCCCGTAATAGACCGTTTGTCTTATTAGGGAAAACGAGAGCGGGATTTACTTTCCGCAATCATCCCCACCATGTATGCATGGAGACCGTAATGTTGGGAACGATTCTGGTAGGTACTGCCGGCCAAGGAATTTTGCGCAGCAGTGACAATGGGGCGAGTTGGCATCGCCTTGGTTTGAAAGAAGCGATCGAATTTGACGGCACGGTGCGAAGCCTTGCCGTAGATCCAGCAGATCCATCCCGCATTTTTGCTGGTGCGGACGTCGGTATTTGTGTGAGTCACGACGGCGGCGCTCACTTCAGCCTGGTCGACTCACCCGCGAATGGCCAAGCCATCTGGTCCCTTGCATTCAGCCCGTGTAACCCCAAGCTGATATACGCCGGCAGCGGCGCTCCCGCCCGGGCGCACATGTACCGTTCACGTGATGGTGGAAAGAGCTGGGAAAAACTTAGTCCCGAATTTCCAGAGTTTTGCGCAGGGGTCAATCGTCCTCGCATTTTGACAATTTGCGCCCATCCTCAGCGCGTCGACGAAGTCTGGTTCGGCGTGGAGGAGGGCGGCGCGTGGCGCAGCTCTGACGCGGGCGATACCTGGGATCGCATTGATTGTGAAGGGCGAGGGATCAATAGCTCTGATATCCACTGTGTCGCACTTTTAGCCGGCAGCGGTGGCCAGCCCGAAGTTCAAATCGTCGCGACGGTAAACTCCATTTGCCACAGTTTAGACAATGCTCAGAGTTTCGACTGCATGGCATCCAAGGACCGTTTCGGTGGCTTGTACTACACGCGTACAGTTTGTCCGATTGATCCCGAGGGACATAACTTGCTGTTGGCAGTGGGCGATGGGACGCCCGGAACTCGGACTCGTATTTATCGCTCAGACGATCGCGGCCAGAGCTGGACACCTACGGTTCTACATACGGAACCGAACTCGACGGTATGGGGTTTCGGCGTTCACCCAAGCAATCCGCATTTGATATTTGCAGGTACGAAGTATGGCCATTTGCTGCGCTCCGTGGACGGCGGTCGCAGTTGGTACAAGGAGTGGCGAGACTTCAGTGAAATCACTTCAGTCGCTTGGACACCCTATGTTGCTCCTATTAAAGCCCATCCGAAGTCCGTATAGCCATCCGTATTTGTTTCAACCTTCGCCTTTGAGTGATCATTAATGAAAGCGCCGAACTTTAGTATCTTTCACATTCGTAAGTGGTATTGCCAAATTGAGGAGATCCTGGCCGGAGAGAGCGGTGCGCCGGCAGATGGCGAGCCGCTGCGGAAAATTGTGCTCGCCGCGTGTATTCATAACCCCTATGCGGGCAAGTACGTGGAAGATTTGTCCGCTTGGATCGAGGCATCGCCTCAATTAGGTGCCGAGGTCGGCCGACGCATACAAACAGTAGCCAATGGGCAGCCTATTGAGAGCTATGGGAAGGCCTGCTTGGTAGGCATTGATGGCGAGTATGAGCATGGCAATGCGCTTCTCACTAATCCTGCTGCGAATCCGGTACGCGACGCGCTCGGAGGAGCTAAATCGTGGGTGCCGTCCACCGGCAAGCGCGGGGGCCCTGGGACAATTATTGATATCCCTCTTGCGCATAAGGATGCACTCTATGTGCGTTCACATTACGACACGGTGAGTGCTCATTTCAACGATGGCCCCAATCGCGACGAAGTTGTGTTGATCTGGGCATTTGCGACACGTGGCCGACTGAATGCGCGCTTAGGCGGGCTTGCAGCATCCGAGATAAAAGGGTTGGATGGATTGGTCTAGAAATCTTTGAGATAGGGTTATTCGATGGAGCGTCGAGACTATTTTCTAACGCATGCCGGTCTAAAGTTTCATGTGACTGAATGGGGCTGTCGGAATGGACGACCGATCCTGATGTTGCATGGGATACGCGGCTATGCGGAGACGTTCGCGGGTATCGCCGCTGCGTTACAGCCGGAATACCGTGTGATTGCGTACGACCAGAGGGGTCGTGGACAGTCGGATTGGGATCCAGAGGCTCAATATTTTACAGATGTTTACGTTGCTGATCTCGAAGCCATCGCCGACCAACTTTCATTGGCGCACTTTGACTTGCTCGGTCATTCAATGGGCGGTATCAATGCCATCGCCTTTGCTGCACGTCATCCTCAACGGGTCGACCGGCTCATTATTGAGGATGCGGGGCCAGGGGCGTTTGAACACAGTGAAGGAGCACGCCGCATTTGCCGCGAATTGCTCGCAACCCCTTCCTACTTTCCTACGTGGGAGGCGGCTAGCGAGTATATGCGCCTCTTGCGCCCCACCGTGGGAGAGCAGGCGCGGCAGCAGCGCTTGAAGGCCATGCTTAAGCGTGCACCCGATGGGGGCCATACTTGGAAGTATGACCATACCGGTATCGCCCGCACGCGGTTGAATCCTGATCCTAAGAGATCGGTCGACTTGGAGGAATTGGCTAGTTTAATCACCTGTCCCACACTGGTCGTCCGTGGCGGGCGTTCAGACTATCTGCACTCTGATATGGTTGCAAAGATGCAGAACTTGAATGCCCGGTTTCACGCTGTCGTCATTGCTGATGCGGGTCATTATGTTCACGATGATCAACCTCAGCTGTTTGCGGCTGAGGTCGTGAAGTTCCTGTCGTGTAATCACGAGCTCCCGGCTCGAGAATGCGACTAATGCCGGCGCAGTAGCAAGGCGGAATTCTCTGGGCACTCAGTGAGTGCCGGAGCACTATCTGCGTGCGTGTCTGGTAGCTAAAAAAACCTAAAGCCTAGCGCTGGGCTGGGCTTTAGAAACTTTACGAATTGCCGCATGAGAGTTTCGACTCAATGCAGTTGGAACGGTGGGATTAATCGGGTCTGACAAAGGCCCACCCCCCGTTTATGGATACTGCCGACCACCGTCGAAATGGACTCGAGCGCGCCGGAACCTACGCTGTGGCGATCCACTACCTGGGTTAGGCTGCGGTTATCTTGCGCCGGCTGGCGCTTTGCAACGGCAACCTAAAAGATGGGCCAAGGGACGCGCGCGGGAATGTGGTGACCATCATGTCTTGTATTCGAAACAAGCGCAGTGCACAGCGATTTAGTTCACGGCGGCAGGATACACAGCGCGCACCCATATGGACCCCTCCGTGCAAAAGGGCTAGAATATGCAATCGAACCGCTGTTGGGCCGAAAGTCCAGCAGTAGTGACTGACCTCACTCCAACCGACGAAATCGGGGAAACCAATGAAGATGCAACCTGTCTATTCCGATCTTTTCGCTTGCCTTTACGACCAATCCGAACCAATCGGACGCTTAGGTCGAGGCACGCACTATTCGGTATTCCGTACCGCCGAATGGCTTGATGTCGTGCGCGATCCACTTCCCGTTCCGCAGATCCATGACTTTGCGATCATCTGGGACGAAGACCATGACACGCGCGTTATAGAAGCCGTGGAAGCTATCTACATGGCCGGCCTGCTCTCTCCTGTCCAGTTCATCGGCGAGCGTAAAGGCACACTCCATGTGGTGGTAGCGGCCAAGTTCTACTTGAATTCAGAACCACGCCGAAATCAGTATTTAGCAGAGTTGAACGTCCTTGCGAAGAAATTGCCGAACGGGGACGTCTGGCCAATCGAACTTCTGCACTTCGACCGCTCGCCATCGTCTCCTCCAACCCACCCTCACCAGACAGAGATTGGAGGCCTGATCAACGATGAGCGCCACAAGGTGGTCACGTACCTGCGTAACATCGACAACCTGTGGAGCCTCGGTACAAAGACTTGGACCCCGGGTCTCCACGGCCATACACTGCCGCCACCTTTAATCGCTCCGCCGCCTCCCTTGGCCGCCCACTAATACTGCTTGCGCTGCGCCTTGGTCATGGCTGCCGTTGTCGACGACACGTCCAGCCGTGAAGATGACTACTCCGTGCCTTGGCTTGTGGGCTCGGCTGCCTTCCGAGGTAGACGGTACGCTGTGGGCATCATCACACCTATTTGGCACCTGGGTCATTGGGCCGGGTCGTCCCAAGCCACCTCCGTGCATACACCGCCTTCGGCCTACACGACGCGTTAGCTAAGTGTTATTGACAACATGTTCGAGTGGCGGCGTTTCTGGACGAGCGGTCTAGGGACCTGGGCACCTGAGGTGTTGGGCCGCATTACTCCGCTGACTCTTGCGGGCATCGCGTGCGAGATCTCACGCATGAGCGCCGGTCGGCGACAGTGATCCCTGCTGTACAGTGACTCGCCATTTCCCTCGCCTTGTATCTTGGAAAGGGCTCAACCTTCTTTCAGAATTAGGGCATATGGTTGCGGCGCTAGCTGTAACTAATCCCCTGATTTGCCCGGATTAATTTGGATTGCTACATATCCGCTGAACATAATCGTCCACTTAGTAGTTGCATTCAATCACGTGGCTGACGAGTTGCTTGCGCTGCGTCGGCCTCAGAGCGTTTTCCAGTACATGCTGCAGCATGACCTTGTCCAGAGACAGATCGACGACAACCTGCTCGAGTTTTTTGTTCTCGTCGTCCCCAAACTATCGTAAACGTCGCAACCCTCTGACCCGGACACCGGCGTACCTCTTCTTCCAGACCTAGAAGGTCGCCTGTGAGACACCGACCTTGCGGCAAACCTCTTCGACCGAAACACCTGTATCGGACCGAGGCAGTGCAAACGCAATCAGCTTTTCTTGAACATGGGCTTCTTCATGGCGAACGCCCGCCTTGGGCAATAGTTCTGCGACTCTGGGTTGTCCAGTTTCTTGGGGTGAGGTCAGCCATTAACCCAAGCTATCAAATGACAAAGGGCCATAAGTGTCTCAACTTATGGCCCTCGGATTCTCACCTTATGGGTGTCTCTACATAACCATCAGGCATCAATATTCGACGCCGACAACGCATGCGTCTCAATAAACGCACGCCGGGGTTCAACATCATCCCCCATCAACGTCGTAAAGATCTCATCCGCCGCAATCGCATCCTCAATCTTCACACGCAACAAACGACGAACCTTCGGATCCATCGTGGTTTCCCACAGCTGCTCAGGATTCATCTCACCCAAACCCTTATACCGCTGCTTCGAAATCCCACGCTCGGCCTCGTTGCGCAGCCATTGCATGACTTCGCGGAAATCCGACACGAACTGCTCTTTGCGCTTGTCGCCTTCGCCACGCGCGATCACCGCACCCGCGCCAATCAAGCCAAGGAAAGTCTTCGCCGACTTCGCCAGCACCGCATAATCCGAGCCATTGATGAAGTCCGCATCGATCACGCTCACGCGAGTATTGCCGTGATGCAAACGACGCACCATCAAGCGATGCTGTTCATTGGCTTCGTCGTACTCGGCCGACACCGTCACCGCATTCCCCACGGCGGCATCGCGCAATGCCGCCGTCAAACGCTGCGCGGAATCCTCGGCGGCCTCGGCCGACGACAGATCGATCTCCACGCCTTCGGCCATCGCCGACAGCGCATCCACATCGAACAAACGCGTCAAACGCGCGATGACTGCATCAGCCAACACATACTGACGCGCCAGCTCCGCCAACGCCTCGCCCGTAATCGGCGTGGCGCCTTGCGACGGAATCAGGCTCGCGTCCTTTAACGCCAGCTGCAGCATGAATTGCGCTTCTTCCTGATCGTCCTTCAGATAACGCTCTTCGCGTCCAACCTTGACCTTGTACAGCGGCGGCTGCGCGATATAAACGTGGCCACCCTCGATCAACGCAGGCATCTGACGGTACAACAGCGTCAGCAGCAGCGTACGAATGTGCGCGCCGTCCACGTCCGCGTCAGTCATGATGATCAGACGGTGATAACGCAGCTTCTCCAGATTGAAATCCGGCCCGATGCTGGTACCCAGAGCGGTAATCAACGTAGCGATCTGCTCGCTGGCGATCAAACGATCAAAGCGCGCCTTTTCAACGTTGAGCACCTTACCGCGCAGCGGCAAAATAGCCTGGAATTTACGGTCGCGGCCTTGCTTGGCCGAGCCGCCTGCGGAGTCACCCTCAACGATGTACAGCTCGCACAGCGCGGGATCTTTCTCCTGGCAATCCGCGAGCTTGCCGGGCAGGCCGGCGCCTTCCAGCACGCTCTTGCGGCGCGTCATTTCGCGCGCTTTACGTGCGGCTTCGCGCGCACGGGCGGCCTCGATGATCTTGCCGCACAGGGCTTTCGCATCGTTGGGGTTTTCGAGCAGCCAGCTCTCTAGCGTGCGCGCCACGGCGTCTTCCACGGCGGGGCGGACTTCACTGGAAACCAGTTTGTCCTTAGTCTGGCTGCTGAATTTCGGCTCGGGGACTTTCACCGACAGCACGCAGGCCAGGCCTTCGCGCATATCGTCGCCAGACGTCTCGACCTTGGCTTTCTTGGCCAGTTCGTTGTCGGCGATGTACTTGTTGATGATCCGCGTCATGGCCGCGCGCAGACCCGTCATATGGGTGCCGCCGTCACGCTGCGGAATGTTGTTGGTAAAGCAGAGCACCTGCTCGCTATACGAGTCGTTCCACTGCATGGCGACTTCCACGCCCACGGGCACACCGCCCGCGCTGGACTCGGCCGACACTGCGAAGATGTTCGGATGCAGCACGGTCTTGGAACGATTGATGTATTCCACAAACCCGCGCACACCGCCCGAAAACGCGAAGTTCTCTTCCTTGCCCTGACGCTGATCGATCAAACGGATCTTCACGCCATTGTTCAAGAACGACAGCTCGCGCAGCCGCTTGGACAGAATGTCGTAGTGGTACTCGATGTTGTTGAAGATGATCGGGTCGGCCAGGAACCGAACTTCGGTGCCACGCTTGTCCGTGGTGCCGGTCACGGCCAGGGGCGCGACGCGCTCGCCCTGACGGAATTCCATTTGATGGACTTTGCCATCGCGGCGGATGGTCAGACGCAGCCACTCCGACAACGCGTTCACGCACGACACACCTACGCCGTGCAAACCGCCGGACACTTTGTACGAGTTCTGATCGAACTTACCGCCCGCGTGCAATTCGGTCATGACGATTTCGGCCGCGCTGCGGTGGAACTCGTCGTCTTTATGCACGTCAGTGGGAATACCGCGCCCGTTGTCGGTCACGGAGATCGAGTTATCCGTATGGATCGTCACGACGATGTCATCGCAATAACCTGCGAGCGCTTCGTCAATGGCGTTATCCACCACCTCGAACACCATGTGATGCAAGCCGGTGCCGTCGGACGTATCGCCGATGTACATGCCCGGGCGCTTGCGCACGGCCTCCAGCCCTTTGAGCATCTTGATCGAATCGGCGCCGTAGCCGGCGTTCTCGGGATTGCTGTTCTGCTGATCTGCCATGTCTATATCGCTAACACTTCAAAAAACGGTCTTGCGACCGGAGCGCGGCGGGCGGTCAAACACACGCCCCCGCGACAGCTGCCCAACTCGCGAATCGATCAGATCCGCATGGGCATGACGACATACTTGAACTGGTCGTCATCAGGCAAGGTGAGCAACGCCGACGCATTGGCATCGGGCATCACCGACCATTGAATGTTTTCAGCCTTGACGTTGGACAGCACGTCCAACAGGTAGCTGACGTTAAAGCCCACATCCAACGGCTCGTGGCCGTAATCAATGTCGAGCTCTTCCTGCGCTTCTTCCTGTTCGGCATTGGAAGAAGAAATCTTCATCAGGTTCTGCGCGAGCTGCAGGCGCACCCCTTTGAACTTGTCGGTGGTCAGAATCGCGGCGCGCAGCAGGCTGCCTTGCAGGGCTTCGCGGTTCACGAGGAACTGACGCGTGTAGTTCGACGGAATCACGCGCGTGAAATCGGGGAACTTGCCTTCGACCAGCTTGGACACCAGCTCCACATCGCCAAAGCGGAAACGGATCTGACCCGGCGCCACATCGATGGATACCGGCTCGTCGGAATCCTCAAGCAGACGCTGCATTTCCAGCACGGTCTTGCGCGGCACGATGACTTCATGACGCTGTTCGATGCCATCGGCCTCGGTCGCGCAATGCGCCAGACGGTGACCGTCAGTCGCCACCGCGCGCACGCGGCCGGCTTCGAACACCAACAGCATACCGTTGAGATAGTAACGGATGTCTTGCTGCGCCATGGCGAAGTGCACCATGTTCAACAAGTGACGCAGCGTGCGTTGCGGCAGCGTCAGCGACACATCCCATTTTTCCGGTTGCGCGACGGTGGGGAACTCGCTGGCGGCGAGCGTTTGCAAGGCAAAGCGGCTCTTGGCCGATTGCACCGAGAGCTTGTTGCTTGCCAATGCAAGCTTGACTTCGCCGGTGTCGGGCAGGGCTTTCAGGATGTCCAGCAGCTTGCGCGCCGCGACCGTGGTGGACTCGTTATCCTGACCCACGCCGAAATCCGCATGTGTCGTGATTTGCACTTCGAGGTCGGTTGCGATGAATGCCACCCGGTTGCCCTCTTTGCGCATCAGGATGTTCGCCAGGATGGGCAGGGTGTGACGTCTTTCGACGATTCCCGCCACAGTCGACAGCGGCTTTAGCAATGCATCGCGCGTGGTTTGTACGAGTTGCATGGTCATCCTTTTAGAGTTTGTTCCAACACGTGCAGGGTATGGTTCAGCTCTGCCTGTTTCGCGCGTGCGTCAGAGATCTTTCGTACCGCGTGCAGCACGGTCGTGTGATCGCGGCCGCCGAACAAATCACCGATTTCGGGCAGGCTTTTTTGTGTGAGCTCCTTGGCCAGGTACATCGCCACCTGGCGCGGCAAAGCAATATTGGCAGGGCGCCGTTTCGAATACATGTCGGCGACCTTGATCTTGTAGAAATCGGCCACGGTCTTTTGGATGTTTTCCACCGTGATCTGGCCGTTGGAGACGGACAGCAGATCCTTCAGTGCATCCTTGCACACGTCGACAGACACTACATCGCGGCCATGGAACCGCGCATACGCCAGCACCTTGCGCAATGCGCCTTCGAGCTCGCGCACGTTGCTGCGCAGATGCTTGGCGATAAAGAAGGCGACTTCCTCGGGCATGGGCACGCCCTCGGATTCGGCCTTGCGCAGCAGAATCGCCACGCGCATTTCGAGTTCGGGCGGCTCGATCGCCACGGTCAGACCCGAGTCAAAGCGCGAGATCAAACGGCTATCGATACCGGCCAGTTCCTTGGGGTAGGTATCGCTGGTGATGATGATCTGCTTGCGCTGCGCCACCATCGCTTCGAACGCGTAGAAGAATTCTTCCTGCGTGCGGCTTTTTCCCGAGAAGAACTGAATATCGTCGATCAGCAACAGATCGAGCGAATGGTAATAGCGCTTGAAGTCATCGAACGCCTTGCGCTGGTAGGCCTTCACCACATCGGACACGTACTGGTCCGCATGCACGTACCGCACGCGCACGCCGGTGCCAGCCGCGACCATGGCGTTACCGATCGCATGGATCAAGTGGGTTTTGCCCAGGCCCACGCCGCCATACAAAAACAGCGGGTTATAGGAAATGCCAGGGTTCTCGGCCACTTGCAATGCGGCGGCGCGCGCGAGCTGGTTCGCTTTACCGGTGACGAAGTTCTCGAACGTCAGATCGGTGTTCAAACGCGAACGCTCGTATACGGCGCCCGCGGCATCGGCCTGCAACGCGGCGGCCACATTGACTGCGGCAGCCGGGGCAGGGGCCGCTGGCATAGCCGGCGCCGCCGCGGCGGGTGCGGCGCCCATGGCAGCCATCCCTGGTGGGGCGGCTGCTGGGGTAGGCGCCGGTGTGGGCGCGCGCGGCGTCACGGGAATCCGGGCGGCCGCGCTGCTCGAAGGCAGCTCGAACACCACCTGCACGGGGCGTTGATACCACTCGGTGGCCAGGGCCTCGATCTGAGTCGAAAAATTCTTGCGCACCCAGTCCAGCTTGAAGCGGTTCGGAGCGGCTATGCGCAACACGGCCTGCGTTTCGTCGTACGCAAGCGGAACCAGCGGCCTGATCCAGGCGCTGATCTGTTGGGGGGGGAGTTCCTGCTCTAGACGACTGACGCAGGTCTGCCAAAATTCTTTCATGTCGCTCTTGTGCAAACCTCGATTCTACCTTGGTTGGGGGTAGGTTATCCACAGGCTTACTAACGTCGTTCCGTTACCAACCTGCGTAACTGTTTGACAAAGCAGAGGAAACTTGCTGAAATGATGGGCTTTTCCGAATTCTGTCTGTCAGAAGGTTCTTTTACTACGTGGGGGCGACCCCTCCGTTATGTGGGCTAACACGATGTATGGTGTGGTGGCCAAGAACCCGTCGGGCAGGTCCCTTCTGACTTTTGTTCTTTTTGTGGATCGTCCATGAAACGCACCTACCAACCTTCCGTTACCCGCCGCAAGCGTACCCATGGCTTTCGCGTGCGCATGAAAACCCGCGGCGGCCGTGCCGTGCTGAACGCTCGCCGCGCCAAGGGCCGCAAGCGCCTGGCCGTCTAAGGCCAGCACCGGGTTATCCGCGTTTTACGCACCGATCCCCGGTTGTCCATGCCGCGCGCCACGCTTCCCCCAGAGGCGCGGCTGCATCGCCCCTCTGAGTTCACCGCCGCGTTAAAAGCGCGTCGGTTAGCCCGAGGGGCTTTCTTCGTGCTCAGCGCCGCCGCACCTGGCGATGCGCCCACGGAACAAATGCCGCAGGCGCGCCTGGGCATGGTGATCGCCAAGCGGTTCGCCGCGCATGCCACCACGCGTAACGCTTTAAAGCGGGTCATACGCGAGGCATTCCGTCACTGCCGCTTGCAGCTGCCCCCCCAAGACTATGTTGTGCGTCTGCACAGCAAGGTTGCCCCTGCGTCACTGACGGCGTTAAAACGCGCGGCGCGTGCCGATGCGGACGCGCTGTTCGCGCGGGCCAAGCCGCGAGGGCCCAAATCGTGATCAAAGCCCTGTTAATTGCGCCAATCCGGTTCTACCGATTTTTCTTGAGCCCCTGGCTGGGCCGGCAGTGCCGGTTTACACCGACCTGTTCGGCATACGCCATCGAGGCGATAGAAACTCACGGCGCGTTGCGCGGCTTCTGGCTGGCGGTTTGCCGTATCGGACGTTGCCATCCCTGGACGGTGGGCGGGCTCGACCCGGTACCGCCCGCACATCATTCCGATGGGGCCTCATGCTGCCGGCATGGCCGCCGCACGGATCCCAATTGACGCTAAACTTGTGGGTTTGCCGCTCCGTTTCGGGCCGGCCCGCATCCCTACCGTAGGCACTATGGATATCCGACGAACCATCCTCTGGATGATTTTCTCCTTCTCGCTGTTGCTCCTGTGGAACAACTGGCAGGTGCAGAACGGCAAGCAGTCGCTGTTCGGCACGCCGCCTGCTGCAACCGAAACCGCAGCTTCGGGCGACAACGCTAATGGACAAGCCGCCACACCGTCGGTGCCGAATGTGCCCGCGACCGCGGCCAACAATACGGTCCCCGATACGCCAGCGGCGGCCATGCCGCCCAAGGCCGAACAGGTGGTCATCACGACCGACGTGCTGCGCCTGACGTTCGACACGGTTGGCGCCCAGCTGATTCGCGCCGAATTGTTGAAATTCCCGGCTCCGGGTCAGCCTGATCAGCCCACGGTGCTGCTCGACCAGTCCGCCGGACTGATTTATGTCGCGCAATCGGGTGTGGTCGGTGCGCCGGGCGGTCAGAGCTTCCCCCATCACCAAACGCCGTTCCGTCTGGTCTCTACCGAGCGTGCCCTGTCCGGTGACACGCTTGATGTGGTGTTCGAGGCTGAATCGGGTGGCATGAAGGTCACCAAGACCTTTAGCCTGCACCGTGGCCGTTATGACATCGATGTCCAGCATGGCCTGACCAACGTGTCTGATCAGCCGCTCTCGCCCTCGGTGTATCTGCAGCTCGAGCGCGATGGCAACGACCCGGCCGATACGTCCAGCTTCTATCACACGTTCACTGGTGTGGCCGTGTACTCGGAGCAGGAGAAATTCCAGAAGGTTTCCTTCTCGGACATCGCCAAGAACAAGTCCGACTACATCAAGAAGGCCGACAACGGCTGGATCGCGGTCGTGCAACACTACTTCGTGACGGCGTGGGTGCCGCCCGAGGGCAAAGAGCGCGTGAACGAGCTGCTGCAAGTTCGCCCCAATCTGTTCGCTGCCCGTACGATCGAGTCCGCCGGCACGCTGCAACCTGGCGCGAGCGCCCAGGTGGACGCGCACCTTTGGGTGGGTCCACAGGATCAAAAGGCGCTCTCGGCGCTGGCCCCCGGGCTGGAGCTGGTGGTCGACTATGGTTGGCTGACCATCATCGCCAAGCCGCTCTTCGCACTGCTGACCTGGCTGCATAGCCTCCTGGGCAACTGGGGTTGGTCTATTGTGGCGTTGACGGTCATCATCAAGGCCGTGTTCTTCCCGCTCGCCTCGGCCAGCTATCGTTCGATGGCCCGCATGAAGCAAGTGGCGCCCCGTCTGCAAGCCCTGAAAGAGAAGTACGGCGACGACCGTCAAAAGCTCAATCAGGCCATGATGGAGCTCTACCGCACCGAGAAAATCAACCCGTTGGGCGGCTGCTTGCCAATGCTGGTGCAGATCCCGGTGTTCATCGCGCTCTACTGGGTGCTGCTGGCCAGCGTGGAAATGCGCGGCGCACCGTGGATTCTGTGGGTGCCCGATCTGTCGGTGCGTGACCCGTACTTCATTCTGCCCGCGATCATGATGGCCACCATGTTCCTGCAGATCAAGCTGAACCCGACGCCGCCGGATCCCATCCAGGCCAAGGTCATGATGGTCATGCCGCTGGTGTTTGGTGGAATGATGTTCTTCTTCCCGGCCGGTCTGGTGCTGTACTGGTGCGTGAACAACATTCTGTCCATCGCTCAGCAGTGGGTCATCACCCGCAGCATCACGAAGCAATCGGCAGCTCCAGCCAGTCGCTGATTAGGGCTTAGCGGTTGAACGACAGCCCCGGCGTGTAGACGCGCCGGGGCTGTCGTCGTTTGTAGGTACCGGTTTAGCCTGTCGCTATCAGATTTAATAAATAAATCAATTTCCGTAAATGCATTGACTACTTCTATGATCTGAAGTGTTCGACACAGACTTGTGTCCCACAGATTGGAAGCCGTAATGACCGACAAGAAAACCCTCACCACCGCCGCTGGCGCCCCCGTCTCCAACAACAACCATTCGATGACCGCCGGCCCCCGTGGTCCGGTATTGCTGCAGGACGTTTGGCTGATCGACAAGCTCGCTCACTTTGCCCGCGAACGCATCCCCGAACGCGTCGTACACGCCAAGGGCTCAGGCGCTTTCGGTACGCTCACCGTCACCCACGACATCACTCGCTATACCCGGGCCAAACTGTTCTCGGAAGTGGGTAAGCAAACCCCGATCTTTATCCGCTTTTCCACGGTGGCGGGCGAACGAGGTGCTGCCGATGCCGAGCGCGATGTGCGTGGCTTTGCCATCAAGTTCTATACGGAAGAGGGCAATTGGGATTTGGTGGGCAACAACACGCCGGTGTTCTTTGTCCGTGATCCCATCAAGTTCCCGGACTTTATCCACACCCAGAAACGCGATCCCTACACCAACCTGCGCAGCGCCACCGCGGCCTGGGATTTCTGGTCCTTGAATCCTGAATCATTGCATCAGGTCACCATCCTGATGAGCGACCGGGGCTTGCCGAAAAACTATCGCGAACAGCATGGATTCGGCTCGCATACGTTCAGCATGATCAACGCCGATGGCGAGCGCTTTTACGTGAAGTTCCACTTCAAGTCGCTGCAGGGCATCACCTACTACACCGATGCCGAGGCCACAGACACCGTGGGCCAGGATCGTGAAAGCGCGCAACGCGACCTGTTCGACCATATCGACCGTGGCGACTACCCGCGCTGGGCGATGAAGATCCAGGTCATGCCGGAAGCCGAGGCCGCCGCCTACCATATCAATCCGTTCGATCTGACCAAGGTCTGGCCACATGCCGACTACCCGTTGATCGACGTGGGCACGATCGAACTGAATCGCAACCCGGAGAATTACTTCGCCGATGTCGAACAGGCGGCGTTTACGCCCGCTAATGTCGTGCCGGGGATTGGCTTCTCGCCGGACAAGATGCTGCAAGGCCGCTTGTTCTCGTACGGTGACGCACAGCGGTATCGCGTAGGGGTCAATCACCATCAAATACCCGTCAACGCGCCACGCTGCCCGTTCCATAGCTTCCATCGCGACGGTGCGGGGCGTGTAGATGGTAATGGCGGTCGTACGCTGAACTATGAGCCCAACAGCTTCGGTCAGTGGAAAGAAAGGCCTGACGTGGCCGAGCCTCCATTGGGTCTCGATGGACAACCGGCGGATCGTTGGAATCATCGTGTGGATGATGACTACTACTCGCAGCCCGGCGCGTTGTTCCGTTTGATGAGCGACGATCAGAAACAACGGCTCTTTGGCAATATCGCGCGCGCGATGGCCGGCGTGCCCGAGGAAATCCAACGTCGCCAAATCCGTCACTTCGAGCTCGCCGATCCGGCGTACGGCGCGGGCGTCGCTGCCGCTTTAGGGTTGGAATGGTCCGGCGAGAAATAAGCAGACCGGGGCAGGGCGGCCCAGCCCCTTCTATCCCTCGCGTCGCGCGGCTTTAAAGCCGCGTGGTCCGCGAGCGGGTCGCCGCCCCTGACGCTTTCTACGCGAGGCAGACGAGGATTCACCATCGGCCACCTGGACCGTCCCGTCCACCGCGCGGTTCAACGTACGACCATCGCGCGCCGCCACGGCCAAGCGCCGATATCGGGCGGCGACGCGATTGATCTCGTCTTCTTCCATATCCTCGATATCGACCAGCTTCTCGTTGGCACCCTTTAGCGCGATCAAAAGCTCGTCGAGCTTCACATGCACCGCGCGACTGTCCTTGTTCTGGTTTTGCTGGATCAAGAACACCATCAGGAAGGTAACGATGGTCGTACCCGTATTGACCACCAGCTGCCACACTTCCGAAAATCCGGCGCTGGGCCCGGCTAGCGCCCATACGAATATCGCCAACATCGCGCAAGCAAACGCCACTGGCGAACCGGTCGCGCGCGCCACGCCACTGGCGAAATGGTCGAACATCCGCGCGATGCGCGAACGGCAGGCTTCCAGCATAGGAATGGACTGTGGCGGGCAAGGATCCGTGGCCTTGTCCTGCCCTGTGTCATTGATATTCTGGTTCAAGGCAAGCTCCTACGGCGACAGCTGCGGCGGCTGCGTGAGTCGCCTACAGCCCTAGCGCCGTCAACATAAGAAAGGTGGCGAACAGCGCGAAGTGCGTCATGCCCTCGATCGCGTTGGTCTGTCCATCGTTCAGATTGATCGCGGTAATCACCAGCGTGATTAGCACCATCATGGTCTGAATGGGTGTCATGGCCATTTCGAAAGGCTGACCGGTGAACAGCGCCAGCGCCTCCATCAAGGGCACCGTCAAGATGACTGTGGATAAAGACGCCCCCAACGCGATATTCACAACGGATTGCATACGATTGGCCAAAGCGGCGCGCAGCGCTGTGAGAATTTCCGGACTGGCCGAGATCAACGCCACAACCAACGCGGGCAGGGCAGGCGGCACATTGACGTTCGCGAGCGAGACGTTTAACGATTGCGCCATGACTTCCGACAACGCCCCAATCAACACCACACCGGTTATCAACAGCCCTACCGACCACACGGTGTCCGGGCCAGGCACGGTCTTGACCACGGGGCGCCGTTTTTCCGGATAGGCATAACTGAAGAAATAGCTGTGCGGCCCGGTCTGCATGCGCAGAAAGACGGCATACAGCATGATCATGATAAAGATCGTGAACCCGGAATAAAGGCGCCAGCGATCCGCCGGCACGAACTCCGGCATGATCATCGATATCGCCATGGCCGTGAGAATCATCACGGTATAGACGCGGCCCGAGTCGTCGTTGTAGGCCTGCTCGCCATGTTTGATGCCGCCCATCAGCGCGGCCAGACCGAGAATGCCGTTGATGTCGAGCATCACGGCGGCATAAATCGTATCGCGCACCAGCGTAGGCGAGGTCTCGTGCGACATCACGATCGCCAACACCACGACTTCGACCAACACGGCCGCCAACGTCAACACCATCGTGCCGTACGGATCGCCCAATCGATGCGCCAGTTGCTCGGCGTGATACGCGACCCGTTGCGATGCACAGATGATCGCCAGCACCAGCACTACCGTCGACGCGATAGCCACGGTTGAGCCATTGGTGATGAGCCTGTCGCCCGCCACATACGCCACCGCCGTGGCCACGCCTGCAACAACCAGAAGCCGCTCGTGCGAGAGCAATGCCTGCATGATGATCCCCCGTAGTCGTCAAGCAGCTTACAGCGGGGATACGATCAGGTCCAATAGTGGTGAGGGGCTGGCGCTGCGGCAGGCCAGCCTCCTCGCGGCGGGCATCCCGGCAACTGAGCGCCGCATGACAAAGCAAACCCATAAAACGTGGAAAAGTCGGCAACGCCGAACTTCCGAGCAACTGTCATGCCTGGGATAACGGGGGCTTTTTTAAACAGGTGGAGTTTGATGCAACCCTGATGCGATCACGGGAGGGTCGATGGGTGCGCAGTAAACGAGCAAGCCGGCGCGCCGATGGCGACACCATCGGCCAAGGCCGGAGTAGGCGATACCAAGGCCATCACCGCGATAGCCAGGGCGAGCAGCGTGGCGCTTACGACGCGCTGGGCGGCCGAGGACGGCGCAGATTGACGAGACATGGATCGCTCCGAATGCTAGAGCGATCCATTATGCGAAAGCACGCCACATAACCAAACTACGTAATAGCAGTTTGATCAGAGCCTTTCGTCATATAGGCCGCGCCGCAAAGCGCGCGGCCTTCAGGCACCTTAATTACGAGCCAAATACTTTTCCACAAGCTTGACCCAGTACGTCGCGCCTACCGGCAGCAGGGCGTCGTTGAAGTCATAGTTGGGATTGTGTAGCTGGCACGGCCCCATGCCGTGATAGCTGGCGATGCGATGATCGCCGTCGCCATTGCCTAGGAACAAATAACAGCCAGGGACTTTTTCCAGATAGAACGAAAAATCCTCCGCCCCCATGAAGGCCGGGATATTACAGTCCACCTGTTCATCACCAAAGACTTCGCGAGCCACCTCGGCGGCGAAAGCGGTTTCCTTTTCCCAGTTCACCAGGGGCGGATAGGCGCGCACGAAATCGAGCTCGCCCGTCGCGCCATAGACCTGTGGGAGGGTCGTGGCGATGCGGCGCATGCCTTCCTCGATACGGTCGAGCACATCGACCGTATAGGTGCGCACCGTGCCGCGCAAGACGGCCTCGCCGGGGATCACGTTGTAGGCGTCGCCGGCATGGATCTGCGTAATGCTCAGCACCGCCGATTCCAAGGGGTCCTTATGGCGCGAAATCAAGGTCTGTAGCGCGTGCACCATGTCTGCCGCGATGACGATAGGGTCCACCGCATTATGCGGCTGCGCGGCATGACCGCCCACGCCACGGATGGTGATGTCCCAGCGGTTGCTCGACGCCATGGCAGGGCCAGGGCGGAAACCAAACTGGTTCACCGGCATGCCCGGCATATTGTGCAATCCAAAGATCGCATCGCACGGGAATTTCTCGAACAGCCCGTCTTGCATCATGGCGCGCGCACCGGCGTTACCGCCTTCCTCGGCGGGCTGAAAAATAAAGTGCACGGTGCCGTCGAAGTTACGGTGCTTGCTCAAGTACTCTGCCGCACCCAGCAAAATCGTCGTGTGCCCATCGTGGCCACAGCCGTGCATGCGGCCTTCGATGGTGGACTTGTGCTCGAAGCGGTTGTGTTCCGGCATCGGCAGCGCATCCATATCGGCGCGCAGGCCGATCTTGCGCTCGCTGGTGCCGGATTTCAGCACGCCGACCACGCCGGTCTTGCCCAGCCCGGTATGAACCTCCATCCCCATGGCGCGCAGCCGTTCGGCTACCAGCGCGGAGGTGCGTGTCTCGTTAAACGCCAGCTCCGGGTGCGCATGGATGTCGCGTCGCAAGGCGGTCAGGTCGGCATGGGCACGTTCGATTTCGTCTAAAGTTTTCATGGCATTCGGTCACGCAAGGTAAAAGCAAAATAGGGGGTTCCCATACGGATCCGCCCGGTAATCTCAGACTTGTAGCACACCTGCTATACGCGCATCGGGGGCGCGCTCCACGCCGTCCCAACCTGGCATGTCATTGAGGTGACAGGCACTGGCATGGCCGGGGCCCACGGCGCGCAGTAACGGACGTTCCTCGGCGCAGCGCGGCATCGCATGGGGGCAACGCGGATGAAACGCACATCCCGGCGGGGGCGCCAGCGGCGAGGGCAATTCACCTTTAATAGGCTGGTAATTGCGCCGTCCGGGCCGCAGGTTCGGCAATTCCTTCAGTAATGCCTGCGTATAGGGATGATTCGCGCGCGAGAACACATCATCCGTCGCCGCGATCTCCACTATACGCCCCAAATACATGATCGCCACGCGATCCGAGATGTGACTGACCACGCTCAGGTTGTGGCTGATAAAAAGATAGGTCAGGTCCAGCTCTTCGCGCAAGCGCGCGAACAGATTCAGCACCTGTGCCTGGATCGAGACATCCAGTGCCGCCACGGCCTCATCGCAAACGATGACCTTGGGCTTTAACGCCAAGGCCCGCGCGATGCCGATCCGCTGCCGTTGTCCCCCGGAAAATTGGTGTGGATAACGTTGTGCATAACTTGGGTCCAGGCCGACCTGCCGCATGAGTTCGGCGACGTAATCGGCCTGGTCGCGCGCCCGTATCAGGCCGTGAGCGACGGGTGCCTCGCCAATAATGTCCAGCACTCGCATACGCGGATTGAGCGACGCGTACGGGTCCTGGAAGATCATCTGCACGCCCAGCTCGTATTCGCGCCGCTGGGCGGCCGACATTCGCGCCAGGGGCACGCCACGGTAGACGATTTCCCCCCCGGTGGGTGGCAATATCCCGCACACCATCCGGCCCAGCGTCGATTTGCCGCAGCCGGACTCGCCGACGATGCCTATGACTTCGCCGGGATACACCTCCAGATCCACGCCGCCGACTGCCTGCACCACCAAGGTTTTCAGCCCCGCGCCGAACAGATTGGCGATGCGTCCGGCCAGATCGACGGGCTGGACGAAGTGCTGTTCAACGCCACGCAGCGTTAACAGCGGTGTCGCCGCGACGGCTGCCCGTTCGGAATCTGCGCGGGGGCCGTTAGACGTATGCATTCGAGTTCTCCACATGCCAGCAACGCGCCCAATGCCCCGGGCGATGCTCCTGCGCCGGGGGCGACTGGCTACAAGTCGGTGTGGCGCGCGGACAGCGGGAGCGAAACGCGCATCCCTCGGGCAGATTCAAGAGCGATGGCGTCATCCCCGCGATGGGAGATAGCGGCTGACCCCGCGTTTGCGGCGTGGGAATCGAGGCGATCAAACCCTGGGTATAGGGATGCAGAGGCTGCCCGATCACGTCAGCCGTCGCTCCGGTTTCGACCACACGCCCCGCGTACATCACCGCAACGCGATCGGCCAATCCAGCCACCACGGCCAGATCATGGGTAATCCAGATCAACCCCGTCCCCGTCTCGCGGCAGAGCTTTTGCATCTCGTACAGAATCTGCCCTTGTATCGTGACATCCAGCGCGGTCGTCGGCTCGTCCGCGATGATGAGGCGAGGGGAGTTCAACAACGCAATCGCGATCGCCACGCGCTGACGCATCCCGCCCGACAGCTGATGTGGATAAGCGCGCAGCCGCTCTTCGGGCGAGGGGATGCCCACCTGCGTTAACACCTCCAACGCGCGGCCCCTGGCCTGGGCGCGGCTGACGCGGCGATGCGCCAACACGGTTTCGATCATCTGCGTATCCACGCGCAGCACCGGGTTGAGCGTCATCATCGGGTCCTGAAAGATCATCGCGATCTCGCTGCCCCGAATTGCGCGCCAGCGCTGCGGCGAGGCGCGGCGCAGGTCCTCGCCCTTGAACAGGATTTCCCCGTCCACCACGCGGCCCGGCGCGTCAACCAAACCCAGCAATGAGAACCCGGTGATGCTCTTGCCCGAGCCGGATTCGCCGACCAGCCCGACGATCTCGCCGGGCCCCACGGACAGGTCCACACCATCGACGGCCTTGACCACGCCGCCACGCGTGAAGAAGTGGGTCTTGAGCCCTTGCACGCGCAATACCGCTGTCCCGGCCGGCAGGTTATCCACAGGATGAGGGTCCAGGTCCTCCGGGTGATGACTGACCCGCCCGCTAGCAGCGTCAGCCGCATTTGGCTCGTGGTAGTCGTGTTGCACGACGGGATCGCTTTCGCTCATCGCCCGCGCCTCATGCCACGTTATGAGGATTCAACACATCGCGCAGATGATCCCCCACCAGATTGATGCCGATGATGGCGATCGCCAGCGCAATGCCGGGAAAGAAAGAAATCCAATACAGACCCGACAACAGATACTCGAATCCATTGGAAATCAACATCCCCAGCGAAGGCTCGGTCACCGGCACGCCCACGCCCAGAAACGACAACGTCGCCTCCAGCGCGATCGCATGCGCCAGGTCGATGGTCGCAATCACGATTAGCGGCGGCATGCAGTTGGGCAGGACATGACGAAACAGCACGCGCCCCCAACGCAGCGACAGACAGCGGGCGGCCTCCACGTATTCCTTGCCCCGCTCGACCAGGGCTGCGCCGCGCGCCGCCCGGGCGAAATAGGCCCATTGCACGACCACCAGCGCGATGATCACCTTATCCACACCCTTGCCGAGAATCGCCAGCAAGATCAACGCCACCAGGATGGCCGGGAACGATAACTGGATATCCACAGCCCGCATCAGCACCGCATCCACCCGACCGCCAAAGTAAGCGGCGATCAGACCCACCGTCGCGCCAATCGCAAAGGCCGCCAGCACCGATATCGCGCCCACCGTCAGACTGGTGCGCAGGCCATACAGGATCGCCGAGAACACGTCGCGCGCTTGTCCGTCCGTACCTAGCCAGTACGTCATGCTGCCGTCGCTGCTTTCGCTGCCGGGAGGCAGTTTCGAATCCAGGATATCCAGGTTGCCGATATCGAACGGATCCTGCGGCGCGATCCATGGCGCAAACACGGCCGCGCCCACGGTGACGATCAACAGCACCAGGCCCACCATCGCCAGTTTGCTCGCACAGAAATCCGTCATGAAGCGGCGCAACGGCGTTTCCACGGGGGCGGGTTTAATGTCCGCGGCTGCGGGAATCACGGGTGTCGTCATGCCCGGCGCTCCAGCCGGACGCGCGGGTCCAGCACGGTATAAAAGATATCCACAAGCAAATTCAGCACCACCAGGAAAAACACGATCAGCATCAGATAGGCGACCACCACGGGACGGTCCAGATTGATGATGGAGTCGATCAACAGCTTGCCCATGCCGGGCCAGGAAAATACGGTCTCTGTCACCACCGCAAAGGCCACGACTTGCCCGAATTCAAGACCGGCGATGGTCACGACCGGGATCAAAATGTTTTTCAACAGGTGCACGCCCAGCACGCGGATTTCGCCCAGCCCCTTGGCGCGCGCGAATTTGATGTAGTCCATCGGCAGGACCTCGCGCGTGGCCGCGCGCGTGACGCGAATGATCATCGCGCATTTGGCCAGCGCAATCGTCGCGGCAGGCAGGATCAGACAAGCCCAGCCGCTGAGCGTCAATACACTTAACGGCACACCAAAAACCGGTACCGTCGCGCCACGGCCGCTGGCGGGCAGCCATCCCAGCGCGACCGCGAACACCATGATCAGCATCAGACCGACCCAGAAATTCGGCAGCGAAAAACCCAACACCGAACCTGTCATGATGGCGCGCGATCCGGCCGCCCGCGGCCGCAAGCCCGCGATAATGCCTAGCGGCACACCGATCAGCACCGATAGCAACATCGCTACCGTGGCAAGTTCCAGCGTGGCCGGCATGCGCTCCAGAATCAAGCGCATGGCGGGTTCGCCCGTCAGAAAGCTATTGCCGAAATTACCCTGCACCGCATGGCCCAGGAACACCGCATACTGCATCCATAACGGTTTATCCAAGCCCAGCGATGTACGGATCGCCTCGCGCTGCGCATCGGTCGCCTCCGGGCTGGCCAACATCGACACCGGGTCGCCGACGAGATAAATCCCGGCAAACACCAGCGCCGACATGACCAGCAATACGATCAGCGTCTGCAACAGGCGGCGGATGATGGTTGCCAGCACGTTGCTTATCGCTCCCGGCTATTTCTTTAGCGTGGCGTATTGCACCAGCGTGGTTTGATCCGGCCGGCCTTCGTAGCGGATATCGTCCTTCATGGCCCACACCGAGAGCTCGAAATGCAGGGGCAACAGCGCGAAGTCATCCATCGCCATATTGCTGGCCTGTTGCAAGAGCGCGGCGCGCTTGTCATTGTCCATGGTGCCCGCCGCCTCACGGGCAAGCTTGTCCATCTCCGGATTTGAATATCGCCCACGGTTGGTGGTGCCTTCGCCGGCTTCGGGATTGCGCGTCATCAAGAGCGAAGCCAGCGGATTGAGCATCTCGCCACTGGTCACCGACCAGCCCGCCAGATAGGCGCTGAACTCATACCCATCGCGTTTTTTGAAAAACACCGAGGGCGCCAACGCTTCGACACTGGTTTTGACGCCGATGCGCGACCACATGGAGGCAACCGCTTGCGCCACCTTGGAGTCGTTCACATAACGGCCCGAGGGTGCTCCCAGCGTGATGGAAAACCCATCGGGATAGCCCGCTTCTTTTAACAAAGCCTTGGCCTTTTCAATGTCGGCCTTGGGTGCTTCGGCATGTTCTTTCGATGCGCCAAACATGGGGTAGGGCAGCATATTGCCTGCGGGCTTGGCCACGCCCCCCATCACTCGATCCACAATGGCTTCGCGATTGATCGCCAGGGACAAAGCTTCTCTGACGCGTTTATCTTTTAACGGGTTTTTCTGCAGCCCCGGAATACCCGGTGTCGGCTCGGCATGCTGATCCATCGCCACGTACATCACGCGCACGGAGGGCGTTTCTTCGATGTAGAGCTTGTTGTTCTTTTTGAGATTGGCCAGATCATCGGTGGGGGGATCTTCGATCATGTCCACATCGCCCGCCAACAGGGCGGCGACCCGTCCGGCCGCATTGGACATGGGCCGATAGATCACTTTGTCCCAGGCCGGCGGCTCGCCCCAATAGTGCTCATTGCGCTCGAACACCAGCTCCGCGCCGCGTTTCCACGAAGAAAACTTATACGGGCCGGTGCCAGCCAGGCCATTGCCGCTATTGAGTTCCGTCGTGGTCTTGCCCTCCGGAGCAGGACCAGAGGCCGCCGTTTTCGACAAAATCGGCAGCTGCGCCAGATTAATCAGCAGATTGGGGGCGGGCGATTTGGTCGTGATGCGCAGCGTCAGCGGATCAACGGCTTCGGTCTTGGCGACTGACCCGAGATACAAGGTAAACGGGGAGGGGCTGTTGGGCACCTTGGGAATACGGTCATAGGAGAACACCACATCCTCGGCCGTGAACGGCGACCCATCCGAGAACTTCACATTGGGCCGCAGTTTAAAGGTCCAGACATTACCCTCGTTCGTCCATGACTCCGCCAACGCGGGAATTGGCTGCAGTTTCGCGTCGGCCCGCACCAGAGGGTCGAATAGCGTCTGCGATATCTGCGTGTTCGGTGTCAACGCATGATATTGAGGGTCCATCGAGCTGGGTTCGGTTTTCAGCGCCACAACCAAGTCGCGCGCCGCGGCCGCCGTCACCGCGCCTAGCGCCATGACCGTTGCCACCGTGCCGCCCACCATCAAACGTAACCAACGAGATGCCATCTTGCTCTCCCTAGCCGACCTATCGATTGGACTGCCCGGACACCATAACCAGCAAAATGGTGCGCGCGCAACAGTTATATTCCCTTATTGCCGTATTCATTCTTCGCCCCCATGTCCGTCTCTCATCAGGTTCCTATCGTCGCCATCGCCACGGCTCCCGGTCGCGGCGGCATCGGCGTCGTCCGAGTTTCCGGCCCGGATCTGTCGTCATTCATTCGAAAGCTTCTTGGTCGCGAGCTGACGCCTCGGCACGCGCACTATCTGCCCTTTACCGCCGAAGATGGTGAACGCCTGGACGAAGGCATCGCCCTGTATTTCCGCGCGCCCCAGTCGTACACCGGCGAAGACGTGCTCGAGTTGCAGGGCCATGGCGGGCCGGCGGTATTGCGGCGCATTCTCGATCGTTGTCTGGAAGCGGGCGCCGAGATCGGTGTGCGTCTGGCCGAACCGGGTGAATTCACGCACCGCGCGTTTCTCAATGACCGGTTGGATCTGGCGCAGGCCGAAGCCGTTGCCGATTTGATCGACGCATCGTCGGTGGCCGCCGCACGGGGCGCGATGGCGTCCTTATCAGGCGAATTTTCAGTACAGGTCAATGCTCTGTCGGACCGCATCGTGCATCTGCGCATGCTGGTCGAAGCCACACTCGATTTCCCCGAAGAGGAAATCGACTTCCTGGAAAAATACCAGGCGCGTCCCACACTGGAAGCGCTCGCGCACGATCTTGACCGATTGATTGCACAAGCACGGCAAGGCGTGATCTTGCGTGAAGGCTTGCACGTGGTGCTTGCCGGTAAACCCAACGTTGGTAAGTCCAGCCTGCTCAATGCGCTGGCCGGTGACGACATCGCGATCGTCACGCCCATCGCGGGCACCACGCGCGATCGCGTCGTGCAGGAAATTCACATCAATGGCGTGCCGCTACATATCGTGGATACGGCCGGATTACGCGAAACCGAAGACACGGTCGAACGTATCGGCATAGACCGCACCTGGAAAGAAATCGAACGCGCCGATGTCATCCTGCATCTGCAGGACGCGACTCAACCCGGCGATGAACTCGACGCGCAAATCATTGCACGCTTGCCCGAACGTACGCCGTTACTGACCGTCTACAACAAAGTGGATTTGCTCGATAAGCCATTCGTGCCCGGCGCACAGCAGCTCGGCATCTCCGCGCGCGAAGGCTTGGGGCTGGATGCACTGCGTGAAAAGCTATTGTCCATCGCTGGCTGGAACCCGGGGGCGGAATCCCCTTGGCTCGCGCGCGAACGTCACGTGCGAGCACTGCAAGATGCCGCCGAACATCTTGCCAACGCTGGCGAACACGCCGCACAGGATGATCGTGTGTTGGATCTGTTCGCAGAAGAACTGCGGCTTGCGCATGACAGCTTGAGCAGCATTACCGGCAAATTCACCAGCGATGATTTGTTGGGCGAGATCTTTTCGAGTTTTTGTATCGGGAAATAGATCGGCAGCATGGTGCCACGATTGGTGCCATGCTCGCGGGTTTCCATCCGCGGTCAATCAAAACACTATCTCGCGACTCTTTCTTGCGCGGCACGCCGCACCGCGCTGACTAATTCGACGGCATCGATATTCTTGCTTAAGAAACCGCGCGCGCCATCACGCAGGGCTTGCGCGACCTCGTCTGCCTCTTCCGATACCGTCAAAATCATCACAGCGGCATCGGGCACGTCTTGTACCAAGAGCTTTAAGGTCTCTAGTCCCGACAACCCCGGCATATTCAAATCCAACAAAATCACATCGGGATGACATGCCTGTGCGCGCTTGACGCCTTCCACGCCATCACCCGCCTCTGCCACAACCTCGATATCTGGCTGACGTTGCAACATAAGCTTGACGCCTGAGCGAAACAGGCTGTGATCATCAATGAGAAGAATACGAATCGCCATGAGTAAAGGTCGCTGGAATTAAACAACGGATTTTTCGGTATGGGGCAGGGTCACTTCCACGGTTGTCCCCTGACCAAGTTGTGAACGCAATTGCAGCACCGCATGCACCCGGGCCGCGCGTTCACGCATGATGTGCAGGCCGATATGATTTTCCTCGCGGCTCGCGACATCGTCTTGCGCATAGCCGCGGCCGTTATCCACGATACGCATTTCGAAATCATCGTGATTGCGCACGATGACGTCCACGTGATCCGCCTGCGCATGCTTGCGCACATTCGACAATGCTTCCTGCATGATGAATAGCACCTGCAGCTGTTGCTCGGGAGATAGCGGCAACCCCGTGTGGTACTGCATATCCAGATGAACGTTGATACCCGTTTGCCGACGAAAACGACGTATTGCTTCCTCGATCGCGTCGGGCAGCTCGACTTGATCGAGTTTGGTGCGGAAGTTCACGAGCAGCTCGCGCACATCCTGATAACTCTCATCGACACCCATACGCAGCAACTGTGCGATGTCTCGCACATCCTTGTCATCGCCGCGCGCCAGCGCATCCTCGAGCATCTGCAACTGCATCTTCAGAAAGTTAAGCCCCTGTGCGATGCTGTCATGCAAGCCTTGCGCCATCAGACTGCGTTCCTGCGTGACCGCGAGTTTGCGCGCTTGGGCTTCCAGTCGCCGGTTATCCAACGCGATACCCAAGTGCTGGCCCAAGGTTTTAAGCAATTGATCCTCACTTGGCGACAGCTGCCGTTGGCTCGCGAAGTGCAGCGTGAACGTTCCCAACGCCTCATCGCGCGTCGCGATATCAAAGCTCGCGTGGTATGCCCCATGCTCGACCGCTACTTCATCTGCGCTCGCTAACTGCGCTCCGATGTCGCCATCGCGATCCCCGGACCCTTGCACCGTAACCTCGCCTTCGGTCATCACACGCTCGGGCCCGTCATCCGTATCCGTCACACGCACGGCGCCACCCGCTGCGCCGAACTCGCTGATCACGCGCTGCAGAAAGAGGCGGCATATCGATTCGCTATCGTTGGGCAGCGTTAAAAACGCGGTTATCGCGTAGAGAAAAGCGGTCTCGCGATTCTGCTTTTCCAGTTCTGCGGTCTTGGTACGCACGCCCAGGTCCAGCTCGCGATACAACTGTTCGAGCTTATCGGCCATCTGGTTGAACCCATGTGCAAGCACTCCAAACTCGTCTCGCGTCTTTACCGGCAGACGCGTGTGAAATTCGCCTTCGGTCAACCGATACAAACCATCGCGTAGATTCAACATCGGCTGAATAATCCACACGTACAGCAGATAAATCGTCAGTGCCGTGCCCACGCTGCCGATCACCGCAATCGCCCCCTGCAAGAATCGCAGCAGCGTGCGTTTCTTGTCGATATCCAGATCGATCATCCCAGCAAGCCGGTCGGATTCCGAGAGAAACACTCGCACGCCATCCAGATAGCCTTGCGCTTCGCCGCTCTTTTGGGCTTGCACAGCAGCCGGTTTAAGTTTGTGCAGCCAGACTTCCTCGACCAGCCGCAATTGGTGCCGTATGTGTGGCACTGCGGGCAGGTGCGTGGGTTTGGTCAGGCTATGCCCCGCCAATACGGCTAGCGCCTGATCCTGCACCTGCAAGGCTTGTTGTAGTGCGTCCGGCTGGGCACCGTCGGGCCGCAGAAGCTCGATCGCGATCTGATTCGCCATCAAGCGCACGCTGCTGAGTTCTTTCGTCGTCCCCACCGCGCGTTCCAACCCACGCGAAAGCGACAGGGTCCATGCCAACAACATCAGCACCACGATCAACGTGCACACCAACCCCCCGATCACGCGGGTGGGTAGGCGATCTCGTAATGTGGGCAACCCGTCTAAACCCACGAAGAATTCTGAAGGCGTCATGGCGTGCTGGCAGCGTGTAAGTGGGGCAGTGTATAGGTTTTCCCACAGCTGACAACAACTGAAATTTTTAGTGTCAATCGCAAGAAACAATTGATTTCACTGCGCTTTCTCGATGCAATAGTTCGCGCTTTCTTTCCACGCCCCAGCGGTACCCCGAGATATCGCCATCCCGGCGGACCACGCGGTGGCAGGGAATCGCCACCGCCAGCTGATTCGCCCCGCACGCTTGCGCCACCGCGCGCACGGCCTTGGGCTCCCCGATGCGCGCCGCGATATCGGCATAGGTAGCCGTCGTCCCCGGCGGCAATTCCTGCAGCGCACGCCATACTCGTTGCTGAAATACGGTCCCACGCACATCCAAGGGCAAATTTATCCCCAACCCAGGCGACTCCACGCAGCCTATGACCTGGGCAACCCAAGACGCGAATTCTTCATCGTCGCCACATAGGGTGGCCTGAGGAAACCGGTCTTGCAGGTCTTTCACCAGCCGCTCGGGATCGTCGCCCAGCCAAATCGCGCAAAGACCTCGCTGACTACGGGCCACCAGAATCGCCCCCAGCGAGCATTCCCCAACCGCAAAGCGGATATCCACATTCGCGCCCCCGGTTCGATAGTCACGCGGACGCATGCCAAGAATCCGCTCGGACTCCGCGTAGAACCGGCTTGCCGAATTAAAGCCCGCCTCATACATCGCGCTAAACACGGTAGGGGAGCCCGGCAATTGGTCACGTAGACGATTTGCGCGGAATGCCTGCGCGTAGGCTTTCGGACTAAGCCCGGTTTCTGCTTTAAACACACGTTGAAAGTGGTAGAGGCTCACCCCGAACCGTTCAGCCAACGTCGCGAGCGTTGGCGCGGGATCTGCACGTTCTATCCAGCGGCACGCCTGCGCCACCAGCTCCGCTCGCCGGGTAGCAGCGCTGGTCTTATCGGCGCTACGCCGTCGACTAGGACGAAATCCAGCCTCTTGCGCCGCCTGCGCCGATTTAAAAAACAGCACGTTTTCCCGCCGAGGCAGGCGGTTCGCGCTACTGGGTCGGCAGTAAACGCCCGTCGTGCGCACTGCATACACGAAGTACGCATCCGCGGCCGCATCGCGCCGCTGTACCGCCTGCCAGCGCTCATCGTCCGTGGCATACGCGCCAGTTTGCGTGGCGTTCGCGTCGTCATACGCAGTCAGCATGGTGCGCTCCTTGATTCTATCCCTCTTGACGCCCTCACGATAGTCCCCGGTGGCGGGGCCAGCAATCTGGTTCTTGCGCCCAAATCAGTTGCCCACAACCACCTGTGAGTAAGTATTCACACTCATGCATATTCAGTTCAGGTTGGGCATAAGTGGTCTGTGGATAACCTCTAAGAACGCCCGCTGTGCACAGCGTGTGGACCTAAGTTGGACAAGGATGGGTTTCTTTCCATCGGCCGAAAGTTGTTCAAGTGGGTCCTCAGCTTCAAACAGAACTGCTGCACAAGCAAAATTGTCCACAAGCGTTTGAAATAAAATGGATTTTTCGAGTTGATGCAGTTATCCACAGGCTCTATTAATCATTAGTCTTTATATAAAGAAAAAGAAAAGGGAAAAACATATATTCGTTCCCACCAGCCGCCAGTGCACAATTCAACTATGCGTATCCTCCTCATCGAAGACGAATCAGAACTAGCTCGCTGGTTATCCCGCAGCCTGGCCCGCCATGCTGGCTTTGTCGTGGAATGGGCTGACGACGGCCTGGTCGCCGAAAGGCGTCTGGCTGTGGAAGAGTTCGATGCCGTCGTTTTGGACTTAGGTCTGCCTGGCATGGACGGTCATACCCTGTTGGCAAAAATTCGCGCTCGTGATGACCGAACACCGGTACTTGTTCTTACTGCGCGCGATTCACTTGCTGAACGAGTCGGCACCCTCCATGAGGGCGCCGACGATTTCTTGCCAAAACCGTTTGTGCTCGAAGAACTCGAGGCGCGACTGATTGCGCTGATTCGGCGCAGCCGCGGACGTGAACATCCGCGGCTATCTCTGGGCGATTTGACGCTGGATACTTCTGCACAGCGCTTTACGGTAAAAGGTCAACCTTTGGGGTTATCCCCACGCGAACATGCTGTACTGCGTGTACTGATTCAACGCAGTGGAGAACCTATCAACAAACAACAAATCCTCGATCGCATACAAACCGACGATTCGGACATCAATCTCGAGGCGATCGAGGTATTGGTTCACCGACTACGCAAAAAATTGGCGGATACCGGTGTGCAAATCGTGACATTACGAGGGATGGGCTACTCCCTGGAGACCGTACCCGATGCTTAACCCGCGTCCTCAGACGCTGAAATCGTTGTTGCTTTGGTGGCTGATTCCCGCCTTGGTGCTGATCATGTTGATAGCTTTGTGGCTGTCGAATTATCAACTGCGATCGCAGGTGGATCAGGCCTACGATCGCGCCCTGGCGGGCGCGCTCAGATCTATCGATCACAACATATCCACAGCCAGCGGGGGATTAAGCTTCGAGCAGCCATATCTGATGCTGGAGTTTTTTGAGCTGACGGCCGATGGCAATGTGTATTTCCGCATTGCTACTGAAGACGGCCTTGCCGAAATCGGCAACCAATTCCTGCCACTGCCGAACAAACCGCTGATTTCGGGCCAACCACAGTTCTACGACGCCGAATATCAGGGCCTTTCGCTACGCGTGGCCGCGCTCGCGCGGCCGATGGACCCCCCGCTCTACAACAACCAGGGCGGCAGAGTGGTGGTTCAAGTCGCTGAAACGCTGGATTCGCGCCAAAACTTCTTGAATCAGTCACTGCTACGCGCGCTCGAACGCGATTTCGTGGTGATCCTCATCGTGGTGCTGGTGGTCGTCTGGAGCGTTTTTCGCGCGGTTCGTCCGTTAGAGCGATTGCGGCAAGATGTGGAAAAGCGTTCGGCAGACGATTTAAGCCCCGTAGAGGCGCCAGACATTCCAGGTGAGGTCGCCCCCTTGGTTGATGCTGTAAACCTCCACATGAGCCGTTTTGCGGCCCAGGCGAGGCTACAAAGGCAGTTCTTGGACGACGCCTCGCATCAATTGCGCACACCTTTGTCGGTTTTGCGTACCCAGATCGCTTATGCACTGCGTGAAACCGATCCCGAGGAGATACGCACAGCCCTGGTGGCCATGCAGGAAGGACTGGACCGCGCGGTACGCACCACGAATCAGATGCTGGCCCTGGCCCGGGCCAAGAACGCCTCGCTGGGCGAAGCGGGTCTGGTGCCCGATAACGTCGATCTGGGCGAGATCGCCCACAGCGTCATTCGGACGCTGCTGCCCGCCGCGCGGGCCCGGCGCATTGATCTGGGCCTGGAAGGCGGGCAATTCCCCGTTTGTATTCCCGGCATAGATTGGCTGCTGCGCGAGGCCTTGAGCAATCTGGTGGACAACGCGATCCGCTATGCCCCATTCGGCTCGCAGGTCACGGTACGCGTCTATGCGGACGAAAAATTCGCTCGTGTCACCGTGGAGGATAGCGGCCCGGGAATGTCGCCCGAGGACATCGCGCAGGCTAGCGTGCGCTTTCGCCGAGGCGCGGCCGGGAAGAACCGACCCGGCGCCGGCCTGGGCCTTGCAATCGTTGGCACCATCGTAAAACTACATGGCGGATGGATGGTTTTAGAGAACCGGAAACCATTGCCCGGATTGCGCGTGGCACTAGGGTTTACCCTTATTTCTAGCCGGATTGCTGCGACGCCGCACGAAATTCTTGAAAATTGAAAGGTTCCGGAAAGGCTGGATTAGGTACGGTTCGGTTCCGTCGATCACTGTCTGTGTTTTTGCAGACTTGATCCGCTCACGATGACATCTAAAAAGCGATTCACGGAGACCGCACAATGCAACTCTTCTCGAAAGCCCGCCTCGCCGCGGTAATGGGCGCTTGCGCCATGACTCTCGGCATGACTGCCGGCGCTCAAGCCGCCGACGAACCGCGTCGGCCGGAATGTATTGCGCCCGCCCAGCCTGGCGGTGGCTTTGACCTGACCTGTCGTCTGGCTGTCGAAGGCCTCAAGCAGAGCGGCGCGCTGCAAAAGCCTATGCGCATCGTCTACATGCCTGGTGGCATTGGTGCGGTTGCCTACAACAACATCGTGGCTCAGCATCCCGATGAGCCTGGCACCATCGTGGCGTTCTCGGGTGGTTCCTTGCTGAACCTGGCCCAAGGCAAGTTCGGCAAATACAACGTCGATGACGTGCGCTGGCTGGCGGGTATCGGTACCGACTACGGTGTGGCTGTCGTGCGCGACGACTCCCCGTACAAGGACCTCAAGAGCCTGATGGAAGCCTTCAAGCAAGATCCTTCCAAGATCGTGTTGGGCGCTGGTGGCACCGTGGGTAGCCAGGACTGGATGAAAGCCGCTCTGACCGCCAAGGCGGCAGGTGTGGACTATCGCAAGATGCGTTTCGTGGCCTTTGAAGGCGGCGGCGAGGCGGTGACCGCTTTGCGTGGTGGCCATATTCAGGCCTACATGGGTGATGCGGCGGAAGCGTTCACCATGCTCGAAGGTGGCGCCCCCATTCGTGTGCTGGCTGTCTTCAACGACGAACGTCTGCCGGGCAAGCTGAACAGCATCCCGACGGCGAAAGATCAGGGTTACGACATCAACTGGCCCATCATCCGTGGTTTCTACGTTGGCCCGAAAGTGTCGGACGAGGCCTATCAGTTCTGGGTCGATGCTTTCAACAAAACCATGGCTGCCCCGGAATACGCCAAGCTGCGTGATCAGCAAGGTCTCTTCCCGTTTGCCAAGACGGGTCCCGAGCTGGACGCCTACGTCAAAGAGCAAGTCAAGAGATACCATGCACTGGCCGATAGCTTTGGCCTGATCAAGAAGTAACAGAAGGCGCATTGCCGTCTGGGGTGCGCCGTTATCCGGCGCACCCGTCCCGCGTGCCGTCATGAGCATCCGCTCGCACTATCAACCCACGGCGCGCCGAATTTCAGGAAGAAAAGATCATGACTGATCGGACACTGGGCATTTGTGCCCTGGTTCTGGCCGCCCTGATGACCTGGGCAGGCTGGGATATCGAGGCGCCTTTCGCCTACGAACCCGTTGGGCCGCGCGCATTTCCGCTATTGATCGCGCTGATTATCGGGCTTTGCGGCCTGCGTCTGGCGATCAAGGGTGGTAACCCCGTCGAAGGCAATCCTCCCGGCGCGAACCCGCGCATCGCCCTGATGGTGCTGGGTGCCGCGGCCTATGCGTTTCTGTTTCAGTGGCTGGGCTTTGTCATCGCAACGGCCTTGATGACCGTATACGTCGGACGCTTGTTCGGCGGTGGCTGGGGCAAGAGTGCCCTGGGCGGCGTGATCATGGGTGTTTTCTTCTTCTTGTTGTTTGATAAAGCGTTGGACGTGGTGCTACCCGCCGGCTTGTTGGGAGATCTGCTATGAGCGGCATTGTCGATCATTTGTCCATAGGCTTTGGCGTTGCCTTTTCGCTGACCAACCTGCTGGTGGCGGCGATCGGTTCGTTCATCGGTACGATGGTCGGGGTGTTGCCCGGTCTGGGGCCGATCAATGGCGTGGCGATGCTGATCCCCATCGCGTTCGCGATGAACCTGCCGCCGGAAACGGCACTGATCCTGCTGGCCGCCGTGTATGTGGGTGCCGAATATGGCGGTCGTATCACCTCGATTCTGCTGAACGTGCCGGGCGAGGCCAGCGCCATCATGACCACGCTGGACGGCTATCCGTTGGCGCGTCAAGGCATGGCTAACGTGGCGCTGTCGCTGTCGGCGGCGTCGGCCTTCGTCGGTGCGATTGTCTCGGTTACCGGCATTATTCTGCTCGCCCCCATGCTGGCGAAATGGGCGCTGGCTTTCGGTCCGGCGGAATACTTCGTCCTGATGGTGTTTGCGTTCTGCTGCCTGACCAGCTTGCTTGGCAAGCAGCCGATCAAGGGCGTGCTCGCTGCAATGATCGGTTTGGGCATCGCAACCATTGGCGTGGACTCCAACTCTGGCGTGTATCGCTATACCTTCGATTCGGTTCACCTGTCCGACGGTATCGACTTCGTGGTCGTGGTGATTGCGCTGTTCGCGGTCGCCGAAATGCTGGAGATGCTGGAAAAAGTCACGGGCGGTCAAAGCGTCGAAGTGCAATCCAGCGGTCGTAAGATTTTCAATCTGAAAGAGCTGGCCTTCACCTGGTGGAGCATCGTGCGCAGCTCGCTGGTCGGTTTCGGCGTGGGTGTTTTACCGGGTGCCGGCGCCAGTGTGGCGGCCGCCGTCGCTTATTCGCAAGAAAAGCGCATCATCGAAAACAAAGACCCCGACGCCAAGTTCGGCAAGGGCGATATGCGTGGTCTGGTTGCGCCGGAATCGGCCGCCACCGCCTCGGCCATCGGTTCGTTCGTGCCGATGCTGACGCTGGGTGTACCGGGATCGGGCACGACCGCGGTGATGATGGGCGCGCTGACGCTCTACAACATCACGCCGGGTCCTGTGCTGTTCGACACCAAGCCGGAACTGGTGTGGGGTCTGATTGCCTCGCTCTTTATCGCCAACGTGCTGTTGTTCATCATGAACGTGCCGATGGTGCGCGTGTTCTCGAAAGTGTTGTCGGTGCCGGGTTGGCTGATGGTCCCTGGCATTCTCAGCATCAGCTTCATCGGCGTGTATGCGATCAACGCGGGGACATTCGACCTGTTGTTGGTCGTGGGCATCGGTACGATCGGCTACTTCCTGCGCAAGTTCGGTGTACCCATGGCGCCGCTGGTGCTTGGCGTGGTACTGGGAGACATGATGGAGCAGAACTTGCGCCGCGCGCTGTCGATCACCGATGGCAACGTGTCCGTGCTGTTCCAGAGCAATGTGTCGATCGGTCTGTGGATTGCCGCCCTGGCGGTGGTGATCGTGCCGCAATCGTTGCGTAAGCTGCGTCAGCGTCGCAAAGCCGCGAATCCGGCTGCCTGAACGGTAAAAAGGCAATAAAGAAAAGGACGGAAAACTTCAGGTTTTCCGTCCTTTTGTCGTTGGGGCGGGTGAAGGCCGCGTCGTCGGGTGGCGGCTTACATGCCGGCGACGACATAAGCCGCCCCCGCAGACCGCTTTAAACGCCCCTCAGGCGCTCGATTGCCTGATCCAGTGTGCCATCCTTCTTCGCGAAGCAAAAACGCACCAGGCCGTGATTAGAGGCCTCCTCGTCGGGCCGTTGATAGAACGCCGACACCGGAATGACGGTCACCCCGTGTTCCATGGTGAGCCACTTCGCGAACTCGGCCTCGGATTGGCTTGAAATCGCGCTGTAGTCCGCCAGCATGAAGAAGGTTCCTGGGCTGGGCAAAGGCTTGAACCGCGTTTGCCGCAGGCCTTCGGCCAGCCGTTCGCGTTTGGCCTGGTAAAACGCGGGCAATTCCATGTACGGCTTGGGATCGCGCATGTATTCAGCCAGGGCCACCTGCATCGGCGTGGATACGGTGAACACCATGAACTGATGCACCTTGCGCAATTCGGCGCTCAGCTGGCGGGGCGCGCAGCAGTAGCCCATTTTCCATCCGGTCGCGTGATAGGTCTTTCCGAAGGAAGAAATGACGAAGGCGTGCTCGGCCAACAAAGGACGCCGTGACAGGCTGGCGTGCGGTTTACCGTCGAATACGATGTGTTCATACACCTCGTCCGACAAGAGCAGCACGCCGGTGTCGCGCACAATGCTTTCCAGCGCGTCCAGATCGCTTTCTTCCAGCACCGCGCCGGTGGGGTTATGGGGGAAATTCAGCATGAGCAGGCGCGTGCGCGAGGTGATCGCGTCACGAACACGCTGCCAGTCGATGCGGTAGTAGGGGTCTTGCGCGGTCGGGGCGCGCAAAGGCACAGGCACCGCGGTGCCGCCGGCCAACCGGATGGCCGGCAGGTAAGAGTCGTAGCACGGCTCGATGACCACCACTTCGTCGCCGCTATTGACGGCCGCGAGCACCGTGGCCATCAGCGCCTCGGTCGCGCCACTGGTCACGGTGATCTCTGTTTCGGGATCGTAGGCGTGGCCGTAAAGTCCGCGGATCTTCTCGGCAATGGCTTCGCGCAGGGCGGCGACGCCGGGCATGTAGGGATACTGGTTGTGGCCAGCGGCCATGGCTTTAGTAACTAATTCGCACAGGCGCGGGTCGGGGTCGAAGTCGGGGAAGCCTTGCCCCAGGTTGATGGCTTGATGCTCGATGGCCAATCGGCTCATCACGGTAAAGATGGTGGTCCCTACGTCGGGCAGCTTGGAGCGGATCATGGTTGGGTACGCGACTGATGAGGAAATTGTGTGACGCAAGTATCCCACTAACGCGTGCCGAGTGGCCTACTGGCATGAGGTGACGTCGATATTTCACATGGCCCATTTTTTAAAAATACGACATAGGGGAAAACAACTATTTGTTAAGTCAAAGATGCGTGAGTATGCTGATTCCCGCGGTTGATTCAAGCGTTGCACAGGCCTCTGACCTGACTAGTCGGCGTCCTTGATTCACTAGCAATTCAATTTTTTCTTTCAGGGACGCTTGAATAATGATTCAGAAGGGCAAGGTTAAGTGGTTCAACGCCGATAAGGGCTTTGGCTTCATCACTCCGGACGCTGGTGGCACCGACGTATTCGCACACTTCTCCGCCATCCAAGGCCGCGGCTATCGCAGCCTGAACGAAGGCCAAGAAGTGGAATTTGAAGTTAAGGATGGTCCGAAAGGACCTCAAGCGGCGGAGATCCGTCCGCTCTAATCGGGGAATCCCGCTTTCCCCGCAGGCCGGGTTCGACCTGGCTACGACGCCCCTAGGCTTACGCCTTGGGGCGTTTTCATTTGTGGGCGGTCATTCAGCCTGTGGATAACTTTGGGTATAACTTTCGGTTTGGGCACCCCTTTTAACGTCCGAACGGTTTCGCCGCTGGCAGCGTTTTCGGTTTGAATTGCGGAGTTCTGCACAAAAATATGGGTACGTCGATTGTGAGCGGTATGAAGACGCGGCATTTGGGGTCATTGGCGCGTTCTTTCGCAGGTGTGGCCGTTTTTCCTTTGAATTTCAAGGCTTAAGCGAAGGTTTGGCGGCATGGTCTGCTGAATCAGGATCGCTAGATGCGGCACAGTGGTGCATGCGCAAGGCGGATATTTGAGTCCGGGCGGCTCACTTGTTCACAAAATTATCCCCATCGCTTTTCTATGATTGTTGGGGGGTGGTTGAAGCTAAAACGGCTCTTCGAATTTTGTGGATATCGGCCGCTTCGAAGCGGTTTTTTTATGCCTTCATGTACTTGTGCTAAATCGACAGGGTTTTGGTGGACGGGGCTATGCGCTCGGTGGTTCGGATGCTGGGGATAAGTGTGTGGCTCGATGTTTATCCGCCGGTGGCTGTGAATAATTGATGAGGGTCCTTTTCACGTGAAACGGTGCAACGTTGGATGGGGCAGGGGCTAGGTTTGGTAGTTGTAGATAGGGCTTTGATCTTATTCCCGGTGTAGAGCATGGTCCTTATTCGTCGGCTCGCTCTGACAATTTACGAAGGCGGTTCCTATCCTCTCCGGACGTGTGGATATCTCTTTCGGATAGGTAGAGGCCGTAAACGGACGCACATGGCGCAGCAACTTAGGCATTCTGCATACTAGTGTTCTGAACTGCTGTGTCGGCTGTGGGGGTCATCATCCTGTTGAAAGTCCGCGTTGTCGGGTTTTCTATATGAGCGGGTCGCAATGCTGGTACATCGCGACAGAAGCGTTTTAGGATTGCGAGTCCTTTCGATGGGGAGTCGACGGAATTCTTTGAATCAGGTCGGGACGGCGACGGCAGTCTGTTCTTGTTTCACGTGAAACACATGAGGAGAGCGCCCGCTGGCAGCGATTGGTGCGGGTAGAGCGTAGGTACCTCGTGTGATCGCCGTTGGGCCTCGCACCATTTAGCGACGTACCGATTTGAGTCGCACCTTGCTCCCAGACTTTTCGCAGAGCGGGCCTGTTGTGCAGAATCCATCGGGCGGGAAGATACGTGTTCACCTCTATAGTGGACAAGTTTATGCAGACCCTGCGGCAAAGCAGAGGAGGTGTGGCCTGCGTGTGCTGCCGGCGGGGGTTATGGCTTCATTCTTTTCAATGTGCCCTGACACGTCGGGGCGGGGTAGAGCCTCAACATGCCTGGGACATTGTGCTATTGACGTCCCGGCCGTTGGCCTGAGGGGTGCGCCGGCCCTATCGCAGCGGCTCGGCCCATGAGCAAGGGCCTCGGTCGCCTTCGGCGACTCCCCGCCGCTCAACGGGCCGGCGCACCCCTCAGGCCAACGACCGGGACTGCGTTGGCGGCTGGCGACGGCTGTCAGACGTGCTGGGGAAGGGTGTGTCGGACTTCTATTCTGCGCACCGCTGGAGGCCATGAGTCCTCCTAAAGCGCAGTGCTTACAGCGGCGATGACTCTGTAATTTTGCGGCCCACCGAAGCAGCCGCGGGAGGACACAGGCCAACTCGCGAGTCTATATGCCTGTGGTGACGCTCATGGGAGGAAATTTGGCCTCGTGAGCGCATTGTTCGCGGCGTATGTTCCACGTGGAACACTGCATGGAAAGCATGAGCGGTCAGGCATTGACGACTTATGCGGCGCGGGACACTCTCCGAATTCCGGGCTTCGACCATGGGCGCGGCTCGAGGAGTGTTTCTGGAAGCGCCCTCTGAATGACTATGCCTAACATGCAGAGCTTCTGCGGCGCCGATTGTCTCACTGAGGTGTATACCACCTTTAGTGAATCCAACGCTTGGCATGCACACAGAACTGGTTATTGGTGGTGGTGCGCAGCATCGTGTCGCCGTATGGCTAGCTCTGCTGGCCTCATACTTTATTTAAGACCACTCGCGCGCTGGCTATCGATCGGTGGATCTACGTCAGTTGGCACCCGGCTGGTGATACGTGCCGAAACGCCCCATCCCTGTTTTTGATGAGCTAGGTTTACCGCTGTGCTGTATCGAAGGGCCGGCAACGAGCCATGGGAGGTGGGCATGTCCCTCTCGCAAAGGCCATCCTTCCTGTGTAACGCCTAGGCACGTGTGTCGCCGTTCCGTCTAATGTGTTTTATAACGTAGCGACGCGGCGATCTTGTTCTGGGCGCGGGATGTATGCGCCACATAAGGCTGAATCCGTGGCCTGAGAATTGACATGGTTAGTGGACTCGCCCTGGCCTCGGGTTTGGGGCTCGCGCCTTCGCTGATGAAAGAGCAGGCGATCGAATGGTTGTTGGCGCGCGCTTGGCTGCGGATTAGCCCAATGCAAGATGGCCGATGTTCCACGTGAAACATCGGCAGACTCTGCCGTCCTGGCGTTAATCGCCTTACCGTGTACGGGCACGTGGGGTCCAGGCGGCATTAGCCGTCCGGTGCGGAGTTTTAGGTAAAGCGGACGGCCCGCCGCCGCAGTAATACGGACCCGAAGCTGCAGTAGCTGCCCAGATACAACTTCGTTCACTGTTCCACGTGAAACAACTTCGCTCCCGCCACTATAATGTGGTTTATCAAGCTCTTTCATCAGCCCTCATCATGAATTACCCGCGCGAATTTGACGTTATAGTCGTCGGCGGCGGCCATGCCGGTACCGAAGCGGCATTGGCGGCGGCGCGCATTGGCGCCAATACCCTGCTCCTTACCCACAACATCGAAACTCTCGGTCAGATGTCCTGCAACCCGTCGATTGGCGGGATCGGCAAGGGGCATCTGGTTAAAGAGGTGGACGCCCTGGGTGGCGCAATGGCTCTGGCCACCGACGAATCCGGTATTCAGTTCCGCATCCTTAACGGTTCGAAAGGGCCGGCGGTGCGAGCGACGCGTGCTCAAGCGGACCGTGTGCTATATCGCAAAGCGATCCGCTCGCGCCTGGAGAACCAGCCCAATTTGTGGATCTTCCAACAAGCGGTGGAAGACCTCATGGTGGAAGGTGATCGCGTGGTTGGCGCTGTGGTTCAGATAGGTCTGCAGTTTCGCGCGCGAACGGTGGTACTTACCGCCGGTACGTTCTTGAATGGCCTGATTCACGTTGGGCTGCAAAATTACTCGGGCGGTAGGGCAGGGGATCCACCCGCGATCTCGCTGGGTCAACGTCTGAAAGAGCTGAAGCTCCCGCAAGGCCGTCTGAAGACCGGCACACCTCCTCGCATTGATGGACGCACGATTAATTACAGCGTGCTTGAGGAGCAGCCCGGTGATCTGGATCCGGTGCCCGTCTTTTCGTTCCTGGGCAATGCGTCTATGCACCCGCGCCAGTTGCCTTGCTGGATCACGCATACTAATGCGCGCGCGCATGACATCATTCGCGGGGGGCTAGACCGTTCGCCGATGTATAGCGGCGTTATCGAAGGGGTAGGTCCGCGGTATTGTCCTTCTATCGAGGACAAGATTCATCGCTTCGCCGATAAAGAATCGCATCAGGTATTTCTGGAGCCGGAGGGCTTGGACACCCACGAGGTGTATCCGAACGGCGTGTCGACCAGCTTGCCTTTCGACGTGCAGTGGGACTTGATCCATTCACTCCCGGGGCTGGAAAACGCACACATCCTGCGCCCGGGTTACGCCATTGAGTACGACTACTTCGATCCACGTGGAATGAAGTCGACACTCGAGACCAAGGCGATATCCGGCCTGTATTTCGCTGGCCAGATCAACGGTACGACCGGCTATGAAGAGGCGGCCGCGCAGGGTCTGCTCGCGGGCGCCAACGCGGCGTTGCAAGCATTGGATCGAGAGCAATGGACGCCACGTCGGGATGAAGCGTATCTGGGCGTGCTAGTCGATGATTTGGTCACTCGCGGCGTGACCGAGCCATACCGGATGTTCACTTCGCGTGCCGAGTATCGCCTCAGCCTGCGCGAGGACAATGCCGATTTGCGTCTGACGGAGATCGGTCGCAAGTTGGGTCTGGTGGATGATGCGCGCTGGGATGCCTTTAGCCGTAAACGCGACGCTGTCGCGGCCGAAATCGAACGCTTGAAGTCGACTTGGGTTAATCCCCGCAGCTTCCCTGCGGAAGATGCGGAAAAGCTATTGGGCAAGGCAATTGAACGTGAGTACTCACTAGCGGATCTGTTGAAGCGGCCGTCGGTGACTTACGAGACGCTGATGAGTGCGACGCTTGTCGATGGCAGCCTGCTGGCGGGTCCCGGCGTGAGCGAGGACGACGTGTTGGCCGAGCAAGTCGAGATTCAGGTTAAGTACGCCGGCTATATCGCGCGCCAGCAAGACGAGGTGCAAAAACATCTTGCGCACGAGCAGCAACGGATTCCAGCTGATCTGGACTACGACGCCGTCAGCAGTCTGTCGTTCGAAGTCCGCCAGAAACTCAAGGCACATCGGCCCGAAACCATCGGCCAGGCGGCCCGCATTTCCGGCGTGACGCCCGCGGCAATATCGTTACTCCTCATTCACCTGAAGCGCCTGCATTACGGCTCGCGCAAGCAAGCCGCATGAGCGCCGCGACCGAGGTCCGGCTCGCGCAACAGCTCCAGCATGCCTGCGACATGCTGGAGCTGCCGCTTACGCCCGCCCAAACCGAACAGCTATTGCAGTATCTGGCGCAAATGCAGCGCTGGAATCGCACCTACAACCTCACCGCGATCCGCAATCCCGAGCAGATGCTGATCCAGCATCTGTTTGACAGCCTGAGCGTGGTGAACCCCTTGTCTCGCACCGCTAATCCCGCAGACAACGCCAAGGTGTATGACATCGGCTCGGGCGCGGGGTTACCGGGTGTTGTGATCGCCGTCACGCGGCCTGCATGGCAGGTGACGTGTGTGGATGCCGTCGAGAAGAAAATGGCGTTCGTGCGCCAGATGTCCGGCGTCCTTGCTTTGCCGAACCTCGCGGCGCTGCACGCGCGAGTGGAGGCCATCACACCGGCGCAGTGCGATATCGTCACGTCGCGAGCCTTCGCTTCCTTGATCGATTTTGCGACGCTGGCTGGCCGCCATGTGGGCGACAGTGGTACCCTCGTCGCGATGAAAGGGAAGGTCCCCGAAGAAGAAATACACGCCCTGCATCAGCAAGGCGAATGGCACGTTGAAGACATCCAGATGCTGAAAGTCCCGCAACTTGAAGCACAGCGTTGCCTGATCTGGATGCGCCGCAGTCAAGGAAATCTATGAACACCAATTCGTCCAGCACGCGCCGAGCGCGTGTGTTTTGCATTGCGAACCAGAAAGGAGGCGTGGGCAAGACCACTACCGCCATTAACCTCGCGGCTAGCCTGGCTTCGCATGGTAAGCGCGTGCTGTTGATCGATCTGGACCCGCAGGGCAACGCCACGATGGGCAGCGGCATCGACAAAGGCTCGCTGCAATCGACGCTGTATGACGTACTGATTGGCGATGCCACCATCGAAACGGCCCGTGTGCGTTCCGAGGCGGGCGGCTATGACGTCTTGCCGGCCAACCGCGAACTGGCCGGCGCCGAGATCGACCTGATCAATATGGAGGCGCGCGAACGCCAGCTCAAGACGGCGATCAGCGAGGTGGCGACGCAATACGAGTTCGTGCTGATCGATTGTCCGCCCACGCTGTCTCTGCTGACGTTGAACGGATTGGCCTCGGCGCATGGCGTGGTTATCCCCATGCAATGCGAGTACTTCGCGCTCGAAGGTCTGTCGGATTTGGTCAACACCATCAAGCGCGTGCATCGCAATATCAACGACGAGCTCCGATTCATCGGCCTGTTGCGCGTCATGTTCGATCCGCGGATGACGCTGCAGCAGCAGGTGTCCGCACAGCTGGAATCGCACTTTGGCGATAAGGTGTTCACCACGGTGATCCCGCGCAATGTTCGCTTGGCCGAGGCCCCCAGCTATGGGTTGCCCGGCGTGGTGTATGACAAGGCCTCGCGCGGCGCCCAAGCTTATCTCTCTTTCGGCGCCGAGATGGTCAAGCGCGTCGAAACCATGGAATGATGAACTCGCGACTCATGCCGCTGGGGTTATCCACCCTGTATCGCTTCCCCGAGTAACGGTATTGTTGCCGTCTGGCGTCCACGACGGTTCGATGGATGCCCATTGTTCGGCGAACGAGAACTCCCCAGCAAGCTAAGCGAGTAGTAACTAAGGATTTTTCGACATGGCCACCAAAAAACCTAAAGGTCTCGGTCGCGGACTCGACGCTCTGCTAGGAGCGGACGGCCCCGCGATCGATACCCTCATCCCGAAGCCGGCCGAGCAGGCGCCCGCTGGCGAGCGCCTGCCCTCGACGTTGCCGGTGAGCAAGATGCGCGCTGGCAAATATCAGCCCCGCACTCGCATGGATGAAGGCGCGCTGAACGAGCTGGCGGAGTCGATCCGTGCCCAGGGCATCATGCAGCCGATTCTGGTGCGTGCGCTTAATGATCGTCCGGGCGAATACGAAATCATCGCGGGCGAACGCCGTTTCCGTGCCGCCCAGCTGGCGGGTCTGAAAGAGGTGCCCGTTCTGGTGCGCGAGGTGGCCGACGAAAATGCCGCCGTTATGGCGCTGATCGAAAACATTCAGCGCGAAGACCTGAACCCGCTCGAAGAAGCGCATGGCGTGCGTCGTCTGCTGGAAGAATTCGGTTTGACGCACGAACAGGCGGCCACGGCGATTGGCCGTTCGCGTTCGGCCACCAGCAATCTGCTGCGCTTATTGAATCTTGCCGCTCCGGTGCAAACCATGTTGCTCGCCGGAGACATCGATATGGGCCACGCGCGCGCGCTGCTGGCGGTCGATGCGGCGATGCAGATTCAGCTCGCCAACCTCATCATTGCCAAACGCCTGTCGGTGCGCGAAGCAGAGAAACTGGTCAGCAAGGCCGCCAAAGAGGCCGATGCCCCAGCGCGTAAAGCCAGCAGCGGTCCCTCGCGAGACGTTGCCCGTCTTGAGGAGGCCTTGTCCGACCAATTAGGCACGCGCGTGGCGCTCAAGCTCGGCGCGCGCGAGAAAGGGCAAATCGTCATCGATTTCCATGGCTGGGAACATCTGAACGCCTTGCTCGAGCGGCAAGGCTTATCCGGAGTGCTCGATGCCTGAGGGCAAGCGGCCGTCCATCGCGGTCTTGGCGACCGGCGGCACGATTGCAGGCGTGCGGGTGCAGGACGACGCGCACGCATACCGTGCGGGTGCGTTATCCGTCGAGCATCTGCTTGCCGCCGTGCCCGGCCTGGACCGGCTTGCGCATATCCAGGCAGAACAACTGGCCAATGTGGGTAGCCAGGATATGAGTTTCGCCATCTGGGCCGCGCTGGCCCGGCGCGTAGACGCGCTGTGTCAGGATCCTGACATTGATGGCATCGTCATTACGCATGGCACCGATACCGTCGAAGAGACGGCGTACTTTCTCAGTTTGGTCATCCGGCACGACAAGCCTGTCGTCCTGACAGGCGCCATGCGTCCCGCGACGGCGCTGGGCGCGGACGGTCCGGCCAATGTGTTGTATGCCGTGGCGCTGGCAGCCAGCGACTCGGCGCGCGCACGCGGGCCCCTGGTCGTGATGAACGAAGACATCCACTATGCCCGGGAAGTCCAAAAAGTGGCCTGCAATGGCATCGATGCCTTTGCGTCGCCGAACCGGGGCAGGGCAGGGGTGATGCGCGGCGAGCGCGCCGTGTTTTATTCACGCAACGAACCGCGTCATACCGTCAATAGCGCATTTTCCGTAGATTTGCTGGACCGGGCATGGCCGCGTGTGGATATCCTGTTTGCCACCGTCGATCTGAATCATGACGTTGTGGATTACCTGTCGGCGCGGGCGCGCGCCATCGTGTTGTCGGGCGTGGGCGACGGCAATGGTAGTCAGGCGGTGCTACAGGCTCTCCATCGAGCTGTGCAACGTGGCGTAATCGTGGCCCGTGCCAGCCGCTGCGGCAGCGGCCACGTGGCCCGTAACGTCGAAGTCGACGACGAAGCCATGGGGTTCATCGCGGTCGGCGACCTTTCGCCCCAGAAAGCGCGCATTTTGTTGATGCTAGGGCTGATGAAAACTTCCGACCCTGTCGAATTGCAGACCCTATTTGACGAATATTAGGTCGTGTCGGGGGGGAAATTGGCGTGAAACAGACGCCGCGCGCGGCCGTCATGTCGATTTTTCAAATATTTTTGCGAAAAACCCCCACATACGTTTGACTTTCGATTTCGAAGTGTTCATAATCTCAAGTTCTCCGCTGGAGGGGTGCCCGAGTGGTTAAAGGGGGCAGACTGTAAATCTGTTGGCCTTGCGCCTACGTTGGTTCGAATCCAACCCTCTCCACCAGAGACCCATATTTTGGATCCAGGCCTCGTGCCTGGATTCTTGATGTTAGGCCCGGTTGTCAGCGCAAGCTGTCGCAGACCTGGTGTAGCAGATGTGGGACCAGTGGTGAAAGGAAACTCGCGGGTGTAGCTCAATGGTAGAGCAGAAGCCTTCCAAGCTTACGACGAGGGTTCGATTCCCTTCACCCGCTCCAAAGTTGCCCATGTGGCTCAGTGGTAGAGCACTCCCTTGGTAAGGGAGAGGTCACGCGTTCGATCCGCGTCATGGGCACCACAGAATTTTTGTTCTCTTCTAAGTCAGAAGCTTCAATCCAGGTCAGGAGTCAGCCATGGCAAAAGGCAAGTTTGAACGTACCAAGCCGCACGTGAACGTGGGTACGATTGGTCACGTTGACCACGGCAAAACCACGTTGACGGCAGCCATCACGACGG
>NZ_WSJA01000001.1:0-188662 GCF_009763235.1 Bordetella sp. 15P40C-2
AACAGGCCATGATCCAGTTTGCTATCCTCTATGAGGATCGCTTCGTCCGTCCTTCCATTTGATTTTTAACCCGCCTTAAACACGGAATTTCTGACACCCCCGACGCGCACTCCGGCCGCGTGCCATTGAATCAGGCAAAAACCGTTGTCTCCTCGACGTTACCCAAACATTGCAGCATCTCGGTCTTGACTGCGTCGCTGATCGCGTTCTCGTCGACGAGCCGGTCTATCGCTTTCTTCGCGCCCGCGGGGTCATACTCGATCAAGCCCCTTGCCGCCGACATGTCGTTTCGCTCAGCAGCACGTTGCAGGGCGATCGTGACCTCCGCCCCGATGATTTGCAGCTCTCGACGTATCTTTCGTCGCGACACTGCCGCTTGGGTGACTGGCTGCCGCTCGGAAAATGTCATCATGAGCGTGGCATGTATGTCAGCGCCGCATTCGATCAATCGGCCGGCTGCACCATAATCGTTATGCTCCAACAGGCCCAATAATGCGGCTGAATCAGCTGCACCGAGCTGCATGAGCAACTTCACCGCGCTCTCGTCAGATTCTTGCGCAAAGTGAATGAGCGCCTCTGCCCCATCGGTGAAGATGGGAATTAATCGCGCTGCTGCAGGCATATCGTTCCGAGCAATCAGCCTCTTTAGCGCTCTGGTCACTACAGCGCCTGGCTCCGTCCACTGCTCATTGCAAAGACTGGCCAGTTTGCTTGCCTCGACCAAATCTTCAGCGAGTTCCATGCGGCCCGCTGTTACCCAATCGATCAAGATTTCGGAGGCATCCAGGCCCGCCTTGATCATGTTCGCGAGGCCGGTTCTGCGGGTCTGACGGTCCTCAATCGCGAGCGTGACGATCGGGTTGGCATTATGCCCGAGCAACAGGGCGATGTCCGTTACGTCTGCGCGCGTTAATGCGTCGAAGAGGCGCTCATCCCTCTGGGCGGGGGATAAACTGGCAAAGAGGTCTTGTCGGTCGATGATGGATTGGTGGATCTGTTGTAGCCCCATCTTCTGGCCCCAGGGCGAGACGTCAACGCCAGCAAGGATCAATAGCGCTATCGCACTACGCCGTTTATCTTCCCTGCGCTGTTCCTGTGGGATTTCCCTCTCGTCGTTCATGACCAGGGTTAGCATATGCTCCCCATACAGGTCGAGAAGCAAACCTTCGGTGGGAATACCGGCCTGGACTGCGGTCTTGATCGCGCTAAGATGGTGTTGCCGTACGAGTTTTTTCAGCAACTTCGGATTTAGCAAATTTGCATCATTCAGCAGACGCAATGCCTGCTGTTGGCCGTCTACGGCTAACCAAATCCATTCTTCCTTGTACTGACCGTACCGCATTCTCTCCAGTGCCCGACAGGACACGAAATTCGCAGTCCTGAACGCCTGTCGAGTCAGCGTAGACAGGCCGTCTTCGCGGTAACCCTTACGCGTACGACTGTGGTCAATCACAAAGTCCACTGCCGTCGCGTTATCACTTCGTGCGAGGCGCCGAAAGGCAGAATTGAATGACGCATCGCTATCGAGCAGCCAATTCAATGCTGTTTTATCTTTAGCCAACGCCACGGACGCCACCCAGTCTGCGCCGTCGGCACCGAGCAAGTGAAGGACAGGTGCCGAGATCGGCTTCTGCGTTTCCGCTGCGAACCTAAAGGCGGCCTGAGCGTCTGCTCCCAGCGCCCTCAGGCATTGGATGGCAGCAGCCTGCTTCTGCCACGACAATTCTCCCATGGGGCCCACGGTCGTGCCGGAGCCATCGAGATACATGGGGTTTGCCGCGCGCAGATATTGTGTAATGTGCACCTGACCCATAGCGCGGTTGCGAGAGTCTGTGAGCGAGGGCGGGAGCTGAAGGGCCCTCGCCAGGGCTTGCGACGCATCCGCACCCGCATCGCTCAGTCGTTTCGCAAGATCCACGTGATTATTTGCAGCGGCGTACATCAGTGAGACACTTAGCGTTTGCCGGTCATACGAGGTCTTTTGGAGCAAGATATCGATTATCGGCAGATGGCCGTTAAGCGCGGCGCCCTGCAAGGCCGTGCCGAACTGACCGAGTGTGTCCACCTCGATCAATTTCCGGAAGATCTCCATATGACCTTGAGCGGCTGCGTAGACCAGCGCATGGGATACGGCTTCCCGATAATCGAAGGGGTTGGCATATTCCCTGACGTCCCTGGCGATGTCGGCCAAACCCCTGTCACGAACAGTCTCCAAATGGCTGTGAATCAACGCATTGACTATAGAGGCATGCCCATATTTCGCCGCCCAGAATAATCCCGAGCCATCGTCGTCAATCGCCCCGGCCTGGATCAGCGCCTCTACCCAACTCGGCTTATCGGGATGCCGGTCTATCAAGCGCATGAGCGGAGTATCTGCGCGGTAATCTCTGGCATTAACCAGCCTCTGAACGTCCCTTGATGTTAAGCCGTTAGCCTCACCGCCTAGGCCCAGAAGAAACATTGCGATGCTACCGCTTCCGGATTCAATCGCGAGATGCAAAACATTCCTGAGATCTTCTTTGGACCGATATGTGCGGATATCGAGCGAGTGCTCATCCACATAGTTTTTGAATTTTTCTATGTCATTAGATTGGATAACCGCGGACAGCGCCTCGTCAGTATCCGCTCGTGCGGTGTTTATTTCGCCTAGCTGTGTCACTCCCTGGTTAGTCGCAAGATGGGATCGGGACGGGGATTGCATGGGGAACATCACAGTTTTCCTTATCAGAAGGCCGCCAGACGGATGGATGTTGACCTGCGGAGCCCAATCAGTACGTCCTCAAGCTCGCCCCTGACACCTCAGGTCACGGAGATCGGCTCGCATGAATTCGGAGCCGATCCTCAGGCCATGTGCGGCATCATTAATAAGAAACGAATGCGACTGCCGTTGGCGTAGGGCCATAAAAAATCGGACGCGCGGCAGCATCGTCGTATTGCTGCAGCATTACGCCTGCTATCTCTCATGGCCTGTTCGTACGGGCTGCGCAGAACAACCTCAGGCCAAATGATTTAGCAGCGTTGTCAACGCTGCACTCGATGGGGATTCCACTTCGAGAAACTGGCTGAGGATAGCGCCTCTTTCGTCTCCGGCATACATCTCCAAGACGGTGCGGATATCAAGACCCGCGCTACGGAGGAATTGTAGCTTTCGATGTTTGAGGTCATCGGTCAGTGACTCGTCCCAGATCAGACGCCATAATGCCTCGGCTCCAGTCGCCATATTTTTACGAATCAGGTTACGCGCCGCTGAACCGTCGCCATGCTCGACCGCCCGTAGTAGCGCGATAGGAGGCTCCGCGCCGGCGATCGCCAACGCCTTTTTGACCTCAGAATTGCGCGGCCCGAGCACACTATCATGCTCCGGACCGGAAAACGCCAACATCAACGCCATATGAACGTCGGCTCCCAAAGCAATCAATCTAGCGGCCGAATCGAAATCGCGCCCGGAGAGTAGATTAAGCAGTACAGGTTCAGGATCAACACCGAGCTGCATCAACGTTATGGCCGAACCAGTATCGTTTGCTTCGAAAAACTCAGTCAGCGCTTGTACACCATCGGTGAAAACATCAATGAAGACCTGGGCTGTGCGTAAATCCTTTTCCGCAATAAGCGTCTTTAACGCGGCCGTTGCCAGCGAGTCAGCACCCTGATACGCGTGATGCTCAGACTTGCCTGGGCGGGTCGCCTCGATCAGACCGTTAGCGAGTTCCATGAGGCCACCTTTTACGCAGTTGATCAGGGCTGCAGAGGGAACCATGCCAGCCTTGATCAATTTTTGGATGGCATTCTCGCGGCTTTGCGGCTCGAGCATATGCAGTGCAACGACGGGGTCTGCACCGCGCGCTAGCAACAGGGCGACCTCCGTCACGGGCGCCCCCAGCAGAGCAAAGTGCAAGTGCTCGTCCCGATCGTCCTCTGACAAACCCGCAATGGCGCTCTCAACCTGGCTGAGGGTCTCAAGTATGCGGTCATTCAGGGGTTTGGGTAGCGCCGATAGATCCGCACCAGCCAGCTTTAGTAACGTAAATAAAGCTAATCCACGCCCACCCTCATCAAGACCAGCGTCGAACGCCGTGGTGTACTCAGCCAGCAGCTCGTGCAGTAACTCCGTGATCGGGAAACCCGCGTCAATACAAGTTCGTACTGCTCTCAGATCTTGGTCACGAACTAAAATTCCCATCGCTTCGGTATTCAACTGGTTCGCATCTCTTAATATTGCAAGCGTTTTCCAATATCCCTCTTTAGCCAGTTTGTCCCAACCAAGTTGGAATTGTTGCTCATCTTCCGGCCGACTCAGTACCCGTTTGACGAAAGAGTCGGCGACTGCCGCGAGTCGCATTCCCAGGGCATGCTCCTGGTCTGTATGGCCGGTATATCGCCGCCATTCGTCCAACAGAAAATCTCTGGCCTCCACCTCGCCGGATTCTGCGAGCGCCGCGATCGCTTTCAATGGCAGAACCTTTTTGCGGAACAATGCGTGCAACGAGGATGCGTCTTTATGCATCGCCGCCGCTTGCGTCGCTTCCGAAAGATTGGCGCCGAGCAAGGCCAGCATAGGTAGATCAATCGCGGACCGATACTTTAGTGCGTGAGTCAGCACAGCCGGACCCAGTACCCCGAGCACCTTCAACCCCCTTATGACGTCGACGTCTATTTCGTCGTTGGTTCCGGGCGGCTGCAGGGCTATCGCCAGTGCCTGTACGGCATTGGCACCTTTCGCGAACAGGCACTTCACGGTATCCCCATGGCCACTGCGGGCGGCGATTGTCAACGCCACTTGTAGATCCATGGAGGTGTAACTCGCCGTTTTAAGCAACCATTCGACGGCTGCTGCATGACCATCGCCCGCAGCGGTGTTTAACGCTTCGCGCAGATCCCCGCGCGTGTGGTCGTGCAGTTCAAGCAACTTTCCCGCGACGGCAAAATGCCCGTTGTGGATCGCCGCCTTCAGGCCGGCGGCGAGCTCGTCGCGGGCATTGACCTTGAGCAATAACCGGACGACGTCCAGGTGGCCCGCCTCTGCGGCATATGCTAAAGCCTTGGGTAAGGCACCGCTATATTCTGCGCCGTGGATATACTCGCGCACATGCGGCGCGCACGGGCCCAGCTTCGCGTCGAGATAGTCATTCAGATGGTTTCGTAACAGTGCCCGGACGATACCCGTGAGCCCGTTCTTGGCAGCGTGCACCAAGGCACGTCCGTCAGCGTCGATCGCCCCTCGCATGACCAGAGCTCTTGCCCACACGGGATTACGAGATCGAAAGCAAGCCGCGTACAAGAGCGGAGTTTCGCCAGCGTTATTCTTGCCATTGACCAGTGTCTGAACGGTGGAGGCAGGTAAGCCGACCTCGTCACGCGAGAAACCCGTGAGATACATTGCGATCTTCTCGCTGCCCGCCGCAACTGCACAGTGCAGGAAGTTCTCTCCCGTCTTGAACTTATGGTCTTCGATGTTGATGGCATACAACGCCACGAGCTTTTGGAAGACTTCAATATCATTAGACTTGATCGCGTCCACCAAGTAGCACTCCAGCGCGGAGCGGGTCTCTTGGGCAATCGAGGGTATGGTGGCTATCGAGGCCGGAGGGTGGATCGGAGTAAGACTGGGGCCCAAGGTCAGCATCGCAAGTTCCATATTCTAGGAATCGGGGTGGAAGTTCACGGCCGTCTGACCGTGACCTGATATCTGGCTGGCTTATTGCGATTGGATGTCGCGATAATCGAATCACAAACAAAAGGGGCTCCAGACAGAGCCAAAATAAGTAACCAATCAATCCGCTGGGTTCCACGCTTTATGATACGAGGGTCACCTCTCTCGAGACCCGCGATGCGACCAAATACCTTCTGTGCTGCCGCCCTGCTGGGATTTGCGGCCATATTCACCCCGGGTGCTCACGGCGAACCTCGCTTATTACACAGCGAGCCGTCCCAATTCGGCCAAGTCCTTGTCTTCGAAGAGAACGGCGAACGATGCCTGAATTTCAACACGATGGTCGACTTCGGACGGCAGACCTGCATGAGTCTTGATGATCCCGAGGCGCTGGTGTTTGTCTACACCCGCATGATGATAAGCGCGCTGTATGTCCACCCGAACCCGAAAAAAATTTTGATCGTGGGCTTAGGCGGCGCGACCCTGCAGAAAACGCTGGCACGACTGCTGCCCGACGCAGTGATCGACACCGTGGAAATCGACCCGGCCGTGGCAGAAGTCGCGCAGACGTATTTCGACTACCAGCCCGGAGCACGGCAACGGCTGTTTATCGATGACGGCCGCGCGTATATCGAGAAGGCGCAGCGGGAAGGTAAACAGTACGACATGATCATGCTTGATGCATTCGACGTGGACTACGTTCCGCGTCACCTGATGACGCTGGAGTTTCTGCAGACGGTTCGCGGAATACTTTCCCCTCGGGGCATCGTCGTCGCGAACACGTTTACCAACAGCCAACTTTACGCCAGCGAGTCCGCGACCTATGCAGCCGTATTCGGCCCTTTCTTCAATCTGAAGGAGAGCAATCGCGTCATCATCGCGGGCACGGATGCATTGCCTGACCTCGCCGACGTCGCAGTCATTGCGCGCTCGCTTCAGCCCCTGCTAAAAACATCGGGTGTCTACGAGCCCAACGCGCTGGATCGCTTTGCGCCGCCTATGCAGGCACCGGCCGGTGCCGAGGTGCTGCGCGACGCCACATTCACTGATGTTCAACCTGGAGATTGACGATGAAAATAGTATTACCCCTCATGCTGTATGCAGTCCTGTCCTCGTCTGCCCTGGCGGCACCCGTCACCTACGACATCGACCCCTCGCACACCTACCCGAGCTTCGAGGCGGATCACATGGGAGGCCTGTCGACCTGGCGTGGCAAATTCAACAAGACTTCAGGCGTCATCGTGCTGGACCGCGAGGCCCGTAGCGGCACGATCGACATCACGGTGGATATCGATTCGATCGACTTTGGGCACGACGAAATGAATGCGCATGCCAAAGCGCCCGACATCTTCGATGCGGCGAAGTATCCGACGGCCACGTTCAAAGGCCGCTTCACGGAGTTCGACGGTGACCGCCCCAAAACAGCGAAGGGCGACTTCACGCTGCGCGGCGTCACCCGCCCGCTGGAGCTGGAGATTGACGACTTTAAATGCATCGACCATCCGATGGAAAAGCGCGAAGCGTGCGGGGCGGATGTGTCCGGCTCGTTCAATCGCGGTGACTATGGGCTGAATTTCGCGCTGGACATGGGCTTTAAGCCCGAAGTCGAGTTGGAAATTCAAGTCGAGGCGCTGCGCCGGCCATAGCCGGCTGCCGCACCCGGCCTGACCGCACCGCCGTCAGACGGGCTACACGTTCCCGTAGCTGCGCTGTAGCCCGATTTTCTTGGCCAGCTCACTCCAACGCTCGATCTCCGACTGGGTAAGTTTGGAGAAATCGGCGCTACCCAGCACGGTCGCCTCAAAGCCAGCGCCTTCGATCTTGGCAGCCATCTCAGGGGCGCTCATCGCGGCAACCACATCCCCCGACAGCTTGTCGAGTACGTCCTGCGGCGTGCCAGGCAAGCCGAAAAGGCCGAGCCAACTGGTGACATTGAAGTCTTTTACGCCGCACTCCTCTGCCGTGGGAACGTCAGGCAGATGTTTAGATCGTTGGCTGCTGGTCACCGCCAGAGCGCGCAGCCTGCCACCTCGGATCATGGATACATACGAGGGCAGGCTGCTGATCCCCAGATCCAACCCCCCATTGACGAGATCGACGATGATTTCGTTGGGACCGCGGTAAGGCACATAGGTCATCTTCGTGCCAGTACGCAGCATGAAAAGCTCTGTGGCCAGGTGCGGCGAGCTGCCACGGTCGTTCGCCCCGCAGGTAAAAGGACGATCCGTGGACTTCTTCGCTGCTTCGAGCAATTGTTGCAGGCTGGTGTAGGGCGAGTTCTGCCCCACCACGATGACATTGGCGAAATCCGCCACCTGCGCAATCGGCACGATGGACTTCGCAATGTCCATCGGCAAATTCGTCATGGTGGCAATCGGCAAGATGGTACCGAGCCCGCCACCGATCAAGGTGTAGCCATCGGGCTTTTTGGTCAGGGCGTACTGCAAGCCGATCACCCCGCTGGCGCCGGCCTTGTTTTCGATCACCATGTTGTAGCTCTTGAGGTCGCCCATGGCTTGCCCGGTGATGCGCGTCACAATATCGACGGCGCTGCCGGGTGGAAACGGCACGACGACACGCACCGGGCCTGCGGGATAGGCTCCCTGGGCGTGGGCATGGCGCAATACGGCTAAAGCGGGCAAGGCGGCGAGCGCCTTGACGACGGTACGACGATGCATGATTGTTCCCCTTTTCTATTACGTTGGACAACGACTCGCCGCCCGCCTGAGGTGAAGCCTCGCGGTCCATCTTGCAACGATGCGGCGCCCTGCTTTTCGGTGTATCGCTATGCGGCGTCGGCGCGCACGGTGTCCGGCATCAGCGCATCCCACTCGGCACCGCTCATGAACTGACCCCAGCGGCGATAAAAAGCGCGTGCGTTTTCTTCGGTATAGTCGGCCGTCACGGCACCGGTGATGTGCGGCACGGGCTGCGCGTGCCCCAGGCCCATCTGATAGTTGAAATACAGTTTCTGCGATTCGGTGCCAACGCAGGCCTCGGTGGCGCCTGTCCAGTTTTCCATATCGTCGGATTCGGTCAGCCCACCTGGGCCGGAGTAGCGCAGATAGTAGTGGCGCGCCGCTTCCTTGACTTCCTCGGGCGCGTCCTTGTCGATGAGATACATGCGCCACATCTCCATTTCCGTGCCGCTTATCGGATGAAATACGGCGAGCGAACGCGGCTGGTGAGAATGGAAGGACATGTTCGGGAATATCGTCCCGACAGCATGTGGCGTCACGCGTAGACTGTCGCCCAGATTCCTGACGCGGGCGTCGTAGACTTGCCTGAAATAGGCTTCGGCAACCGGATGGTTTTGGAACTGGCTTTTGAACGGCGGCTCCTCGAATGCGGGCAAGCGGCCTATGGTGCCATGCCCTAACTGCGGGAAGGCCACACAGACCCGGCCCTCGGTGAAGTCCCGGCGGCCCTTGCCCGCGCTGGGCCCAATGCCCACGAGGTCGACAGAACGATGGCTGATATCGTGATGTCTGTCACCGATGAAGTTTTCCGGAGCAAGCTTCCAATTACATTTGACGCGCCATTTCTGCACGCCGCCGATGACTTCGGACCCGCCGGGAGTGCCGTCACGGTGATCCAAGGCGCCGTCAAGGTACAGGCGCATATCGCCGAGGTATTCCTCGAACGGTGGCGCGTTCGGATCCCAAGTGGCAAAGATAGCGCCCTTGTAATTGCATACCTGCGCCACCGTTTTCAGGCCCCAGGCTTTCTTGTCCAGTTCGCCTTTGTAATGCGTGGCGTGGCCCGGCACGCCCACCAGCTCGCCCGGGCGTTCGACCAGTTTTCCATCCGTCGAAAAGCTCCAGCCGTGGTAGGGGCAGGTGAACGTGCGATTGTTACCATGGTCGTAACGGCACAGCTTCATGCCACGATGTGCACAGCTATTGAGCATCACCTGAATGCGGCCCTGACGATCGCGCGTGAGGATCACCGACTCGCTGCCCATGCGCGAGACGAAATAATCGTCCGGCTTGGGCACCAGACTCTCGTGGCCCACGAACAACCAGGCACGCGAGAAGATACGTTCGAGCTCGAGGCGATAGACCTCATCGCTGGCGAATATCTCACGGCTGACCAGTCCGGCATCGGCTTGGACGAGTTCTTCGACGCTACGCATAGTACGCTCCATAAATACTATAAAGTCGGCGGGCTATGCTATGACTCGGTCCAAACGCTCGACAAGTTAGTGTTTACGCGAACATCCCGTGCCGTGCAGCGGGACGCAAACCAGGGTCGGGAAAGTACTAGTACGAAAATACGATAAACTGCCTCACACTTCATTTCTATACGCTGTACAAGCAAAGATTCTCATGGCTTTTCTGAAAAAAGAACCCATTCCCACGTTGCGCGCCGACGCCAACCTGACCGATCGCATCACTGATCTCCTGGTCGCGGAGATCACGGGCGGCCAGTATGCGGTGGGTGAAGTATTGCCGCCGGAGCAGGTGATCGCTGACCGTCTCAACGTGTCGCGCACCGTGCTGCGCGAGGCGGTCTCGCGTCTGAAGGCCGAAGGCCTCGTGCAAAGCAAGCAAGGGGTGGGTTTAACCGTCATGATGACCACACGCCCTTCGGTGCTGCGGATGGTGGCGGCCGAAGAGGGTGACACCGAACAGGTGCTGCGCATTGTCGAACTGCGCCGGGGTTTTGAAATCGAGGCGGCGACGCTGGCGGCTCAACGCCGCACCGATGAGGATCTGGCCGCGATGCGAGCCGCCCTGACCGCCATGGAGCAGGCGATCGCCGATGGCGATGTGGCCGCCGGGGTGGATGCCGATTTGGGCTTTCATCGCGCGGTCGCACTGGCCACGAAGAACGAGCACTATCTGAATTTTTTTGATTTCCTGGCTGGACTGCTGGCCGAGAATTTACGAGTTTCACGTTCCCGATCGGCAAAACTGGCAGGCCGGGCGAGCCAAGCGCAGCGCGAGCACGAGACGCTGTTCAAAGCCATCGAAGCGGGTGATCCCGAGGCCGCTCGCGATCATGCGCGCACACACGTCGAACATACCGAGGCTCGCCTGCGTTCGACCCAGGCAGCGGAGTGGCATTAGGGCCATCCGAAGCGTGCCAGCGCGTCGCTCCTGAACTATTAGTGCCGCGCTGCGGCGTGTTAAGCCTTTGCAATCATCGCCCTTTCCTTCCGAGGATACCGTCATGCAAACCCCGTCCGCCGTACTCGACGTCCAACCCGATACCGTGCCCGAGTACTTGAACGCAGATCCCAAGTTATGGTGGGAAGTGCAGCAGTTCCTGCACTATGAGGCGGACCTGCTGGACAGTCGGTCGTTTGACACATGGCTGACGTTGCTGGACGAGCAGATCGTCTACCGCATGCCGCTGGCGCGTAACGTCCGCCGCGACGCCGTGGCCACCGAGTACACCCGGCCGGGCGAAACCGCATGGTTCGATGAAGGTATCGAGACCCTGCGCCAGCGCGTGGCGCAAATCAATACCGGCATTCACTGGGCGGAAGAACCTGCCTCGCGTATTTCGCATTTGGTCAGCAATGTTCGCATCATGAATGTGGATACAGAGGCCGAGGGCGGCGAACAGGTGTCGGTGCGATCGCGTTTTCTGGTTTATCAAAACCGTCTGCAGGGCGAGGTGTCGCTGTTCGTCGGCAAACGTCAGGATGTGCTGCGCCGCAGCGGCGCGGGCTGGAAGATTCTGTCGCGCGAAATCTTTCTCGATCAGAACGTGTTGCTGGCTAAAGCATTGACGACGTTCTTCTGATCTGAATAAGTCCACAAGGGAGCCATGATGTCCAGCATCCGGGTACATACCGCAATCATCGGCGCGGGCCACGCGGGCGTGGAATGTGCCTGTGCGTTGCGCAGCATGGGTATCACGGCGCCGATTGCCTTGATCAGCGACGAGTCTCACCCGCCGTACGAGCGTCCGCCCCTGTCCAAGGCGCTGCTGCACGGCGGCACGGACATCACGCGCATTATGCTGCGTAGTCCCGCCGTGTTCGAAAAGCTCGACTTGTTGCGTATCGAAGGCGATGCGGTGACGCAGCTCGACCCTGCGACCCAGACCCTACGTACGGCCTCTGGTCAGGCGATCGAATTCGAACATGCCGTGCTCGCGACGGGTGCCGTCGCGCGCGGCCTGCCGGGTCTCTCGGGTCCGGGCGTATTTTCGATTCGCAATGTCGGCGACAGCCTCGCGCTGCAAGCCGCGTTGGTGCCCGGCAGCCGCCTGCTGGTGGTGGGTGGCGGCTATCTGGGATTGGAAGCCGCCTCGACCGCCGCCAAGCTAGGCGTTGAAGTCGTCGTGCTGGAAGTAGCCGACAGCATCATGCCGGGCAAGGTTTCCGCGATCACTGCGGATCGCTTTGCGCAAATGCACCGCGGCGCTGGCATCGAGCTGGTTCACGACATCGCGGTGAAATCATGGCGGTATGGTGACGGCCAATGGCACGCCGAGATGACCGATGGCCGTGTGTTCTCGGCTCCGACCGTGCTGGTCGCGATAGGCGCGGCCGCCAACATCGCCGTTGCCGAGCAGGCCGGTCTGCAGTGCCAGGGTGGCATTGTGGTCGACGAAAATTGCCGCAGCTCCGCACCCAATATTTACGCCATTGGCGACTGCGCGATTGCTGTGCGTCCCGAGCTGCAGCGCGCCATGCGTATCGAGAGCGTACAAAACGCCATGTCGCAAGCGCGTATCGCCGCGAGTGCGATCGCAGGCAAAGCAGCGGCGCCGACTCGCGCCCCGACCTTCTGGTCCGAGCAACAAGGCCGCCGGTTGCAAATGGCGGGCATCGTCGATCCCGATAAGCCCTGCGAGGATACCGTCGTCGAGACAGCTCGTGGCTGGGTGGTCGAACGCCATCAAGATGGCCGCCTCGTCGCCGTCGAGGCCGTCGATAGCCCGGCCGAATTCGTGCGTGCCGTCCAGCGACTGAACGCGCCGCAAGCCGTCGCGGCCTGAATGGCTTAGTGAATTTTCTACCCTCGTTTTTGAGCAGGAAGCATCATGCCCGTAGCGATATTTGAATTGCCGGATGGCACCGAGCACACCGCCGACGTGCCGGAGGATTGGTCCCTGATGGAGGCAGCGCGTCGCGATGGTCTCGAAGGCATCGTCGCGGAATGCGGCGGCGGCGCCATCTGCGGGACCTGTCATGTGCATGTGGGCGAGCAATGGTTCGATCAAATCGAGCCTGCCAGCCCGACCGAAGACGCCCTGCTGGAAGTCGTGCCCGAACGCTCGCCGACCAGCCGTCTGTCCTGTCAGGTCATCATGACGCCCGCGCTGGATGGCATACGGGTACGCGTGCCCGCAGAGCAATTGTCGATGTAAGGCTCGGACTTGACAGGTCCGTATAGGGAGTCCACACATGGCTGATTGGAAAACCGTAAACCTTGTCGAGCTCGACACCGGCGACAAAGTGCGCATGGCCGATGGTGCCATCGCCGAGGTCGTCGAAAACCCCCAGGATGGCTTCTGGGTAATCGTGCGCTATCTCGAGCACCCCAGCGACCCGAGCGCCGTCAATGGCGAGGAAGTCCAAGTGTTCGCCACCGATATCGAGAGCGTGCAGGGCTGATCGCACTGCTCTCCCCTTCTTTTCCTCTGGAGTTGTTTTCATGACCAAGAAACCCTGCATCATTGTCAGCGCACCGGTCCCCGCGGATCTGCGCCAGTTGCTCGAAGCCTCCTGCGATACGGTGGATGTACCCATGGGCAAGAGCCCGCTGGAAGTTCTGCCGCAAGAACAATGGAGCCAGATCGACGGCATGGTCTGCACGGTGAAAACGCGCGTCGATGCCGCCCTGCTCGATGCCATGCCGGCGTTGAAAGTGGTGTCGAACTTCGCGGTCGGTTTCGACAACGTAGACATGAATGCGGCCAACGAGCGCAAGGTGCTGGTCTGCAACACCCCTGGTGTATTGGATGGCGCCGTGGCCGATCTGACCATTGGTCTGATGCTGTGCGTGGCGCGTAACCTCGTTGCCGGCGACGCGTTCGTGCGTTCGGGTGCCTGGACCAAGGGTGCCTTCCCCCTGGCCACGGACATTCGCGGCAAAACCCTGGGTCTGCTGGGCATGGGTCGCATTGGCCGTGTCGTGGCGCGCACCGCCCGTGCGTTCGACATGGACGTGATTTATCACAACCGCCGCCAGGACACCGAGGCCGAAGCCGAAGGAATCGCCCGCTATGTGTCGCGCGATGAGTTGTTTGCGCAATCGGACGTGCTGAGCGTACACATTCCCCTGGCCCCCGAAACGCGCAAAAGCATCGGCGCGCGCGAGTTCGGCATGATGAAGAAGACCGCGATCTTCCTGAACACCGCACGCGGCGCCGTGGTGGATGAAGACGCGCTGATCGACGCACTCAAGAATGGCGTCATCGCGGGCGCGGGATTGGACGTGATGACGACCGAACCGCTGCCGGCCGACAGCCCGCTCACCCAGTTGCCAAACGTCGTACTGCAGGCGCATATCGGCAGCGCCACGGTGGAAACTCGCCGCGCCATGATCGACCTCGCGGTCCACAACCTGGTCAACGCCATGACTGGCAATCAGCCCAAGGCCATAGTCAACGCGGAGGCGTGGCCGCTGGCTCGCGAAGCGCAGCCGGCTTAACGGCGCCGCAAGCGCGCTCCGCCGGGGGACGGAGCGCGCAGTGCATTGGATGACATCGGTACTTCCCCCAATGTATATGAGTACTTTGTACTATTATCGTACTGATGTTCGGGCCACCCTCGGAATCGAGTTGCGCCCGCAGTACGGATGGCCCTCCGAGGCCCCCATTGCATCGTGTCGGGAACCCCATGTCTGTCTGTAGCATCGATACCCTGGTCCGCGCCGATGAAGGAATGGTTAGCCGTTCCATCTTCGTTGACGACGACATCTTCAAGCGCGAAATGGAGCAGATCTTTTCGCGTGCCTGGCTTTTTGTAGGCCACGAGAGTCTGGTGCCCAAGCCGGACGATTATTTCGTCTCGCGCATGGGCAGCGAATCGGTGATCCTCACGCGCGATCGTCAGGGCCGCATTCAGGTGATGCTCAATAGCTGCGCGCATCGTGGCATGAAGCTGTGCCGCTATGACCATGGCAACAATCGCACGTTCACCTGCCCCTACCACGGCTGGAGCTTTTCGACCGACGGAAAGCTGGTCGAACGTCCTGGCGAACTGGTGGGTGTGCCCGGCCATGCGACGCATTACAAAGGCGAACTGGACAAGAAAGCCTGGGGCCTGAAAACGGTGGCGCAGGTATGCAATTACAAGGGTGCGATCTTTGCCACGTGGGACCCGAACGCGCCACCGTTCGAGGAATACCTCGGCGGTATGCGTCTGTACCTCGATGCCGCCTTGGATCATCGCGATGGCAGCCCCGGCGGCTCCGTCGTCATCGGCGGCGTGCAGAAATGGCGCGTGAACTGCAACTGGAAGTTCGCTCCCGAGAACTTCATCGGCGATCTCTATCACGATATCAGCCATCGGTCGGTCGATATCGTGGGCATTGGGCCTAGCGGCGGTAAAGGGCGCCGTGACCCGTCGGTGACGCGTTCGGCCATCTGCTTTCCCGAACTCGGCCATGGTCTGCTAGGACGCTTGCCCTATTACGAAGAGCCTCCGTATGTGGCCACGTACGCGCGTTACCCCGAGGTCGAAGCCTATTACCGGGAAGTGCACGAAAAGCGCGTCCGTACCCTGGGCTCGCAAATGCGCGTGCAACTGAGCGTGGGCACGATTTTCCCCAATATGTCGTTCCATGGACGTCAGCCTCGCACGCTGGCGGTGTTCCATCCGATCAGCCCCACCGAGATGGAAATGTGGCGCATGTATCTGGTGGACGAGGACGCGCCCGAGGCCGTCAAGGACGCCGCGCGCCATTATTTCCTGCGCTATTCCGGCCCTGGCGGCATGACCGAGTCCGACGATATGGAAAACTGGACCGGGGCCACCGAAGCCTGCATGGGCACCGAATCGCGCAAACTGTATTTCAACTATCAAATGGGTGTGGGTCATGCCCGCCCCGTACCAGAATTGCAAGGTGGCGTGGAAAACGGTGAGTACACCGAAGAGAACGCGCGCGCCTATTACCGGCGCTGGGCTCAGTTCATGAATGGCTTGAGCTGGGATGCGCTGATGCCGCAGGGACGCTAATACCACTACCGGATAGATCCGTTTGAAACGGGGCGCATTGCGCCCCCGTTATACCTGGAGTCCACTCATGAAACGTCGTGCCTTTCTCGGGGCAGTCGGCGCGGGCCTGTGCGCGCTCGCCGTTCATTCCCCCGCCGCCTTCGCAGCCGATGCCGCTTGGCCGGATAAGCCTATCCGTCTCATCGTGCCGTACCCACCGGGCGGCGTGACCGATCTGGCTGGGCGTCTGGTCGGCGAAATCATTACCAAGAAGTTTGGCCAGCCGGTCGTGGTCGAAAACCGTCCCGGCGCCAATGGCCTGATCGGCAGCCAGGCCGTCGCGCGTGCGCCTGCCGATGGCTATACCCTGCTACTCAACGGTCTGGGGGGTATTGTCCTGCCGCCGGCGACGCTGAAAGGCTACCCCATCGACTATACGACCGCGCTCACGCCCATCGCGCAGATGGCGGAGTTCGTTAACGTATTAGTCGTCGGCGCGAATTCGGACATCCGCAGCGTCGACGACCTGCTCGCCCGCGCACGCGCCAATGGTGACAAGGGTTTGAGCTATGGCTCGAACGGAACCGGCGCATCGGCTCACATGACGACTGAGTTCTTCTGCATGCGCACCGATATCAAGTGCCTGCATGCCGCCTATAAAGGCAGTGGAGAGCTGTTGATCGACGTGGCCAACGGCAACCTGGACTTTTCATTCAGCAACCTGCCGCCCGTGGTGCCCCTGATCAAGAAAGGCGTCGTTCGGCCCATCGCCGTGACGAGCCCCTATCGTAGCCGCGAGCTGCCCGATGTCCCGACGTTGCAAGAGCTCGGCCTGCAAGATTTCGCGGTCACCAGCTGGCTGGGCGTTTATGGCCCCGCGGGCATGAACCCCGAGATCGTGCAGCGTCTGTCGCAAGCCATTGTGCAAGGTGTCAGCGAAGCCGGACCGATGAATACGCTCGCGAGCGCGGGCTTCGAACCCAAACCAGCGTCCATGGCGGATTTCGCCAAGCTTAACCGCGCCGAGCTCGAGCGTTGGAGCAAGGTTGCGCGCGATGCCGGCGTTTCGCTGAACTTCGGATCATGACCGGTACCACGACAAGCTCGCAAGCCGGGAGCGCCGCCGCGCAAAACGGGGCGCAATGGTTGCTGCGTTCGGCCGCGGCATCCGGGTTGCGCGTCTGCTTCGCCAACCCCGGCACCACGGAGCTGCCCTTCGTGGCCGCCTTGGATGCCGTGCCCGAGGTCCGGCCCATTCTGAGCGTGTTCGAAGGCGTATGTTCGGGTGCCGCTGACGGCTATTTCCGTATCTCCGGCACGCCGGCAATGACCTTGACTCACCTCGGTCCCGGGTTTGCCAATGCCATTGCCAACCTGCACAACGCCAGACGCGCGCGCTCGCGCATCCTGAACGTGATCGGCGAGCATATGTCCTGGCACGTGCAGGCGGACCCGCCGTTGAACTCGGACATCGAATCGCTGGCGCGGCCCGTGTCCGCCGGCGTCTGGCGTGGCAACAGCATGGCCGGTCTGCAGGACGCGACACAAGCATCGCTGCGCGAGGTCCTGACGCCGGGTGGCGGCATCGCTAGCCTGGTGCTGCCCATGGATATGCAGCAAGGCGATGCGCCGTTCGAGCCGTTGCGCGTACTCGCCGAGCCACGCGATGCGGGGTATGACGCCGCCGCCCTCGACACCCTGGCCTGCGCGATCCGCGAGGGCAAGCGTGTCCTGATGTTCCTGGGCGCGAGCGCCATGACGGAAACCGCGCTGACCCAGGCCGCGCGATTCACGACGCTGTCCAACGTCGAGCTGATTGGTGAGACTTTCCCGGCGCGCAGTGAACATGGCGGCGGGTTGCCTGCCATCAGGCGGTTTTCCTACCTCGCGGAACAGGGTCACCCGTACCTGCTGCAGTTCGATCGCGTAGCGCTCGTGGATGCCTTGCAGCCCGTGGCGTTCTTTGGCGCAGAGGGATACCCCAGCCGATTGGGCGATCCCGCTCGCATGATCGCCGTGTCGGAACCCAACCAAGGCGGCGCGCAAGCCTTGGAGCAGTTAGCCGACAGCCTGGGGCTCGCACCGGCTCGCTTACCCACACCCGAGCCGGTGATCGATGCAAATCTGGGGGAGTCGCTGACCGCGGAAACCGCGGCGCAGATTATCGCGGCCCACTTGCCCGAACACGCCATCGTATCCGTCGAAGGTGGCACGCTGGGCTTTCCCTTCAACGCCTTGGCTAGTCGCGCCGCGCGTCACAGCACGATCGTCATGACGGGCGGCGCGATCGGGCAGGGGTTGCCAGCGGCTTTCGGTGCCTCCGTGGCCGCCCCCGAGCGCAAAGTGGTGGCGCTGCAATCGGATGGCAGCGCTCTATATACGGCTCAGGCACTATGGTCGATGGCGCGCGAAGGGTCCAATGTAGTGGTCGTGATCGCGGCGAACCGGCGCTATCAGATCCTGCAGAACGAGATGAAGCGAACCGGCCATCATCTGCAGCGCTCGGATGTGCAATCGCTGTTGGACCTGTCTAATCCGGCCGTGGACTGGGTATCATTGTCACGCTCACTGGGTGTGCCTGCAGCGCAGGCAACGACAACCAGCGAGCTGCGTCGCCTTTACCTGGCAGCACTGGCTCAGCAAGCGCCTTTTTTGATCGAGGCTGTACTTCCCTGAATACCAGCGCGATCCGAGGCCATGCTGCCGGCAGGTTAGCCCCTGTCCGGCAGCCTCGTTTCTGAGCTGCCGTTTTCGTCAAACTTTCCCTGTTTTCTTGGTTACGACATCATGCATGAGAATTTTATTGGCGGCCGCTGGGTAGGCGGCGCCACGCATCGCGACAACATCAACCCTTCCGACTTGTCTGACGTGGTCGGTCAATACGCGCAAGCCGACGCCACGCAAACGGCCGAAGCCATCGCCGCCGCGCGCGACGCCGCCCACACTTGGGCGCATACCACCGGCCAACGCAAATTCGACGCGCTCGATGCGATTGGCAGCGAGATCCTCGCGCGTAAAGAAGAGCTCGCGACGCTGCTGGCGCGTGAAGAAGGTAAAACCCTGGCTGATGCTCGCGGCGAGGTGGATCGCGCGGCCGGGATTTTCAAGTTCTTCGCTGGCGAAGCCGTGCGCGTGCCGGGTCAACTATTGCCCGCCAACCGTGCCGGCATTGTCCCCGAGATCACCCGCGAACCGGTCGGCGTGGTCGGCATCATCGCACCGTGGAACTTCCCCATCGCCATCCCTGCGTGGAAAATCGCGCCCGCGCTGGCCTATGGCAATGCCGTGGTGTTCAAGCCCGCCGATCTCGTGCCTGGCAGTGCCTGGGCGCTGGCTGAGATCATCAGCCGCGCCGGCCTGCCGGAAGGTACGTTCAACCTCGTGATGGGCCGTGGCTCTGTCGTCGGTCAGGCGATGCTGCAAGACCGCCGCGTCGATGCGATCAGCTTTACCGGGTCCGTCGGCACCGGCCGTCGCGTCGCCGAAGCCGCCATCGGCCGCCTGGCGAAAGTGCAGATGGAAATGGGCGGCAAGAACCCGTTGGTGATTCTGGACGACGCCGACCTGGACGTGGCAGTGGAATGCGCGGTCAACGGCGCCTACTTCCAAACCGGGCAACGCTGCACCGCGTCGAGCCGTCTGATCGTTCAGCGCGGCATCTATCCGCGTTTCGTCGAAGCCGTCAAAAAGCGCCTGGAAGGCCTCAAGATCGGCCATGCCTTGCAAGCCGGCACCGATATCGGCCCAGTCGTCGACGCGGAACAGCTCGCGCAAAACGAACGCTATGTCCAAATCGGTAAAGAAGAAGGCGCGGTACTGGCCTATGGCGGCGATCGCGTGAAGGCCGACACGGAAGGCTTCTTCATGCGCCCCGCCTTGTTCGTCGATTGCGACAATGCTCAACGCATCTGCCGCGAGGAAATCTTTGGCCCGGTCGCCGCCGTCATTCCCGTGGCCACGTACGAAGAAGCCCTGGAAGTCGCCAACGATACCGAGTTCGGCCTGTCCTCAGGCATCTGCACGACCTCGCTCAAGCACGCCGCGCACTTCAAGCGTGAATCGCAAGCAGGCATGGTGATGATCAATTGCCCGACCGCGGGCGTTGACTATCACGCGCCGTTTGGCGGGCGCAAGGGCTCCAGCTATGGCCCGCGCGAGCAAGGCCAGTATGCGCTGGAGTTCTACACCACGGTCAAGACGACGTATGCCGCCGCCTGATCCGGTTTAGCTTTTACCGCCGTAATCGACAACGATGTTCGCAGCCTGGGCCACGGCGGCCCAGCGCTTGAGCTCACTGGCGGTAAAGGCTTGGAAGGCCTCGGCGTCGCGCAGTTTCGGCTCGAGGCCGCCCGCAATGAGTCGCTGTTGTTGCTCCGGGCTCGACAAACCTTCCACGATATCGCGCGAGAGTTGAGCAACAATGGCCGGATCGACTTTTGACGGGACGTACATACCCAACCAGCTAGTCACGTCGAAGTCAGGCATGCCCTGTTCCTGCATCGTCGGCACATCGGGCAGTTGGCGCACGCGATAGGAACTCGTCACCGCCAGCGCCTTGAGTTTGCCCGCGCGCAACATCGCCAACGTGGGCGGCAAGTTCATGAAGCAGAGGTCCAGGTCTCCCATGGAAGTCCCCACCAGCGCCTCGCTCGCGCCCTTGTACGGCACATGATCGAGCGGCAGCTTCGCCTGAATGCCGAACAACTCCGTGGTCATCTGCGACGAGCTACCCACCCCGTTGCTGCCATACAAAGGCTTGCCGGGACGGTCTTTCAGATAGGCGATGAGCTCTTGCACGGTGTTGGCGGGATGGTCGGGACGGACCACCAGCACGTTCACGAACTCGGCCACCTGCGCGACGGGCAACAAGGCCTTCGGAATATCGATCGGCAGACCGCGCAACGTGACGGGCGGCAGCACGTTATGGCCCAGGCCGCCGGTGGTAATCGTGTAGCCATCCGGCGTGGCGGCTGCAGCGGCCGTCATCCCAATGACCCCGCCGGCGCCCGGCTTGTTCTCTATGACAATGCTTTGCCCATAGCGCGTAGCCAGCAAGTCCCCGACCAACCGCCCCGCGACGTCGGTGGCGCTACCCGGCGTGGAAGACACGATAATCTTTATCGCACGATTGGGATACGGTACCGAGGTCTGGCTCCAAACCGGTCGGGCCACGACCAGTGCCGCCGTGGAACCCAAAAGTTTGAGCGCACTGCGTCGTTTCATTTTTATTCCCCTGTTCTACGTTGGAGGTTTCGTTTGTTTGTACGATTAACCTACGAATAAAATACGCGGTCTTATTCGGCGCTAACACTGTGGGAAACCCTGAGCGGCGCGTGGGGAGAGAAGGCCTTGACTGTTTACGCTGGTGGTGCCGTGTCCGGCACCGTCCGATGCGCATGATCCATCGATGTGGCTACTCTTTGGTCAACACATAGCTGTCGGCTAGCGGCCCATTGATTCGGGAACCGTCTGTTGCCAAGCGAATCAGCCGGTTCTCGGCGACGAAATACTGTACGGGCTCGCGCTGCCCGAGTGTGACGGTGTTGCCTGCAGCATTCCAACCGAATCGTCCGCGTTCTTCTGATACGGCGTTGCGTTTGCCAAGATACTTGGCAATTGTCTGGTACGATCCGTCGTCCTCGAGCGTCACGACGGTGTCGATGCCTTCGCAATCAGCGCAAGGCAGGACGCCCCGATAAGTTCCGGCCCAGTCCAGGGCGGTGCGCGCATTATGCTCGGCGTCAAAGGCGGCGCCGGTCTGCGGGACAGGTGCGCATGCGGACAACAGAGCGGTCATGAGAAAGACTGAACTAGCGCGAATTTTCATGGTCAGATTTGTTCCATCTATGGTGATCTTGCAGCCGCGTGAGGCGCATAGGGTGGAGTTTCTTGGTTGATGGATTTATAAATATCATAGAAGAAAAAGCCCCAACAATAAGCCAAACCATCTGCAATTTCAGGGACCTGGGCGGTCATGCCACGGCTAGTGGCGCAACGGTCCCACCGGGTCGCCTATTCCGCTCGAGCCAATTGTCGAACCTGCCGACAGAGGCGTTACGAACGCTTCAAGACGTGGGTGTTCGCATCGTATATGACTTCCGTACTTCTCAAGAGAGAGAACAATTCCCGGACGTCCAAATAGATGGCGCACGCAATGTATGGCTGAATGTTTTGGGTGACGCCTCAGATTCACTGGCTGCCACCTTGCACCTGATGCTGCAGGATCCTCGTAAAGCGACGCAAGAGCTCACGCCCGGCAGAATCCAAACGCTCTATCGGAGCATCTACGAGGATCTGGTCACCCTGCCCAGCGCGTGCGCGGCTTACGCTGCATTCTTCTCTTCGTTGCTGCGGGATCCGGGCTCGCCCAAACTGTTTCATTGCACGGCTGGTAAAGACAGGACCGGCTGGGCGGCCGCGCTGTTATTGTCTTTGTTGGGCGTGGGATTTGACGACATCGTGGCGGATTACCTGGCGAGTAATGATCAGCTGATATCCGGCTCGCAACCGTTGATTCAGGCATTCGTGGCTGGAGGTGGGGAAGCAACTGTAGCGGAAAACCTGCTACGGGTTCGTCGCGAATATCTCGATATCGCCTTTGATGCGCTTACGCGCAACCATGGCACGGTAGAGAACTACTTTTCTCAGGCGCTTGGTATTGGCGAGGCGGAGCAGGTGGCGCTGATTTCGGCGTATACGAGCCGGTGAGTGTGGGCGTGGCGGCCGCCGCAGGCCGGCTTGTGTGCAGCCGACGATTGGGGGAGCATTCACAGCGATCACGGCGAGCCGTTTACCGGCCCGCTTGCGCCACCTAACCCCCGCCCAAAAAAACCGCAATATGCGTGGTTGTCCCACGGCATATTGCGGTCATTCAGCCATCCTCTATCGGATGGCGACAAAGTCATTGCTTACTGGCGTTCAAGCCCAGCTTGATCGACCAGCTTCTCGATCACGGGTTGTTCGTTCTTGATTTGCTGGGTCAGTTCCTGCGCGGTGCCGGAGCGGGGCTCAATCCCCAGCGACAGCATTTTTTCGCGTACTTGCGGGTCTTCGAGGGTCGTGACCAGCGCCTTTTGCAGCGTCTCTAACACCTCGGGAGACGTCCCCGGAGGCGCCACAAAACTAAACCACGCGCTCAGATCAAATGCCGGATAGCCCTGCTCGGCCATGGTTGGCAGATCGGGCAGCGTGGACAGTCGCGATTTGCTGGTGATGCCAAACACTTTGAGCTTGCCCGCTTCGACCTGCGGCATCCCGGTCGCCACCATGTCAAAGAACAAATCCACGTCGCCGTTGATCACGGCCGGCAGCGCCATGGTGGCACCTTTGTAAGGCACGTGCAGCACGTCGATGCCCGCTTCCTGCTTGAACAGCTCGCCGGCCAAATGCGACGAGGTTCCCGGACCGAACGTCGCGAACGTCAATTTTCCGGGACGCGCCTTGGCGTCTTGCACCACGTCAGCGGTGCTCTTGTAGTCGTTCTTGTTGCTTGCCAGCAGGATCAGCGGACCGATCCCGACCATGCCGATGGGCGCGAAACCATCGGGGTCGTACGGCAGCGATTTGTAGAGATAGCGATTGGTCACCAGCGTCGAGTTGGTCGCCATCAGCAAGGTGTAGCCGTCGGGTTTCGCGCGGCTGACGTAGCCCGCGCCAATCGTCGTACCGGCGCCAGCCTTGTTCTCGACGATCAGCGTTTGATCGAGCGCGCGGCCCATGCGTTCAGCAAGGATGCGCGTCAACACATCGGTGGCGCCACCGGCCGGAAATGGCGAAATGACGGTAATGGGCCGCTCGGGATAGGCCGCATGGGCCAGCCCGGCGCATACGGACAAGGTTAGCGCGGCGGCGAAGGTATAGGCTCGTTTCAACATAATTTCCCCTGTGTCGGTCCTAGACGAAGCGTTTTGCTTGGAGTAAATTTCAAAATACGAAATTTAATTTTGCTTTGCGAAATCTACTATAAAAACGAATGGCCCTCGATGCAAGTCCCCTCTGAACTCCCCCCTGCTGATCCGTCCAACACGTCCCCGGCGCTGAGCGGACCCGCGCGCCGTCGACGCGGCGCGGGGCAAGGGCGCGCTGCGCCCGAATTCATCGAGGCGTTGGCTCGCGGTCTTGACGTGCTGCGCTGTTTTGGCAAGGACACCAGCACGCTCGGGAACCAGGATCTGGCCGGTCTCACCGGGCTGCCCAAGCCCACGATCAGCCGGATCACCTATACGTTGACGGAGCTGGGCTACCTGCGCTATCACCCGGAAAGCGGTAAGTATTCGCCAGGCTTTGCCGTGCTGGCGTTGGGGTTCGGCGTGCTGGCCGGGCTGGAAGTGCGTGCCATGGCCCGCGACTGCATGCAGCAGCTGGCGAAGGACACCGGAGGCGCGATCGCGCTGGGCACCTTCGATGGTGACGCGATGGTCTATGTCGAAGCGATACATGGGTCATCTGACTTGTACTTGCGCCTGCCGGTGGGTTACCGCGCGAGTTTCAATAGCGCCATGGGGCGGGCCTACCTGGCGCGGCTACCCGCTTCGAAGCGCGCAGAGCTGCTCAATCGCCTGGGCCAAGCCGCGCCCGCCGAGTCAGTGATTCAACAGGCCTGCGCGGATTTCGCGAGCACGGGATGCTGTTTCGCGCTGGGCAGCTGGCGCAGCGACATTAACGCCGTCGCCGTCCCGTTCGAGTCGGTGACCGGGGAAGGCACATTCGTCGTGAGCTGCGGCGGGCCGGCGTCGCTGCTGCCCCCCGATGTGCTGCGCGACCGCGTCGTGCCAGCGCTGCGAAAAGTCGCGCAGCAGCTATCGGGGTATCGGCCGTAACTCCCATTGCACCGCAGCGCCCGCTGAAGCCCACTGTCGACCGGCGACCGCCGCACCCAGACGCCACTGCCGAGCGCGCATGGCAACCGTTATGCACGCTGGCACTCATTAACCACTGAAAAAAGGCTGCCATCGCCAGCCCTGCTGCAGCGCGCAACGAAAAGTCGTTGACAAGCCCCACGCTCCAGGACGACCATCACTTTGTCCAGACAAACTATCAAACATGACAAAGGAGGAGACATGGAGGTTACCAACGTGAGTCCCAAGCGTTATCGCTTCAGTTTCGGGCGGTATCTGGAAGAGTTCGAAGTCGGTGCCGTTTACGAGCATCGCCCGGGCCGCACGCTGACGGATGCCGACAACATTCAGTTCTCACTGCTGACGATGAACTTTCATCCCATGCACTGCGATGCGGCGTATGCCAGTCAAAGTGAATTCGGCAAGTTACTCGTCAATAGCGGACTGACTGTCGCCATCGTGCTCGGCATGACCGTGAATGACGTCAGCGGTAAAGCCATCGCCAACCTTGGTTGGAAAGAGATCAACCTGACCGCCCCCGTCTTCGCCGGCGATACCTTGTACGCTGAATCGGAAGTCCTGGAGCTGCGCGAATCCCGCAGCCGCCCAAATCAAGGCATCGTCACCACGCGCACGCGCGCGTTCAACCAGGACGGCGTCGAGGTAATGAACTTCGTCCGCTCGTGCCTCGTGCCCAAGCGTGGACACGGCGTAGGCGATCAATAGTCGCAGGTCTCTCCGTGCGGGCGCGGCCCGCGCGACATCGCAGTACTAGCCCAAGGAGGGTATTGCCATGTTTAACCAGTTGATCCGGCGTGGAGCGGCGTTGCTCGCACTTGCGATTTCTTGTCATGCAGGGGCCGCCACCGAACTGGTGTTGACGTCCGAGGTAGCGGCGTCGCATTGGAAAACGCGATATATGAACGAATTCGCCGCCGACGTCGCCAAGCGCACCAACGGCGAAGTGCAGGTCAAGGTGTTCCCGGCCTCGCAGTTGTACAACGATCAGGACGGCCTCGCCGCCATTGGCACAGGCGCCGTGCACATGGTCTGGCCAGTGTCGGTGCGATTGGAAACACTGGATCCGGCGCTGGGCTATATCAACCTGCCGTTTGGCCTATCCGACGAGATGATGGCCAACGAATGTTTTGCCCAGGGGCTTACTGAGATGATGTCGGAACGCTTGAAGTCCCGGCAATTGCAGGTACTGGGACTGCTGCGCACGGCTGACTTGTTCTTTATCTTCCGCGACCGGGACGTGAAGTCGCTAGCGGATATGCGCGGTGCGAAGCTGCGCGTGACGGGCGGGCGCATTTTCCTGGACATGGTGCGCAGTTTTGATGCCAGCCCGGTCTCTCTGGCGGCATCGGAGATGAGTACCGCCCTGGCGCAGGGCGCGATCGATGGGGTGCTCAGTTCTCCGGCCGGTTGGTCCGAGATGATAGGCAAGACCGGCAAGTATGCCTTTCACGTGCCGGGTATGTCGCTCGCCACCTACGCCGTGGTGGCTGACCGCAACTGGATGGATGCGCTGACGGATCAGCAACGCCAGGCGATTGTTGACAGCATGAACGCCATCATCAAGCGCCAATGGGAGGAAGCGCGCGCGGCCGATGCCGAGGCCGTCAAGAAGATGGAGCAGCAAGGCTCCGTGTATCGCGTGGCCGATGATGCAGGCGCCGCGGAATGGAAAGCCCGCGCAGACGCCGCGAAGAAATCCTATACCGATAAGTACGGCGACGTGGTTAAACAGGTCGAGTCGATCTCCCAGCGGTGTGGTGTCAAATGAGCGCCTTGATTCAATCCACCCGTGACTGGGTCGATGCTCGTGAGTTGCCGCTGGACGAGCAGGACTTGCCGGATCTGGCCGAGGCAACGGCAAGCCTCAGTGCCGCATTGGCGCAAGAGACGGCGACGATGGACATGTCTCAGGTCGCTGTGCCGTTTGGCGAGGTGCTACGCCAACGGGCTCCCGCGCCATTAGCCCCCGCGCCAGCGCCGGACGCGGATGTCAGCATCGATAGCGAGGCCTTGGTCCGCGCCAGTCTGGCCGCTATCGAACGAGTAGCACCCGGCAAGCTGGCGTGGGTCGATATCGATGCGGACACGGCCTTGACCGAGGCGAGGCAACGCGACGATGAGAGGCGACAAGGCAGGATACGCGGTCCCTTGCACGGCATGCCGGTAGGCATCAAGGACATGTTCGACCGCCAGGGCCACACAGCGGGTTGGGGATCGCCGCTGCGTCGGGGCAGCTCGCCGGCCAGCACGGACGCCACCATCGTGGCGCGCCTGCGCGCGGCGGGCGCTATCGTGCTGGGCACTCAGCATATGGCGGAACTCGCCATGTCGCCAACGGGCTGGAATGCGACCTATGGCCCGGGCCGCAATCCCTGGGACACCACGCGTGTGTCGGGCGGCAGTTCCAGTGGCGCGGCCATGTCGGTCGCCGCCGGTCACGTACCGTTGGCCATCGGTTCAGATACCGGCGGTTCGATCCGTCTGCCTGCGGCGTTGTGCGGACTGACGGGATTAAAGCCCACGCAACACCGCGTGAGCGTGGCGGGCGCCATGCCGCTGTCTCCCAGCCTGGATTGCATCGGGCCACTGGCGTGGTCGGCGGAACTCTGCGGGCACGCCTATCAGGCACTGGCGGGAGCCGATCCGTCAGACCCTTCATGCCTCAATGTACCGTCCACGCTGGGCGAGCCGACAGGCCAGCTCCGAGTCGTCGTTCCAAGCTGGCGCGACGACGACCCCATGTCGGCGCAGATGCGCCACGCCCTGGACGAAGCCGTGCGGGCATTGAAAGACGCAGGCGTGGAATGTCGAACGATTGAGTCGCCCTACCCCTTTTTGCAGCGCGCGGGTCAGCTTGCGTCGATCCTCCTCGCGGTCGAGGCGGCGGCCATGCACCAGCGTTGGTTGCGCGAACGCGCTGAGGACTACGGCCACCAAGTGCGCCGGCGTATCAGCCGAGGTCTGTTGCTATCCGGCGTGGACTATTGCGACGCACAGCGTCTGCGCGCGCCGTTCCTGCAACGTTACCTGCGCGAGATACAGGGTGATGCCGACGCGCTGCTGCTGCCTTGCACGCCGGATGTGGCCCCTCTCGTCGAAACCACGGTGGACGGCGACCAGGCCCGTCTGGAACGCGAGTTCTCGCAGTTGTCGACCTGGACACGAGGCATCAATTACCTCGGTCTGCCTGTACTGACGGTTCCCGTGGGTGAGGGCGCTGGCGGCTTACCGCTGGGGATGCAGTTGGTCGGCCCACCTTTGGGCGAAGACCGCGTACTGGCGCTAGGGCGTCTTTATCAGCAAACCACGACATGGCACACGCGCCGCCCCGCTAGCTACGCACTATCCGGCCGCTGAGCCGAGGAGGAGACAAAATGAAAATGGTTTGGAACAAAGCCGCACCATGGCTCAGCGCCATAGTGATCGGTTGCAGCGGCGCCGCAGGCGCTGCCGAGATGATCATCACCAGCGAAATTCCGCTGGCGACCAATCCCAGCCCCTACATCCAGCAATTCATCGAGGAGGTAGGCAAACGCACCGACGGGGCCATACAGGGCAAGTATTTCCCCGCCTCGCAGCTCTATAACGACCGCGATGGCTTGGCGGCATTGGGGACGGGCGCGGTGCATATGGTGTGGCCGGTTTCCTCGCGGCTGGAGCAGTTCGATCCGCGCGTGGGGGTGGCCAGCCTGCCCTTTGCACTGACCACCGAGGAAATGACTAATCCGTGCTTTGCCAAGGGCTTCACGGAGATGATCTCGGGCTACCTCGAACCGCGCGGCATGCAGGTGCTGGGCTTTCTGCGCACCGCCGATCTGATTTTCCTGATGAAGAATCGCGACATCCAGAAGGTCGAGGATTTGAAGGGCCAGAAAGTGCGCGTGATCGGCGGGCAGATCATGTTGGATGCGATGAAATCAGTCCAGGCCAGCCCGGTTTCCATGTCGGCATCCGAAATGTCGGCGGCCCTGTCACAGGGAGCCATCGACGGCGCCATGACCTCGCCGGCCGGCTGGGCCGACGTGCTAGGCAGCACCGCCAAGTACGCCACGCTGCCTCCAGGGATGGGCCTGGCGACCTCGGCCATCACCGTAGACAAACTTTGGTTGGACAGCTTGCCCGAGGCACAGCGCAAAGCGATCGTGGATACCGTGGCGGATATTTCGGCCCGCCAATGGCAAGAGACCGTCGCTAAAGATCGCGAGCTGATCGATCAAATGGTCGCCAAGGGTGGGCACTACCGCGTAATGGCGCCGGAGGAGGTCGAAAAACTGAAGGCGCGTTTCGTCGCGGCGGGCGAAGGCTTTCGCAACAAACAGGCGGCCACGCTCGCGCAACTGGAAAAAGTCCGCAAGGAGTGCATCCATGATGGCAAGTGAACTGAAATCAGCGCGCTTGCCCCGCAGCTCAGCAAGGGAGCGTCCCGTGGCAGCCGTCGCGCCCGAATTCGGCAAACTGGGTTGGATATCACGGCTTGTGCTGGGTCTGGCCACCATCATGGCATTGGCCGCGACCTTCATCATGATTCTGGAGGGCTTTAGCCGCTACGCATTGGATGTCAGTTACTTCTGGGCCGAGGAATCGGTGCGGTTCCTGATGGTGTGGGCGTTTTTCCTGACGCTGGGCATCGCGGGGTTTCGCAACTATCACATCCGAACCGAATTGCTCGTACAGCGTCTGCCACGCCCGGTGCAGCGCGTGGTGTGGCTGGTGTCATGCGTGGCGGGCATGTTGTTCGCCTTTATCCTCGCCTATTCTTCGATCCCTCAGGTGCATCGCTTCTACACCATGGGCATGGTGTCTGAGTCGTCGCTCGAGCTGCCCATGTGGCTGCTGTTTTTGGCCATGCCGGTAGGTGGATTGGCGCTGTTCGCGTATTACGCCTGCGCAGCCTGGTACGCGTGGCGGTGGGGCGATCCGTTCGCGCCGCAGGCCGTGGACGAGAACCCCGATCCCAGTGTGGCCGAGGCCATCGCCCGACAGGAGCCACTGCTATGACCCTGGGACTCTCTGTTATTGGTTTGCTGGTCCTGCTGGCCCTGGGTGCGCATGTCGGAACAGCCATGGGCCTGATGTCCAGCGCCATGGTGATGTCCGTCAATGGCGTGCCGCTCACGGTGATCGCGCAAACGGCATTCAAGTCGATCAACAGCTATCCGCTCATGGCCATCCCGATGTTCGTGCTGATGGGCAATCTGATGATGCGCGGCAATATCGTGGCTGTGATGATCGAGCTGATCGGCAGTCTCGTGCGTTGCGTGCGCGGCGGATTGGCATTGACCGTGATGCTGGCCTGCGTGTTCTTCGCGGCCGTGTCGGGCTCCAGCGTGGGGTCGGCCGCAGCCATCGGCGCGGCCACGGTCGATGGCCTCAAACGCGAAAACTATCCGCCGCGATTCTCGGCTGCCCTGGTGGCCGTGGGCGGAACGCTGGGCTTGATGATACCGCCGTCGCTGGGATTCATTCTGATCGGGTCCATCGTGGGCCTTCCCGTGGACAAGCTGTTCATTGCAGGCATCCTGCCCGGCTTAATGGAAGCGGCCTTGTTGCTCATCACCACCGTGTGGCTGACCCGACGACATGGCTACGGCGCCACGACAGGTAAGCCGGATATCGCGGGATTCACGCGTCGGCTACCTAAAGCCGCCGGCGCGCTATCGATGCCGGTGCTCGTCTTGGGCAGTATTTACCTGGGTATCTTCACGCCGACGGAAGTCTCGGCGGTCGCTGCGGGCTACGCGGCGCTGCTATGCGTGGTGGTGTATCGCACCATGAACTGGAGCGCGGTATGGAAGGTTTCCCAGGAATCCGTACTGCAGTCCACCATGATTTTCATGGTGGTAATGGGCGGCAGTTTGATCGGCTTCATCCTGGCCCGCATGGGGGTGTCCGCGTCGCTGATCGGATTCATGGAACGCATGGACATGTCGGCCTGGCAGTTTCTGCTGTTGGCTAACGTGGTGCTGTTGGCGCTGGGCATGTTCCTCGATGGCGTTGCGATGATTGTGCTGACCGCCCCGCTGCTGTTCCCGATGGCCACGCATCTGGGCATCGATCCGGTGCACTTCGCCGTGATCATGGTGGCCAACGTCGAGATCGCCACCCTGACCCCGCCTATCGGGCTGAACCTGTTTGTGATGAGTGGGATCGCGCGTATCCCCGTCGAGCAGGTCGCGCGCGGCGTGCTGCCTTTCTATATGACGCGTTTGCTCTCGCTGGCGCTCATCACGTTTGTACCGGCGATATCGCTGGCGCTGCTGAACTGAAAACAAGGAGAGACGGAATGAAAGATCATGCAGACACCCCCGCCACGTTGGCTTTATCCGAAACGCTGGCCCAATTCGCCGCGAACTTCGATGCAGCAAGCATTCCGGTGACGGCGCGTGAACGCGGCCGGCTATTGATGTTGGATTCGATCGGCATCGCACTGGCCTCGCACGGTTACGAGTTTTCGCGGCGCGCGTTGGCGGCCATCGGCGAGCTCGACAGCGGCGGCGACAGCATCGTCATTGGATCCGGCAAACGCATGGACCCGCGCAATGCGGCGATTGCTAATGGCGTGCTGATACACGGCCTGGACTATGACGATACCCATGCCCGGGGCGTGATTCACGCCACGGCGTCGATTCTGCCGACCGTGCTGGCGCTGGCCGCGCGCGACGATCGCAGCGGCTCCGATATGGTGGCGGCCTATGTCCTGGGCATGGAGGCGGCCACGCGGCTGGGCGCGGTGGCCAAAGGTGGCTTTCACCAAGTGGGCTTTCACCCGACGGGATTGATCGGCACATTTGGATGCACGCTCGCAGCGGGCTGGCTGCTAGGGTTGAATGCTCAACAGATGGTCGACGCACAAGGTATCGCGCTATCGCTGGCCGCCGGCAGCCTGGAATTCTTGAATGATGGCGCGTGGAACAAACGGCTGCATCCTGGTTGGGCTGCTAACGCGGGGATCACGGCTGCCACGTTCGGCAAACATGGCTATACCGGAACACGCTTGGCGTACGAAGGGCGATTCGGTCTGTACGCCAGCCATCTCGGTGAGCGTGACTATGATCTGCAACTCGCCACCGCGCAACTGGGCACGCTATGGGAGGTCGAGCGCGTCTCGGTCAAACCGCTGCCCGCGTGCCACTTCACCCATGCCGCAATCGACGCGGCCGCGCGTTTGCATGCGCAGGGTGTGCGCGCCGATCAGATCCGGCGCATTACCGTGCTGGTGCCCGCCGAGGTCGTAAAAACCGTGTGTGAACCCGAGACGTCCAAGCGCAAGCCGGCTAACAGTTATGAGGCGCAATTCAGCATCCCCTATCTCGTCAGCACCGCCTTGTGCAAGGGTAAGCTCACGCTGGACGACCTCGAAGAGGCCGCCCTCCGCGACCCGGCCGTACTGGCGCTGGCCGCGATCACCGATTATGAACACGATCCTGATAGCGACTTCCCGCTGCACTATGGCGGCGAAGTCATCGTGGAACTGACAGACGGCCGCAAGCTGCGCGAGCGCGAAGCCATCAATCGTGGCGCGGAAGACCGCCCCCTGACTGCTGCCGACATTCAGGCCAAGTTTCGCGATAACGCGCTGCGGCAGATCTCGGCCGAGCGCGCAGCGGCGATCGAACAAGCCGTGCTGGGCCTGGAACAAGGGACCGCGCGCGCCCTTGCCGACCAGTTGACCCAACACTGACGCACCCTGCTCTCACGGAGAACCCGCATGACCGCACATGATGACAGCCAGGAACGATTGATCCTGGATATGGTGGGCCGTTTCCTCGAACAAGAGGTGCGCCCGCATGTTTGGCAATTCGAACACGACGACATCTATCCCACCGAAATCGTCGAAAAGATGAAGGAGATGGGGCTCTTTGGCTGCCTCATCGCGCCCGAATATGGTGGGCTCGGGCTATCGACCGTGACCTATGCCAAGATCATCGAGCGCATTTCCGAAGAATGGATGTCGCTGTCGGGCATCTTGAATTCGCACATCATCATGGCCGCCGCCGTCCAACGTAACGGCACCGAGGCCCAGAAACGCGCCTATCTGCCCCGCTTTGCCACCGGGGAACTGCGCGGGGGCATTGGCCTGACCGAACCCGATTGTGGGACGGACCTGCAGGCGATACGCACGGTCGCCAGACGCGAAGGCGACGAGTACGTGATCAACGGCAGCAAGATGTGGATCACCAATGGCTACCATGGCAACTGCTTCGCGTTATTGGTCAAGACCGATCCGCAGGCCGAGCCGCGCCATAAAGGGATGAGCCTGTTCATCGCCGAGAAAGGTCCGGGATTCACCGTGAGCCGGCAGCTGGAGAAGCTCGGCTACAAAGGCATCGATTCCACGGAACTGGTTTTCGAGGACTACCGCGTGCCGGCGGATCGGCTCATCGGCGGCGTCGAGGGTCGCGGCCTGCAGATGATCTTGAATGGCCTGGAGCTGGGCCGCATCAATGTCGCGGCGCGCGGCGTGGGCGTGGCCCAGGCATCGTTGCGCGAGGCGGTCAAATACGCGCAGCAACGCAAGACCTTTGGCAAGCCCATCTGCGAACATCAGGCCATCCAGACCAAACTCGGTGACATGGCCACCCGCACGGAGGCCTCTCGCCTGCTCACGCTACGGGCGGCCGAAGCCTACGACCGTGGCGACCGCTGCGATATGGAAGCCGGCATGGCCAAGCTGTTCGCCACCGAAACCGCCGTGGAAAACAGCCTGGAGGCCATGCGCATCCATGGCGGCTATGGGTATTCAAAAGAATATCTCGTCGAGCGCTTCTATCGCGACGCCCCCCTGTTGGTGATTGGGGAAGGCACGAACGAGATGCAACGCATCATCATCGCCAAGCAACTGGTGCAAAGGAACCCCATATGACCTTGCCGCTGACTGGCTTGCGCATTATTTCCGTCGAACAGTATGGTGCGGGCCCCTTTGGGACACAGCATTTGGCCGACCTGGGCGCGGAGGTCATCAAAATAGAGAATCCGCGCGAAGGCGGAGACGTAGGCCGGGCGGTCGGGCCGCACTATTTCGGGCCCGGCGACAGCCACTTTTATCAAGCCTTTAACCGCAATAAGAAAAGCGTCACGCTGGATCTGAAGCAGCCCGAAGGTCAGCAGGTCCTGCACAGCTTGTGCGAACACGCCGATGCCGTGTTTAACAATCTGCGCGGCGATCTGCCCGGGCGCCTGGGGTTGACCTACGAAGCCCTGCGCGAAGTCCGGCCTGACATCGTGTGCGTGCACCTGTCGGCCTATGGCCGGGACGGTGAACGGGCAAGTTGGCCGGGCTACGATTACCTGATGCAGGCCGAAGCCGGCTATCTGTCACTGACTGGTGAGCCCGACGGTCCGCCCGCGCGCTTTGGCCTGTCGATCATTGACTTGATGACCGGCACCACCGCCGCGTTGGGGCTGGTGTCGGCCGTGCTCGGCGCGCGGCAGAGCGGCGTGGGCCGCGATGTCGACGTGAGCCTGTTTGACGTTGCGTTGCATAACCTCTGCTATGTGGCGACCTGGTATCTGAATGGCGGGCACCAAACCGGGCGCGCGCCCCGGTCGGGTCATCCGTCGCTCGTGCCCAGCCAGCTGTACCGCACCGCCGACAGCTGGATCTTCGTGATGTGCAATAAAGAAAAATTCTGGCCCCTGCTGGCCCAGGCGATGGGCCATCCGGAATGGGCCGAGGACCCCGACTACCACCGCTTTGCCGATCGTCTGCGCAACCGGGAAAAGCTCAATCAAGAACTGGAAGCCGTCTTTATGACCGATAGCACCGCGCGCTGGATGGAACGCTTTGCCGGGAAAGTGCCCGCCGCGCCGGTTTATGATGTGGCCCAGGCATTGGAAAATCCGTTCGTCCACGCGCATGGTTGTCTGCTTGATGCCCACGATGCCGCTGGCCGCGCCGTGAAAAGCGTGGCCTCGCCGATCCGCTGTTCCGGAGAGTCACCGCTGGCGCGGGCGGCACCCGCCATGGGCGCCGATACCGACGAGCTGCTGGCGCAGGCGGGGTACAGTCCCGACCAGATCGCCAGTTTGAGGAAAACCGCAGTTCTATGACCTTGAAAATCGAAGCGCCCGGCGGCCGGCCGCGCTATCTGCAGTTAGCGACGACGCTGGTCCATGAAATCCGCACGGGCCGCTATCCGGTGGGCAGTCTGCTGCCCACCGAGTTCGAGCTTTGCGATCAGTTCGGCGTGTCACGATTTACCGTGCGTGAAGCCGTCAAGCAGCTGGTACAGCTGGGCATGGTGACGCGCCAACCGGGCGTGGGCAGCCGCGTGCTGGCCAGCACGCCGGTCACGCAATATACACAGACCATGTCCGGCATCACGGACCTGCGGCAATACGCTTATGAGACGACTCTGGAAATCGAGGGGCAGGAGCTTCTCGAGGTCGATGGCGAACTCGCGGATACGCTGGATGCCTCGACCGGCGAAACCTGGCTGCATGTTTGGGGTCTGCGCTATACCGAGGCCCACGATGCCCCGATCTGCATGACCGACGCCTATATCGCACCGGCGTTTCGCGCGGTCTCCGGATTGCGTGGCCGGATGACGCGTGCACTTTATGCAGTGTTGGAAGAGCAGTTCGATGTGCAGATTAAAACCGTGCATCAGGACATCCGCGCCGTGGTGCTGGACAAGGCGACCGCGCGGCGTCTGGATGCCAAGCCAGGATCGGCTGGCTTGCGCCTGGAGCGCCGCTACGTCGACGCGCGCGACGCGCTGGTGGAATTGGCAATCAGCTTGCATCCGGCGGATCGCTTCAGCTATCGGGAGTCATTCCGACGCGACTGGCGGGTGTCCACGTGAAGGCCCCCGCCTCCGCGGTCCTTGGCATTACGCTGGCGGTCCAGGCGCTGGTGTCGGCCGCTGCGCTGGTCGTCCCCGTGCTGGCGCCAGTGCTGAGCGCATCGACCGGGGTTGGCGCCGAGATGGTGGGTTTGTATGTTGCGCTGATCTATGTCGGCGCGATGGCGGGTAGTTTAACGGCGGGCAACTGGGTAGTACGGCTGGGCGCAATCCGGGCCAGCCAGTGCGGACTGGCCTTGTGTGCGGCGGGCCTATTGTGCAGCCTGTCCGGTCAGGTGGCGCTGCTGGCCGTGGGCGCGCTGTTGTTGGGTTTGGGGTACGGGCCCATCACGCCGGCCAGCTCACACCTGTTGATTCGAACGACGCCGCCCCACCGCATGTCGTTCGTATTTTCCGTCAAGCAAACCGGTGTGCCGCTGGGAGGCGTGCTGGCGGGTATGCTCGCGCCCAAGCTGGAGATCGCCGTGGGTTGGCGTGGCTCCTTACTGGTCACAGCTATCGCCTGCCTGGCCTGTGCGGCGCTGGCTCAACTGGTGCGCGCGGAGCTGGATGCCGACCGCCGACCGGGGCGCAGCGCATTGTTGGGCGACCTGCGCGCGCCGCTTGCGCTGATTTTTTCGCGGCGGCCGTTGGCCCTGCTGGCGATTGTGTCCTTGTGCTTTTCCGCCGTGCAATGGTCGTATAGCGCATATGTCGTGACCTATCTGCATGAAGATTTGGCCTATACGCTCGTGGCCGCCGGGATGATGTTGTCGCTGGGCCAGGTCGCCGGCGTGGCAGGACGTTTGTTTTGGGGATGGTGCTCTGACCGTTACCTTGGACCGGTCAAGACGCTCACCGTGCTGGCCCTCTTGATGACGCTGGGCATGTTGGTGTTGGCATTGCTGCCCGGCAACGCGCCCGCCATTCTCGTTGCACTCTCGCTGATGGTGCTGGGCGCGGCGGCGGTCGGGTGGAATGGCGTGTACCTTGCGGAAATCGCGCGACAGGCACCGGTTGGCCGGGCCAGCCTTGCCACGGGCGGCGCCCTGACATGTACCTTTCTAGGCGTGGTGCTCGGCCCTCCTATATTTGGCGCGATGGCTACGCTAATGGGGAGCTACAGGGTTGCATTTATATTGATCGTCTTGCCAGCCCTGTTCGTCGGGCTGGCCTTGGCGACTCAGCGCCGGCATTTTGTCGCCGAAAAGCCTGCCGCCAAGGTATCGACGGCGTAGTAGTCCAGGCAAAGCCAGGCTTTCCCACCCGCAGCGGGCGATGGAAACGGTCCGCTTCAGCGAGAAACTCCTCCTTGAACAGTCGTGGGCACGGTACTTGCTGTAGCGTTTCCAGCAATCGTGCTTCATAAAGTTCGAGGAAGAAACATAATGAACATCGCTACAGGAGTTCGCCGTAACGGCTACCGAGTTTTCTGCGACGTGGTTATGGCCACTGAGGGAAGTTTCGCTATACGGGTAGCGACTCGTCCCGAAGGCGCCGGGCCAGTGGGCACCGAACGCGTCTGGCATCCGCCTCACGCTTCGTCCTATTTCGAGCTCGACGAGGCGGAAAAGGCTGCCCATCGGATTCTGCGCCAGGTGAAGGCCGTCGGGCAGAACGGCGAGCCTGTTTACGGATAACCGGCTTCGTAGGGCGCATCGCGCCGGGCGCCCTGGTCGTCAAATCGCCGCCCGCCTGGCCGCTCGAGGCAGGCGACGGAACTTCTTGCTACACCGGTAAAAAATACGTGCATCAAGTTGCGCATTGTTTCCCATCGTCGTAAATTCCCGGCGATTGGTAAACTGACCCCATCGCGTCCGCGATGGGGAACTTGGGTGCATTATGAAATGGTGGATATTGGCGGTATTTGTCGTCTGTGCGCTGGCGGTGCATTTCCGCGGCCGCGTCCGACACCGGTTTTCGCGGCAAGCGCTGGATCATTCCACCTTCACCGCGCCGATCAATTGCTTTATGTACGCGTTTTCGCGCGTACCGAATAAGCCCTATCTGGATCTCGCGGACTTTCCCGAACTGAAGGTGCTGATCGACCGTTGGCAGGAAATCCGCGCCGAGGCCGAGCAGTTGTTCAGCGAGGGTCATATCCGCGCCTCCGACAAATATAACGACGCGGGCTTTAACTCGTTCTTCAAAAGCGGCTGGAAAAGGTTTTATTTGAAATGGTATGGCAGCGATCCCGCCTCGGCCGTCGCGCTGTGCCCGCTCACCACGCGCTTGGTGGCGGATCTGCCCAGCGTCAAGGCCGCCATGTTCGCGGCCTTGCCTCCCGGTAGCCGTCTGCCCCGCCATCGCGACCCCTATGCCGGATCGTTGCGCTTTCACCTGGGGCTGATCACGCCGAATAGCCCGGACTGCTACATCGACGTCGACGGACAGACTTACTACTGGCGCGATGGCGAAGCCGTGATGTTCGATGAGACGTTCATCCACTACGCAGAGAACCGTGCCGATACCAACCGGATTATTCTGTTCGCCGACATCGAACGGCCCATGCGTTACCGCTGGGCGCAAGCGGTCAACCATTTCCTCGGCACCTTGCTGCTGCGTGCCGCGGCCTCGCCAAACCAGGAAGGCGATCGTACCGGCGGCATTAACCGGATATTCGGTACCGTTTACGCGGTGCGACGGTTTGGCAAACGCGTGAAAAAGCGCAGCAAACCCTTGTACTACGCAATGAAGTGGGCATTGGTGTTGGGAATATTGGCACTGATATTTCTCTGATGTGCGCAGCGGACGGCGACAATAAACTAAACAGGTAAGCCTGTAAGAAAGCCCGTCCGCCAGCAACGATACGGCGCATACGCACGGCGCCGTAGCCCTGGGCGAAGTACCTTCGTCCTATTTCACGGAAGGCTTCAAAAAGTGGCACGGTGGGTATGTTGTATTGGAGTCCCGCACGGCTTTACGCCCGCTTTTTCGGAGACTTTCAATGGAGCCCACCCGTTCAACGACGACGAATTCCGCTAGTCGCCAGCCTTTACTCCCGCAGCAGAACCATGCGCCAACTCGCTCCCTGGAAGGTCGGGCGCTAGGCTTAATCATTAACGGGACGATCGACGAATTCAGGGATTTTGTTGCACAGACATCGCCCGATATTCCAGGCCTGCGCTTCAATAGGCGAAACTGCCTACATGAGGCGCTTATATACGAACGGACAGACATTGCACTGTTTCTACTCGATCCCGCCAATGGTTGGGCGCAGAGTCTAGTCGACCACAAAGATGACTGGGAAATGACACCACTGCACTATGCAGTGACGCGCCCCGAACACACCGGGTCCGAGTTGATCGATGCACTGCTGCACGCGACCAAGGACGACCTTTCCAAAATACTGGCAATGTGCGTCGTGCACGATAAGCACGAATTATTTAGCGAACGATTAATCGCGGCCAAGGCAAATCCCTCCTACGCTTTGGCCCTGCTGTACAACAAACCCGTACTGCCAACGGGGCACGGGCGCGAAGCGGTGTGCTTTCTCAGCCGCTACAACATTGACCACGCGTTGATGTTTAAGTATGCAGTAGCTAACCGTCTGTCCCGAACAATAAAGCTAATGACGCTTCTAGGCCATAACTGGTCAGAACGACTCACGCAAGCCGCCGCGGAAGGGGACATGAACGCCCTGCGGTTGTTGATCAGTACTGACATCGACTATACACAAGTATTGACGAGGCTGATCCCAGCCTGCCATGGCCAACCCCATCCTGACACGCCCAGTAACCGGGCCGTCGATTGTCTTATCAACGCGCGAAAAGAAATGGCTCAACCGCCGACGGGGGAAAAACAGGCGCTGTTGTGGTTCGCCAAGTGCGGTATGCCTGGGGCGCTGCAGGAATTGGCAAAACGCGAGCCTCTTGCTCCAATGCTGCGGCTGCGTGATATCGCGCACTGCTCAGTTGAAACGATTAAATCGCTCATATCAGTAAACGCGCTTCCCGATGATGCCCTGGATACGCTGATTCGTGACGGGAATGTTGTCCAGGCCAAAAAACTGGTTGCAGCCGGCGCGCCCACGGCGGCGCTATTAAAAAAAATTCAAGCCGTGCATCCCTATGCGCATTTGAATTGGCCCAATGTCATCGCAGCCCGTTTGCTGATTCTCGCCGGAGTCGATCCAGAACGCCTCAACAAAGATTATCTCTTCGAATATCAGAGGCTGGCGCATTCCGTGGGTGAGTCGGATCCCACCAGAGGGCAAGCATGGATTGCCGACTTCCCCTCAAACTTCAATGCTCCGGTAAAAAAACTCGACGTACTAGCCGCGCTTCTTAACGAGCCGACAAATACAAGCCACGCGTTAGCGCGCCTGAGGACTCTGATTGAATTGAATCTGCCTGGGGAGGCATCTGCATTCCTTAAATGCGGCTTGAATGCCGGCCAAGCGCTCAAGGCAGCAGTGAGCGCAACGCCACCCGACTGGTCGATGGCACAGAGCTTGATCGAGGCTGCTGCCGCCATTTGCTATAGCGACGAGTTCACAGTCGCCTACCGACACGCCAACCTCGGCCGAGACGACGCCTTGGGTCGAAACACGCTTCAAAACCAGGTGCTGTTAGAGTTAACGCTCGCGGACCAATGGGACCTGGTCCAGAAGATGGTGCCTCGACTCACCGACGGATCGTGGGCTGTCTTGGAATGTGTCCTCAGGGGCGACGCTGTGCGCGCGAAGCAGCTGGACAATGCCGGGGCAGACAGCTGTAGCGCATTCGTCCTCGCGCTAATGACGGCGCGCTTCGAAGCCGCAGCGACACTCATGTCATGGGCCTCGCACAAGGCCAACGAAATGCAACAGCGGATGTTGAGGTCCACACTCGATAGCGATCTCAAAGCATTGGTTCGAGACGCCTTTATCGTCAGCGGCGCTCAAATCACCTCAATACTGAAGGATGTCATCAGTCGCGGAGACGAGATAACCGCGGCACAACTTCTGCGACAGCGTCCGGAGGCAGGGACATTTATCTTAGAGGAGCTCACAAGGGGATTACCCAACGATGACAAGCGAGCAACGTTGCAATTCTTGCTGAAAGTGGGCTTGGACTACAAACCTATCGTCACTGAATTATCTCGGGACCGGAAAAACCAGCCCAACACCAGCAGGTTGCAGACCCTGGCCGCGCTCGGAATCCCGCACGCGCTTGACGGCTTGAAACGAAAAATCGCCAAGCACTGATCAGTCTCTGCCCAGGCGAAGTGCATTCGTCCTATTCCACCGAACGCTGCAAGCGCCGCGTGGTGGGTATGTTGTATTGGAGTCCCGCAAGGCTTTACGCCGGCTTTTTCGGAGACTGCGAATGATACCCGCCCGATCTACAACAAAGAATTCTGCTGATTGCCAGCTTTTACTGGCGCTACGCAATGATGCGACAACGAACCCCCTGGCAACTCAGGCAGCCGACTTGATTGGCCGAAGGGCGGCGAAACAATTTCGGAGTTTCGCGGCCGGGATATCGGCCGATCTCCCGGCCCTTCGTTTCAATCGGCAAGACAATTGCCTGCATAAGGCCATCGCATGCCGAAGCATGGACATCGTGTCCTTTCTGCTCGATCCCGTAAATGGCTGGGCGCAGCGTTTGGTCAATCATCGAGATATTGCGGGCAGAACGCCGCTGCGGTGTGCGGTAGAGACGCCGTGGGCACTCGGTCCTGAGTTGGTCGATGCCCTGCTCAATGCCGGGGCCGAAGATAATCTTTCTGAAATGCTGGCGCATTGCGTCATGCGCAAGGATCACGAACCGATCAGCAAACGATTGATCGCGGCCAACGCGCACCCATCCTACGCCATGGCCTGGCTCTACAACCAACCCATACATTGCCGCGAGCATGCGCGCGAGGCGATGTCCTTTCTCAGAAGCCAGGGATTCGACAACGCACCGATATTTAAATACGCAATAGAGCACCGGCTGCATCGCGCAGTAGCGCTAATGACGCTTCTCGGCCATGACTGGTCCGGACAGTTTACGCGAGCAGCCTGGGAACGTGACGAAGGTACCGTGCAGTTCATGCTCCGGAGTGGGATGGACTACTCAGGGGTAATAACCAAACTGATAACAGACGGTTCTGTGCCAAATAATTCCGGCTCAAAGACCTTCATAACGCTGGCGTTCATTCACGTCGAGCGACGCAACCTGAAGCTTCCCCCCACGTGGGAAAAAGAAGCACTGTTCTGGTTCGACCGGCGCGGCATGTCCACGGCGGTGAGTAAATTGGGACAGTGGGCGCCATATCTCTCACTGAGCCTGCGCGAAATCGCGCGGTGTTCTGTCGCCACGATTGATGAGCTCCTAGAACAGCATGTGGTACCTAAGGACTCTCTGGAGGAGTTGATTCGTACCGGGCATCTAGTCCAGGCGAGAAGACTTGTGGCAGCCGGGGTACCCACCGCACCTACAATGGACAAGCTGCCGGCCGACGTTAACCCGAAAGCGAGGCGGTACAACGTCGCGGCGGCACGCTTACTGGTTCTCGCTGGCGCCGATCCTCAGCTACTTACGCGCCGCGTCGCGGATCCGGGGGCTTACCAGGAATATCGGCAGATCAAAGAGCGTGTGCGTCGGATGACGCCATCAGACGTCGGTATATCGCTGGCCTTGTTCCCCTGGGAGAAACGGGCCGGTGCGGCCATATTCGACGAACTCGCCATGATACTGGACAAGCCGGAAAATGTGCCCGAGGCATTAGCGATGCTCAAAGCTTTGGTCGAGCTGGGAAGACCGCGGGCGGCCGCGACAATTATCAACTGCGGACTGAACGCCGCCGAAGCGCTTAAAGAGACCGTCAGCGTCGCGGAACCAGACTGGACGTTGGCTGACAGCCTGGTTCGGGCGGCTAACGCCAATACCTATCCAGATGAGGTCAACAACCGGGGCCAAGGCGACGGCTTTGACCGATATGACGAGTTCGGCCGACACGCTTTTCAAAACAAGGTCTTGTTGGAGTTAACGCTGCAGGACAAATGGGACGTGGTCAAAAAATTCATACCGCGACTGACAGACGGATCTTGGGCGGTCCTGGAGTGCGTGCTGAGGCAGGACGCTGAGCGAGTGAAACGGTTGCACGATGCCGGGGCAGATATCATCGGCGCGTTCATCATCGCGATCAAAACCAAGCGATACGAAGCCGCCGCCAGAGTCATGGCATATGCGCCCTTTAGCCTGGATAACGCAAGACTGCGAGCATTGCATGCATTGACGCTTCCTAATGACATCGCACTGGCTGAAGACGTCCTGATGCTGCGCGGCATCGATCTCACCTTGAGGCTGCAGGACGCTGTCCGACTGAAAGATGAAAAAACCGCAAAACAGTTGTTGCAACAACATCCAGAAGCCGGGATAACCATCCTGGAGGTGCTGAGCCGTGGAGCATCCAGCCCCGCCGAGAGCGCGACGCTGCAGTTTCTGCTGGACGCCGGCCTAGACCCGAGCCCTCTGGTAGAGGAACTGGCTCGGGACCGGGAGGACATCGCGAACATGACCCGGTTGCGCAACTTGGATGCGCTCGGGCTGATGGCCGCGCGTAACGCGTTAAAGCAAAAAATATTCAAGCCCTGATACTGGCGCCGATATTTCGCTGACCGGGCGAATGGCATTCGTCCTATTCTTTCGAAGGCCCCAAACGTCGCGTAGTGGGCGTGTTGTATTGGAGCCCCGCAAGGCTTTACGCCCGCTTCTTTGGAAACTCGCAATGATCCCCCGCCGCTTTGTAAAGAAACCTGCTAATTTTCGGCCGGCACTGAAAGACCAGCAGGCTTCGCCCCCTAACAACCTGACCACTCAGAAAGCCCAGGAAAACCAGGCAGCCGACTTGATTGCCAAAGGGGCGACAGAACAATTCCAGCGCTTCGCGACGGGAACATTGTCCAGTATCCCCGCACTCCGCTTCGATCACAAAGAAAACTGCCTGCATAAGGCGATCGCCGGCGGACACATGGCCATCGCGCGCTTTTTGCTCGATCCCAACAATGGCTGGGCAACGAGTTTAGTCAATCACCGGGATATTCATGGAAGAACTCCGCTTCGATATGCCGTGGAGGCGCCCTCGCGAATCAGTGTCGACTTGATCGATAATTTATTAAGCGCCGGGGCCAAGGATGACCTGTCTGAAATGCTCGCGCATTGCGTCATGCAAGCAAGCCATGAGCGGATCAGTGAACGACTGATCGCGGCCGATGCAAAACCATCCTATGCCATGGCCCGGCTATACAACCTACCCATGCAGTCCCGCGCGCATGTGCACGAAGCGGTTACCTTTCTAGGCAGTCGGGGAATTGACAATGCATTGATGTTTCAATATGCGATCGCTCAGCGTATGCACCGGGCGGTAGAGTTGATGGCGCTCGTGGGCCACAACTGGTCCGAACAGCTGATGCTAGCAGCCGAGAGGCTGGATTCAAGCACCGTGCAGTTCTTGCTGCAAAGCGGCGTGGACTACGCAAGCGTACTGACGAAGCTGATCACGAACCAACCCGGGTGGTACGGACCTGATTCGGCTAGGACTTATGCCCTCGCTTCACTTAGCAAAGGTCGAGAAGATTCCAAATTGCCCCCAAGGTGGGAAAGAGAAGCGCTGTTTTGGTTCGACCAGCGCGGTATGTCTACGGCTGTACGGAAATTGCGTCAATGGAATCCTAGCACCCCGCTGAGTCTGCGCGATATCGCGCAGTGCTCTGTTCACACGATAAAAGAACTCCAGAAACTTGGCGTAGTGCCCGAACATGCGCTGGAAACCGTGGTCCATCACGGCAATCTGGCACTGGCACAAAAACTCGTGGCAGCCGGCGTACCTACCGCCGCACTACTGGAACGGCTGCAGAACGACTCCGATCCCGCACGGAGATTGAGCAACGCCAAAGCGGTGCGACTCCTGGTTCTCGCTGGAGCCGATGCCAACTTGCTTGACGATGACCAGCGCCAAGGCTTTCGGAAGCTAATCCAGAGGGTCAGTCAGTCGAGCGGCGACGACATCGTCAGACGGATGATTAACGCTGCGAATGAAAGCGCTGCCGATGAACTAAGCATGCTCATTCACGACCCGAAAAATACGGATATGGCGGTGAGGGCCCTCAAGACTCTGGTCGACTTAGAGCGGCCACGTGTGGCCGCGATGCTTATTACATGCGGCCTGGACGCCGCCGAGGCACTCATAGCGACAGTGAGCGTAGCGGAACCGAACTGGTGGCAGGCCAAGGGTTTGATTCAGGCCAGTGAAGCCATTAGATACCCAGACGAGTCTGAAGCCGATCTACTCACCGACGATCCCGAAAGACACTCGCTTCAGAACCAAGTGTTGTTCGCGTTGACGCTGAGGGACCAATGGGATCTGGCCGCGAAATTCATACCCAACCTGACCTGCGGATCATGGGCGCTGCTGGAGTCCGCCCTCAGGCACGACGCCGAGCGCGCGAAACGGTTGCATGAAATCGGCGCGGATATCTGTCGTGCGTTTTTCATCGCGCTACAAACCAAACGATACGAAGCCGCCGCGCGGCTGATGTCATGGATGCCCTACAAGGTTTATGATGCACAGCTGCGGGCGTACAAGGCACTCACCGAGCCCTATGTCCGTGCACTGGCTCAAGATTGCCTGATGTTACGCGGTGCCAACATCACCGCGACGCTGCTGCTGACCGCCCACTTGGGGCTGGAGGAAGCAACAAGACGGCTACTGAGTCAGCATCCGGAGGCGGGCAAGAATGCCTTAATGGAATTGAGTGGTAACCCGCCTCGCGACGACGTCAGCGCGAAGTTGCAATTCCTGTTGAAAGCGGGCCTGGATCCGTATCCGGTGGTATTCGAACTAGCAACCAACCCCTTTAACGCCACCAATTTGACAAGACTAAACAATCTTGCCGCACTCGGGCTCACGGCCGCGCGTGACGCGCTGCAAGGAAACATACTCAAACCCTGACGGGCGTCGCCCGTCCCCGCACGGATCGGTGCTGATTGTGCGTCTGTGGCAGCAGAAATGCCGCCTGCCGGTCGGCGCCACCACACGACGACGTGCGGAAAAGAACGTGCCACCTCGCCGTCAATCTAGTTGACGTAGCAACTATCTCATCGATATGATCCGCTCCACGGGCCACCATAGAAGCGGCGCGAGTCCTGCAGCCGCCGGGCCCTTTGCCCAGGAGCGATCGATGACGAGTCTGACCGGCGTTACCCCTGTTTTGCGTAAACTGCTTCAATGTGTGGTGGGCTTTGGACTGGCGGCCGGTATGGCGCCGGCTATGGCCCAGGCGCCAGGCGCCCAGGCCGATTTTCCGGCCAAGCCCGTAAAACTGATCGTCCCCGCCCCGCCCGGCGGTGCGGGGGACACCTCGGCGCGTGCGATTGCGCGACACATGTCGCAGACGCTGAATCAGCAAGTCATCGTCGAGAACAAGCCCGGCGCGGCGACGACCATCGGCTACAAGAATCTGGCGAATGCCGCGCCCGATGGCTACACCATCGGCCTGGTCCCGCTGGCGGGCGTGGCGATTGCCAGCGTGACCTATAAGGACCTGCCGGATATCGAACGCGATTTCTCGGCCGTGGCCGGCATGGCCGACGCACCGCATATGCTGGTCGTCCCGCCGTCGCTGGGCGTGAAGTCCGTCAAAGAACTGGTGGAACTGCTGAAAAGCCGTCCCGGCCACTATCACTACGCGTCGCAGGGAGCCGGATCGTTGTCCCATATCGAGTCAGCAGTGTTTCTGGACGGCGCTGGCGTGTCGGCATCGCATGTCCCGTACAAAGGCAGTTCCGAAGCGATACCCGGATTGATCACCGGTGAAACAAGCATGATGTTCGACAGCGTTTCGTCGGTGCTACCCCATGTTCGCGCCGGCAAGCTGGTGCCCCTGGCCACCGCGGCCAGCAACCGCGTGCCGCAGTTGCCCGACGTCCCCACCATGGCTGAGCTCGGCTATGACCTGAAGGCCGACAACGCTTTCGTGCTGCTGGCGCCGGCCAATACCCCGCCCGCGAACCTCAATGTGCTGACCGACGCCGTGCGTCAAGCCGTCGCCAACGACGAGGTGATCGCCACCTTGCAGAACAACGGCATTGTGGCCCGCTTCACCGCCCCCGAAGAACTGCGCCCGCAGCTCGCGAAAGAATTCGCCCTGTGGCCGAATCTCGCGAAAAAGCTGGGAACCGCATCCAACTAAGCCGATATTTACTTCAGGAATCAGCATGGCTTCATTTAACGGCTCGCAATGGGCCTTTCCCTACACCTCGCAACGCATGCCGGTGCTGGCTGAAAACGTCGCGTGCACGGAACAGCCCTTAGCCACGCAGGCCGCGCTGCAGGCCCTGGCTGCCGGCGGCAACGCGGTCGATGCCGCGGTGGCCGCCGGCATCGCGATGACAGTGGTCGCCCCGTGCATGAACGGCATCGGTGGGGATTTGTTCGCCATTATTTGGGATGGCGAACAATTGCACGGCCTGAATGCTTCCGGGCGCTCGCCGCAGGCTTGGACGCCGGAGTATTTTTCTAAATACGATCAGATGCCGTCGCGCGGGTGGGATTCGGTGACGGTGCCTGGCGCCGTCTCGGGCTGGGTGGCGCTATCCAAGCGATTTGGCAAGTTGCCTTTCGCAGATTTGTTCAAAGCCGCGATCCGCTATGCGCGGGATGGCTACATCGTGACACCGATCGCCAGCCGCCAGTGGGAAACCCAGATCGCCGATATCAAACACATTCCCGGATTCGTCGAGGCCTTTGCGCCCGGCGGCCATGCACCGGCCCCCGGCCAGCGTTACATCTGCCCCGGCCAGGCCGCTACCCTGGAGGAAATCGCCCGCAGCGAAGGCGAGTCGTTCTACCGTGGCGCTTTGGCGGACCGCATAGCGGCCTATGCCCAGGCAACAGGCGGCGCCCTCACCCGTGCCGATCTGGAAGCGCATGAGGTCGATTGGGTGCAGCCGATCTCGCAGCGTTATCAGGACATCGAGCTACACGAAATCGGCCCCAACGGCCAAGGCATTGGCGCGCTGATGGCGCTGGGCATGCTCGACGCCTTCGGCGCACCGGGTCTGCCGGTCGATTCCACGGAGTACTTCCATGCGCAGATCGAAGCCATGAAGCTGGCGTTGGCGGACATGCATCGTTATGTCGCCGACCCCCGCTATATGCATGAAGTCGATGCCCAGGCGCTGTTGAATCCGGCGTATCTGGCGTCGCGGGCGCAAGAAATCGACCCGGCACAAGCCCGCTACCCCGGTCCCGGGCTGCCATTAAAAGGCGGCACCACCTATCTGACCACGGCCGATGCCAGCGGCATGATGGTGTCGTTCATTCAGTCCAACTTCAAAGGCTTCGGCTCGGGGTTGGTCGTGCCCGGCACGGGTATCGCGCTGCATAATCGGGGCTGGGGCTTCAATCTGCTGCCTGGTCATCCTAACCAGGTCGGCCCGCGCAAGCGTCCGTTCCACACCATCATCCCCGGCTTCTTGATGCGCGATGGCAAGCCGCTGATGAGCTTTGGCGTGATGGGCGGATCCTTGCAGGCGCAAGGTCACATGCAGGTGACCGCGCGCATCGCACACGGCCAAAACCCACAAGCCGTGATCGATGCGCCGCGCTGGCGCATTCTGGAAGACAACGTCACTGTGCTGGTGGAATGGAACTTCCCGAGCGATGTGGTTGCCGCCCTGCGCGAAAAGGGCCACAAAATCGAAGTGGCGCCCCGTTTCTCTGACGAGTTCGGCGGATCGCAGGCGATTGCCCGTTTGGTGGATGGCTACCTGGGCGCGTCGGACCACCGCAAGGACGGTCACGCCGGTGGCTGGTGATTGACGCCGGCGTACGATGAGCGGGCTCAGCCCCGCTGATCGTGCGCTTCTTGCAGCATCACCTCGGCCTGCTGAATCAGCGTTTGCAGGGCTTTATCGAAGGTTTGCAACTGAGTTCGGCTCAGGCAGCTGGCCAGGCGCTCTTGCCGGGCCAGGCTAAGCGGCATGCCGCGCTTGAATTTCTCCCGCCCTGCCGCGGTCAGGCGTACCAGTACGCGGCGCCCGTCGGTCGGGCTGGCGCCGGTGGCCACGAGCTTCTTTTCGAGCAACTCGGCCACCGCGCGGCTGACTTGGCTTTTGTCATATCGGCAAAAATCGGCGATGTCTTGTACCGATTGCGGCCCGCGCGTGGCGATGCAGAGCACCACGCGCCATTGACGAACGGATAGGCCCAGGTCCGATTCCAGAATCACCTCGATGCCACGATTCAGCAGCTGACTCAGCGTCAGCACGCGATAGGCCAGCAACTGGGTCGGATCGATCTCGGGGTCTTCCGGTTTCTTGGTGCGAGATGCCGCCATGGTGTCTCCAACATTGATTGACGGGGAAATGATACAGGGAATGGCTTGCGGCCTCGCGATGTGATCACGCCAAGCGCTGCACCATGGTTTTAATGACGGAATGAATGATGGTCCGCAAGCAGCGAGCCTCGCCCGCCATCGTCGCCGCGAGCTCGGGTTGCGCCGCGATGAGGCGGGTATTCTCGGCTTGCGTCTCCGCGTAGAGGGCTTCGCTTTCGGGCAGCACCTTGCGCACCAGACTATCCATAATGCGTTGCGCCGTGCCTCGATTCAGATGCAACGCCGCTCCGGCCTCCAACAATAATTTTCGGTCTACCTGTGCAAACTGACGGACATCCAGCAGGGGCCATGCCAGCTGCGTCGTGTCGGGCCAGCCGGTCTTGTCGAATGCCGGCGTGTCGTAGGCGGCGACGCTGAGCAGATCGTAGAACGGCGCCAGCTGCACCCCATCGTGCGAGACGAGAAAGCTCAGGTTCTTAAGGTGGGCATCGGCATTGCCGACCAGCACATTGAACACCAGCCATCCATAGAGCCGGGCGCGCGCGACGGCGGGACTTCTACATGCGGCGGCCAAAGCGGCGAGGTTCTCCACGCGTCCTTCGGAATACTTGAAGCTGCGGTCCAAGCCCAGCAGTTGGCACGCGTCGATCGCATGGCGCCGGTGCCAGCCGTGTGTGTCCGCGACGCGATCGAACCGATCGATCAGATACACCGGTGATGGCACGTAGCGCCGATGCACGTCGGGCACGACGAGACCAAGGCGACGGGCCAGACGCATGACGAACCATTCGTTAATGACCGAATGCGCATAGTCTTCGTCCGGGTGGTCTGGCTTGAGGATATGCGTTGATGGCGTGGCACCCGCAGGTTCGTACAACGCGTCGTCACGAAGCACCACCGCCAGCTTGTGCTGGGCGCCCGCGAGTGACATGCGTTTGACGGCGCCTTGGGTCAAGGGGATTTTCGGTAGATGGCGGATGCGGGTGTACAGGGCATCATCCGATAGCGGGCGCAAGGGTTCGGGAGCATCCTGCGTGCGTCCGGGCGGCAATAAGGTCAGCGATCCCGCGGATTCGGCGCCGTACGAGGCCAGTAGTCCAAACGCATCGGCCGCCTGCAGCCGTGCGTCTTGCGCGAGGAGTATGCGCTGTCCTTCCTCGGGTAGCAGGTTATCGAAGTACCACTGCACAGGACGCACGGAGGCGCCATCGACGATGGCGTCGAACGACAGAGGAAGGTGCGGGCTTAACGGGAAGTGACGGGGATCATCGAGCCATGCGCGGGCGTAGCGAAACGACCAGAGGCCGTTGACTTCCTCCAGGGTGCCGACCTCGTGCTGGTCGATCGAGGCGATCAGCGATCGCGCCGTCACGGTTGTTTCCCGGTGTTAATCGCGCCGTCTAGCTCTGCGGCGACGGCGTCGGGCACGTCGACGATGACCCGCACGCCCAGGCCCTCGAGAACCTGGAATAGCTTGCCCCATTGAACCGAGTCGCTGCCGCGCTCGACTTTTCCGAGGAAGTTTTCGCTGACGCCTATACTGCCTGCGGCGTCATCCTGACGAATTTTTTGCACCTTGCGGGTGGCGCGGATGATGGCGCCGATGGTGGCGGCGTTGGGGATCGTTATCTGCATGGCATCCTCACGTTCGTGAGGATTTTGCTTGATTGCGTGGGATCATGCAAGAAAATCCTTATGAACGTAAGGATTACGGGTTCCCCGCGACGGTTTTGCGCCGAGTCCGCGCGTTCATAAGGATTTTCTACGATAGGAAACAAAAACCGCCACTCCGGCGGAGATGGCGGTTCTAATCGTTCTATGGAAGGGCGCATGACGCCCTTCACGCCGCAGGGGATTAACGCAGCAGCGACAGAACGCCTTGCGGCACTTGGTTGGCCTGGGCCAGAACCGAGGTACCCGCTTGTTGCAGGATCTGAGCGCGCGTCATGTTCGACACTTCGACGGCGTAGTCGGCGTCTTCGATACGCGAACGAGCTGCGGACAGGTTGTTGACGGTGTTGTTCAACGTAGAAATCGTCGATTGGAAACGGTTCTGTACCGCACCCAGGTTGCTGCGCGTGGCATCCACCTTCGAGATCGCTGCGTCAAGCGTGGCGAGCGGGTCGGTAGTACCCGTTTGCGCGGTACCGGCGGCGTCCTCGAAATCGGCCACGATGAAGCCGGCAATCCCCAGGCTGGCGGTATCGGCAGCGCTGATCTCAACGGAGATGACCTCGGTATCGTTCGCGCCGACTTGGATGGAGAACTTGGACTTTTCCGTAGCGGCGGTACCAGCCTGATCGACAAAACCCGTGTCCGCATCATAGGTGGTCAGCGTCGCGTCGCTCTTGAGCAAGCTCTTGCCGTTAAACGACGTGGTGTCGGCCACGCGATCGATTTCTTGCAAGCGTTGGTTGACTTCGTCCTGGATAGACTGCAGATCCGCATCGGTGTTGGTGCCGTTCTGTGCTTGCACAGTCAGTTCACGAATCCGTTGCAAGTTGTCGGTGATTTGGTTCAGCGAACCTTCAGCGGTCTGCGCGAGCGAAATACCATCGTTTGCGTTACGAGCGGCTTGCGCCATGCCCTTGACTTGCGCGGTCATGCGGTTCGCAATCGCTTGACCCGCAGCGTCATCCTTGGCGCTGTTGATGCGCAGGCCCGAGGACAAGCGCTCGATGGCGCTGCCCAATGCCGAAGCCGAGCGGTTCAGGTTGGTCTGCGAGTTCAGCGCCAGAATATTGGTATTGATAACGGCCATGGTGGGCTCCAGAAAAATTTTTGGACTACATCCGAAAGCCTCAAGATTCAGGCTTCAAGGAGGTTATCGTCGGCAGCCAAAAAATGTTTAGGGAACCGTTGAATTATTTTTCGCTCAACAAACCAGCGAGAGCGCCGTCTCTTCTGGCATCGCAGTCCAATGCATCTCGTTTAACGCGGCGCGCAGGCGCAATACTGCCTGCGTCTTTATCTGAGATATACGCCCGCGGCTCAGGTTCAAGACCTCGCTGATTTCGGCGAAGTTGAGATCTTGCTCGTAGGCCAGATGCAGCACCAGCTTTTCTTTTTCTGGCAGGCTCGCGATAGCCTGTGCCAGGCAGTGCCGGAACTCCCCTCCTAGCAGCGCATCCAACGGCGTGGCATCTTCGCTGACCAGACTATCGAGCATGCCGCCATGCGCCATGCTCGAATCGGTATGCCCGCCAGCGAGGTCCTCGTAATGCACCAGCTGAATACCTTGGGCCTCATCGAGCAGACTATGAAAGTCCTCGGTGTTGATCCCAAGATGCTCGGCGATCTCCTGCTCGGTCGCGCTACGCCCCAACTCTTGTTCGAGTGACTGCATCGCGGCTTCGATCTGCCGCGAGCGAGCCCGCGCGCTGCGTGGCAGCCAGTCCTGCCGGCGCAGCTCGTCGAGCATCGAGCCATTGATGCGGGTGATCGCATAACTGGTAAATTGCGCGCCCCTGCCCTTCTCGTATTTTTTCGCGGCATCGAGCAGCCCCATCATGCCGGACTGGATCAGATCGTCGAGCTCGACATTGGCGGGCAGTTTGGTCGCCAGTTTCAGGGCGAGCCGACGAACAAGCGGCGCGTGCTCCTGGATGAGCGCTTCGGTGGGCGATGTCATGCTTGGATGAGACTCGTGTATACCGGCGAGCATTATCGGGCGAGTGTCAGGGGGCTTTCTGGCAGAGCTAAGCCCTAATTGGCCGGCAATTCGCGCGATTACACCCACTGTCCGGATAGCCCGGGCTAAATTTTTCCAAAGCCATGCCGTAATCAAGAAATAGCGCCGAATACGCGCGAACTGAATCTATGAATTGGCATGCTAATTGACTGCTTTCGTGTCGATCATGCTTGATGCGCCCGCGAGAAAATTCCAACTGTTAGGAGAACTTCATGGCTATTTCATCGATCGGCGTGGGCTCGAATCTGCCTCTGGCGGAACTGCTGGACAACTTGCGCACCAGCGAGGAGTCCAAACTGACCGTGATCACCACCCGGCAAGATAGCGTCAACGCGAGAATTACCGCTTATGGCCAGTTGAAGAACGAACTGACGTACATGAGCACCGCGGCCAAGACACTGTCGGCAGACGCCTTCGACAGTATGAAGACGACCGTCGTCGGCTCGGACTTCACGGCTACGGCGACTACCGGCGCGCTGGCTGGCGACTATCGCATCAAGGTAAACGCCCTGGCCACCGCGCAATCGCTGGTGATGACGGGTCAAGCCAGCCGTACAGAAGCCATCGGCTCGGGCGGCAAAATCAGTTTCACAATAGATGGCCAGAGCAAGGAGCTCGACTTGGCCGCCACCGGCACGTCGCTAAACGATATCGTCGCGGCCATCAACGGCCAGGAGAATCTGGGCGTACGGGCCACGATCTTAAATAACGGTTCCGACACCCCCTACCAGCTGATCCTTACCAGCACAAAAACAGGCTCGGACGCGGCAGTGACGAACATTTCAGTCAGCGGCAACACGGCACTCGATGCGTTGATGCAATTTGGCTCCGCGGGCTCTACCGTCACGGAATCGGCCGCCTCCAATGCGTCGCTGGAAATCAATGGGGTGGACATCTCATCGCAAAGCAATACCGTAACGAACGTCTTGGACGGGGTCACGCTTGTCTTGAAAGGTACAAGCGAAACCACGAACTCACTGAGCGTATCGGGCGACGCCCAGGGCGTTAAAGACGCGATCAAGACCTTTATTGACCGCTATAACGACGTACTGAAGAAAATCAAGCAAGTCACAGCGTACGATGTGGAGAGCCAGACCACGAGCGCGCTAACTGGCGACTCACTTGCCCGCAAGATTCAAGGCCGCATGAGCGACATTCTGAACAATACGTCCAGTGCGGGTGCGTTCAGCATGTTGTCGCAGATTGGAATCCGCACCGACCCTTCATCCGGGCAACTTAAGATTGATGACGCTGTCCTTAATAAGGCGATGCTCGAAAAACCGGCGGACGTGCAGGCCTTGTTCCGCGGGGAATCCGGTGTGGCCGCCAGAGCGATAGACGTCGCCGATTCCTTTACCGACGCCAAGGCGGGTCTGCTGGTGACCGCCTCGGAAGGCGCGTCAAAGCAGCTGAAAGATCTGGAACGCCAATACACCAGTGCACAGGCCCGCATTGACGCGCAAGTCGAAGTCTATCGCAAGCAATTCGCGGCAATGGACGCACTGGTCGCGCAGATGAACACAACGAGTTCCTATCTCACTCAACAACTTTCTCTCCTCGGAACTAGCGGATCATGATGACGACCCCGCTCCGCGGCTCACGCCGGTTAGCCCAATCGTATGCTACGGTGGGGTTGGAAACGTCCGTCCGAAGCGCCTCGCCCGTGAAACTGATCAGCATGCTGTTTGATGCAGCCCGCTCATCCGTCACCAAGGCCCGGTTTCACCTCGAGGCGGGGCAGGTGGGCGAGCGAGGCGCAGCCATATCAAAAGCGCTGGACATCATTCTGCAGGGTCTGAAGGCAAGCGTCGACGAGTCGCAAGGTGAAGTCGCCAGAAGCCTTATCCTCAGCTATGACCTCATGGCCCATCACCTGCTGTTGGCGAATGTGCAAGCCAACGCGGAACATCTCAATACTGTGCTCGCGATGTTGGATGATCTGTCTAGCGCCTGGAACGCGGCGACGGGCCAACTGCAGGCATAACCCCAACATCAGGCACGCATCAAAGCGTCTACATAATCAAAACGAAGGCCGACTATTAAGAACCAACAACCAAGTCAGGCCCCCGAGACTCGCACCCCGACCCCTATGCCAACCACTTCCGCCTCCCTATCTGAAAGCTCCGTCATCGCGATCTATCAACAGATCGTCACCATCACGGGTGCGATGCGCATCGCTGCGCAAGACCAGGATTGGGACCACCTGATAGAACTGGGTCAAGCCTATTACAACACCGTGGAAACATTGCGCGGCATCCCGGCGGCACAGCTCGCAACTCTGCAAAACCGGGAGGATCGCGCGCAACTATTGCGGCAGATACTGAACAATGATGCCGCGGTACGCGACCTGGCTATGCCAGGCTTGGCTCGACTGGGCCAAATGCTGGTCCAGCTAAATAAGCAAAAGTGCATGTTGCGGGCTTACGGTACTCCTTCCGGAAGCATGCTGCAGTGAAACTATCCGGCCTCAATACCTTGCTCGTGCAGCGTATTGAGTCCGCGCTCGGCATTCCCCTAGCCGCACATACGCAGCTGGCGAAGGCCGGACGCGGGCGCGCGATACCGCCCGCCTCAGCCGCCTCTACGGTACCTGCCAACGAATCCAGCACGGCGAAGCTTGCCTTTGCGCAAACAATTGTGGCCAAGCAGCCGGGGCAAGCCAACGCTCCCGCGCGCTATCTGACCCATATCATGCGCCCCCCCGCTCCCACCTCTATAAAGCTGGCATCCGCCGATGTCGCTCAGTCTGCGCTCGAAACGCAGTCGGCCAAGACGCACTTGAGCACGGTGGGACGCACACTGCTCCCGCTGATCGACGGGTTTCCGCATGGCGCGGGGCCTGTGACCCAGGCACAACCCTTATTCGTCACCGCCGTGCTGTCCTTGCGCGCGCAGGCGGTTGCGACCGCCGTGGTCGAGCCAGAGGTGCAAACGCAAGCGAGCAAACCGCCCGCGAACCAGACGCCTGCCCCATTCATCATGCCGGCGTCCATAGACAATGCAGCCCAAGCGAGCTTTCTCAAGCCGCTTTCGTCCGCGCTGACTCAGGCCTTGATGGTCGTACTGAAGGGGCAAATCGTTCAGTCGGGGTTGTTCTACGAATCGCATCTGTTAGAGCAGCTGCAAGCCGGCTCGACCCATCTCACGCCTCTAGAGGATGAGCCGCAGCACCGACACCCATTACCCGAGGCTGATGACCTCGAGGTACGTGAGGAGTTGCGCCCGCTGGTGCGTCAACAACTCGACCTGCTCGCCGGGCAGCCTATTCAATGGCAAGGACAGGTCTGGCCCGGCGCAACCATGCGGTGGGAAATTTTCGTACCGCCCACCGAGCGCGACGACAAGACTCAACGTCAGGAGCCGGACACAGAAGAACGCACGTGCCGCACCCGTATCGATTTGGAGTTGCCGACGCTGGGCGCAGTATCGGCCCGAATCCGAATCGCTGGCCCGCACGTAGATATTCATCTGGATGTGACCGACGAGGGTGCGATACTCGCAGAGCGTCTTTCTACGCTGCGCGAAACGCTGGAATCCGCGGGAATGCGCCCGGGTGACATTACTCTGAAACGCGTGGATCATGACGACGCCTGACCGACGAAAAGCAGTCGCCCTGCAATATGAAGCGGGACAAGCCGCACCCAAGGCCATCGCCAAAGGCAACGGCGCCGTGGCCGAAAGCATCATCCGCATTGCGCGCGACAACGGCGTGTTCGTGCATCAGTCGCCAGAATTGGTCAGTTTGCTGATGCAGCTGGATCTGGACCAACAAATACCAGAATCGCTCTATGCCGTCATCGCGGAGCTGTTGGCCTGGGTTTATGCCATCGACGCCCAGCAAGAGCGGCAGGACGACTAAACGACCGGCCTGGCCGCCAGAGCCGCCCCGGCGCGATCAGCCCGGGCCATGCCAGAAGCCATGGGCGTCACATTGGACGCGATGCCTTACAGCGGCATACTGGCGATCGTCTGATACGCCGACACCAACTTGTTTCTGACCTGAACCAGCGATTGAAAGCCCAGACTGGCCTTTTGCATATCGATCATCACGTCGTTCAAGGTCACGCCGGGCGTACCCAGCTCGAAGTGGCGCGCTTGCGTCGTGGCGTGATTCTGCGCGGCGGACACGCGTTCGACAGCCAGTTTGAATTCGGCCGCAAAGCCCGGTGCCGCGGTGCCGGTCACATCGTCGGTGCGCTGCATGGATAGCGGGCGCGGCGCGGCCATGGAGGCCACTTGATTCATCTGGTAAAGGACAGACTGGATGGAGGCGATCGGAGCAGACATATCCAACTTAGCGGTTCGGAGACAGCCTGCACTGTACTGCCGGTGCGTGTTTTCCATTGCGTTCAACAGCCCGGGAAAGTGCGCCTTCTTCCAGCTTTTATCCGCTTCATCCGCTCGCCGCGGCGATTTTAGCGATGGCGAGAGAAAGGCATGAAAAGGCACTAAAAAGCCGCTTTACTCCGGCCTTGGGAAATTAGACCGCCACCGCATAATGCCCGCTCACTGACCACCGCTGTGCAGTATGTCTGACCCCAACCAGAATTTGAACTCGGCCATTGGCGCCCCCGGCCGCGGGAGCGCACGATGAGTCGTTTCCAGGAACTGACTGAACGTTTTCCCGTCCTCAAGCGGGTGGCGGAGCTGTCTCGGCCCGTGCAGCTGGCCGGCGCGTCGGCGTTGGTGGCCCTGTTTGTGGGCGCGGCGATCGCGTTCAGTTCGCCTGACTATAAGGTACTGTTCTCTAACCTGGGTGATAAGGACGGAGGCGCGATCGTATCCGCCCTGGACAAACTGCAGGTCCCCCATCGGTTCTCGGACAACGGCGGCGCGATACTCGTGCCGGCCGATAAAGTGCATGAAGCGCGCATGAAGCTAGCCGAACAAGGCCTGCCGCAGGGTGGCAATGTCGGCTTCGAGCTCATGGAAAGCCCGAAGTTCGGCGCCAGCCAGTTCGCCGAACAGGTGACTTATCAACGCGCCATCGAAGGCGAACTGGCCCGCTCGATCGAAGCCATGACCTCGGTTGAGACGACGCGCGTGCATTTGGCTATCCCCAAGCAAACGCTGTTTGTTCGCGAACGCAAGCAACCGACCGCGTCGGTACTGCTCACGCTGTCTCCGGGCCGCATGCTGGGCGACGGCCAGATCGCCGCCATCGCCTGGCTGGTGGCCTCCAGCGTGCCGGACCTGACGCCAGAGAATGTCTCGATCGTCGATCAAACCGGCCGCCTACTGTCGTCCAAGGCATCACTAGGAGGCTTGGGCGCCAACGAGACGCATCTGCGCTATACCAGCGAACTGGAACAGCGCACCGCGTCGCGCGTGTTGTCGATCCTCACGCCTATCGTGGGCGCGGGCAACGTTCACACCGAGGTCAGCGCATTGTTGGACTTCAGCGTGCGCGAGCAGACGTCCGAAACCTATCGCCCCAATCAAAAGCCTGAACTCGCCGCCGTTCGCAGCGAGCAGACCAACAATTCGGCACAGCGTGGCGTACTGCCCGCCATGGGCGTGCCCGGTGCGTTGGCCAACGAACCCCCGCCCGCGCCGGCGGCCGCCGTCGTGGCGCCGCAGAATCAACAAAACGCGGACACGCAAGAGCGTGGGCCTAGCAGTACCAATATGAGCTCGACCGTCAATTACGAGGTCGACCGCACCATCAGCCACATCAAGGAATCCGTCGGTCAAATCAAACGCCTGTCGGTAGCCGTCGTCGTCAACTATCGCACCGACGAAGAAGGCAAGCTGCAACCGCTGGACGCCACCGAGATCGAGCAGATACAGCATCTGGTCAAAGAAGCTATCGGTTATTCCGAGACGCGCGGCGACACGCTGAAGGTCGCGAATGTTCCGTTCAATAACGTAGAGCCCGCGCTGCCGGTTTGGAAAGACCCGTTCTATCTGGATCTGGCTCGCACCGCCGCGCAATACCTGGCCCTGGCGCTGTTGCTGGCGTTCCTGTGGTTCAAGATCGTCAAGCCGCTCATGCGCGCTCGTGACGAGGCAATCGCCCCCTTGCCCGCGGTCGAGATCACCCCCGCGCCCGCAGAGACCCAAAAACAGATCGACTCGTATGAGGACAATCTGAACGCTATCCGCGAAATCGCCAAGCAAGATCCCCGCGCGGTCAGCATGGTGATCCGCAACTGGATCAATGACAATGATGAGTAAGTCCGACTCGCTAAGGAAAGCCGCCATTCTGATGGTGGCGCTGGGAGAAGAATGCGCGGCCGAGGTGGTCAAACATCTCAATAGCGACGAGGTGCAGCGCCTGGGCACGGCCATGGCCACCATGAAGCAAGTCACGCGCTCGGAAGTCAATCAAGTCATGGAAGAGTTCCGCACCGACGCGGAACAGTTCCTGTCGGTGAGCCTGGGATCGGCAAGCTACATCCGCGACATCCTGACGCGCGCCATGGGGCCGGATCGCGCCGCCGGCATTCTGGAAGACATTCTGGAAAGCGGCAATGCGGTCAACGGCATCGACGCGCTCAATTCGCTGGAGCCAACCGCGATCGTGGAGCTGATCAGCGAGGAACATCCGCAGATCATCGCCACCATCCTCGTGCACCTGGACCGGGACCGCGCCTCGGGCGTGCTGACCTTGCTGTCCGAGCGTTTGCGCAACGACGTGATCCTGCGGATCGCGACCTTTGGTGGCGTGCAGCCTTCGGCCCTGTATGAGCTGACGGACGTATTGAACGGCGTCCTATCGGGCCAGAGCGCCAAGCGCAGCAAGCTGGGCGGTGTACGCACCGCAGCGGAGATCCTCAATGCCATGAACGGCACCGAGGAAGCCAAGGTGTTGGCCGTGCTGCGCGAACGCGATGCGGAGCTGGCGCAGCGCATCCAGGACGAGATGTTCGTGTTCGAGAACCTCGCCGATCTGGAAGACGCCGCGATCCAAATGATTCTGCGCGACGTGGATGGCTCCATCTGGCCCATCGCGCTCAAGGGCGCCAAGGAAGAAGTCGTCAATCGCATCCTGGGCAATATGTCCCTGCGTCAAGCGCAGATGATTCGCGAAGACCTGGCAGAACAAGGGCCGATCCGCTTGTCCATCGTCGAGGCAGAGCAGAAGAAGGTACTGGAAGTCGCGCGCCGCCTCGCCGACGAGGGCAAGATCCTGCTGCACAGCGCGGGAGATGACTCGTATGTATAAGCGTCCCACGCCTCTTTTTAAACCCGTCACGCCACCGCCGACCGTGTTGTCTGACCGGTCGATCGACTGGTCGCGCTGGACCATGGCGCCGATTGCGCGCCATGAAGAAGAGGCGGAACGCGCCGAGCAAGCCCGTGATCACGAGCTTGAACAGCAAGCGATCCGTCAGCGGGAACAAGAGCAAGAGCTGGCCCGGCTACGCGAACAAGCCCGCCAGGAAGGCTACGCCGCCGGGCGGGAACAAGGCCTGGCCGAGGGGCGTGAGCAAGGCCGTGCCGAGGGTCACGCCGAAGGCTATGCCGCCGGCATGGCAAGCGCTACCGATATTCAGCAGCAAACCGCGCAACAGCTCATGGCCCTGTTGGACGCGGCCCAGCAGGAAATCGTAGACCTGCGCGAGGAAATCGGCCAGTCGTTGATCGCAATGGGCGTGCGTATCGCAAGCCATATCGTCGGTCTGCAGCTGGCTGATCCGGGTCCCAGTCTGCTGGCCACCGTGCGTCACATACTGTCCCAGCACGAAGGGTGCAACGGCACGATCACCTTTTACCTGAACGACGCCGACCTTGCGCTACTGCGCCCGTTCGTTCAATCCGAACAAGGCGAAATGCAAGTGCGTCTGGTCGCCGCCGCCGATTTGAGTCGCGGCGACATCAAGGCGCGTACTGCTTATGGCGATATCGACGCCACGCTGAAAACCCGCTGGGATGCCGCCATGGCGTCCATCGGGCTGCAAGCGCCCCCGCCTGCTATTGACGCCGCATGATGACCGGGCAGCCAGTCAGCTCCCTGGCGCGTTGGCAGGCGCAGCTGAGCCTGGCGGCCGATCGCGTGGAAAAAACGCCGTTGTCCCGGGCGACCGGACGCATCACCAAGGCTACCGGCCTCGTACTGGAAGCCACGGGGCTCGAACTGGCGGTCGGCGCCACCTGTAAAGTGGAGATGGGCCCGGATCAATGGATCCTGGCCGAGGTGGTGGGTTTTCACGACGAGACGCTGTACTTGATGCCGCAAGCCAATATCGCCGGTTTGCCTAAGAAAAGCCGCGTCATGCTGGCAGATTCCGCACTGTCGCCGCGCGTGCCCTTGCCGGACACGGATCAGCCCGCGCCGGCCTCCGCGCCCGACCGTGGACAGGCGCTGCCCGTGGGCTGGTCGCTGCTGGGCCGCGTGGTCGATGCCAATGGCAAGCCGCTGGATGGTCTGGGCCTTTTCGATCAGGCGCAGGCGGCCTCGCTCAGCGCCGAGACGATCAATCCGCTCGATCGGGCACCGATCTCCTCCGTGCTCGACGTCGGGGTACGGGCGATTAATGGTCTTTTGACGGTTGGGCTGGGCCAGCGTATGGGTCTGTTTGCAGGCTCGGGCGTGGGCAAATCGGTGTTGCTGGGCATGATGGCCCGGTATACGAAGGCCGATGTGGTGGTGGTCGGCCTGATCGGCGAACGGGGCCGCGAGGTCAAGGAGTTCATCGAACAAAACCTGGGCAAAGACGGGTTGGCCCACTCGGTCGTCGTCGCCGCGCCCGCCGACGTGTCGCCCCTGCTGCGCCTGCAAGGCGCGGTGTATGCCACGCGTTTGGCGGAGTTTTTCCGTGACGAAGGCAAGAATGTGCTGCTCATCATGGATTCGCTTACCCGCTACGCGATGGCGCAGCGCGAGATCGCGCTGGCGATCGGCGAGCCGCCCGCGACCAAGGGCTATCCTCCATCGGTATTCGCCAAGCTGCCCGCCCTGGTAGAGCGCACCGGGATGGGTGCGAGCGTCAACGGTCGCCCGGCGGGTTCGATTACCGCGTTCTATACCGTCCTGACCGAAGGCGACGACCAGCAAGACCCGATCGCCGATTCCGCGCGCGCCATTCTGGATGGTCATATCGTGCTGTCGCGCAGTTTGGCGGAATCGGGCCATTACCCCGCCATCGACATCGAGGCATCGATCTCGCGCGTGATGTTCGCCATCGTGCAGAAGGAACAGTTCAAACACGTCCACCGGTTCAAGCAACTGTTTTCCAGCTATCAGCGCAACCGCGATCTGGTGGCCGTGGGTGCCTACGTGCCCGGCAGCGATGCGCAGATCGACATGGCGATCGAGAAATATCCGTTCCTGGAGGCCTACCTGCGTCAGGACATCGACGAGCGGGTATCGGCCGACCAAGCCGCGCGTGAGCTGGCCAGCTTGTTTGCGGGAGTTCAACGATGAGTCAGGCGGTACCCTTTCAGATCTTGCATGACCTGGCGCAGAAAGCCATGGATGAGGCCTTCAAGGCAATCGGCCAGGCGATGGCCCGCCAGCGCTCGGCTGAAGAACAGCTGATCAAACTGCAGGAATACCGGCACGATTACTTGCGCAACCTGCAGCAGGCCATGCATGACGGCATCACGTCGTCCCAGTGCCAGAACACGCAGCGCTTTATCTCCACGCTGGACGACGCAATCGCCAAACAGTCCGGCGTGCTGGGTCAGATCCAGAAGCAGGTCGCGCAGGCGCGCGAGCGCTGGATGACCGAGCGGCGCAAGGTGGCGTCGATGCAGGCGCTCATCGAGCGCGACGCGAAACGTCAAATTCTGGTGCAAGCCAAGCTCGAACAAAAAGCCAACGACGAGTATGCAGCCCGCTCGCATCGTCGCCTACAACTCGCATAACTCCACGCAACCATGACCACTGTCTCTCCTCCCCTAGCGGTTGTCCCGAACGCCCCTGCGGCGTCGCCTTCGCACACGGGCAATCATGCAGATGCGAGTCACTATGGGTTTACTCAGCTCTTTGACCAATTGCGTGTACGACAAGACGATGCGAATGCCGCGCGGCAAAGCGAGCGCGGCAATGAGGACAACGCTGAGGACCCCGCTTTGACTGCCGCTGAAATCGCTGACGGCGCGGAGTTTGTAGAAGTGGCAGACGACGCCATACCCGAATTCGCGTCAGAGCAACAGGATGAAGCCGATGTCTCGGCGGCCGTCAACTTGACTGCCGTTATGGGGCCTGGTGAGGCCCAAATAGCAGGTGGACGCGAGCTACCCGCCCCTGCCACGACACTGTTGGACACGGCTCAAAGCAGGAACGCCGACGGCCGCTGGTCACCGGACGCACCGCATAAACCGGCTATCGACAACGCTCAATGGAACCTGACGACGACGGCATCGGGCTTATCCGAGAGCGCTCTCCAAAACGCTGGCCAATCACCTTCCGCGCACCCACCTCAGACCCAGGCGCTCGCGACTGACCCGATGTCAGCCGCATCCGAGTTGCCTCTGGGTCCGGCTGTGACCGGATTCCTTCATCAGACACAGCGAGAGCTTCGTCCTAATGAAACCCTCGCGCGTACGGTCAAAGCCGCCAAGCAGCTCGGGCGCCAACTGCCCGCCGACGGCATATCCGCCAGGGCAATCCGACAAGACCCCGACACGCCCAAACTGGATCTCCGGACGCGGAACTTTGTCAACACACTGGAAGCTTCCGTCGCGTTGAACCGGAATTTTGCGCGGAACACGGCCGCCGAGCAGAGCGCCGTCGCGCCAGCGGCCGCGTCCATGGCAAACGCGGATCTGGCCTCCGCGGCGACAGCCATGGCGAGCCAACCGGCCACGAGCAATGTCTTCGGCACGCCCTCTCAAGTCGCCTATCTTGGCGTGAACACCCCGGTGCTCCATCCCGCCTGGGCGCAGGCCATGAGCCAGCAGGTGCTCGCTTTCTTGAAAATGGACGAATCGGGCAACCAAATCGCCCAACTGCGCCTGGATCCGCCCGAGCTTGGGCCGCTGCGAGTCGCGATCGCGATTAAGGACGGTGTCGCCACGGCGAACTTTGTCTGCGCCAACTCGGCCGTGCGCTCGGCCGTGGAGCAGGCGCTGCCCGAGCTCGCATCTCAGTTACAGGACGCCGGCCTGTCCTTGGGCCAATCCAGTGTGGGCGAACATGAGTCGCGCGAATACGCGGATGCTCAGGGATCATCTGGCGGAGAGGCCCCCGGGGCGCCTACGGACAACCGAGCAAATGGCGTGGCAAACACCTCCGCCGACGACCTGACGCCGACACACTCGGCCAAACGCCAGGCCCTCGGTCTGATCAATGCCTACGCCTAGGGACCGGCTAGCGACGAACAAGCCCGCGCTGGCAACGCGTTAGACCGCCCAGGCAAACGCCAAAGAAAGGGAGTTTTTCCGGCGTTTTTCCCGTCCATACAAATACCTGGCTTCATTCACAATGCACACCATCGAATGAAACCATTCACCTTTCCGCCACGTTAGCCGTATGGACAAAGAGAAGAAATCAGCAGGATTTGGCAAGACACTGATGGTCGCACTGGTCGGCCTGTGCGTCGGTGCTGGTGGCTTCTGGTTCTATACGCAAAGCAACGCCAAGCCGATCGCCGCGCTGTTTGAAACCAGCGCGAAGCCCGCGGAAGAGGCCGCGCCAGCCCTGCAGTACGAGCCGATCTTTCTGGACATCGATCCGTTTACCGTGACGCTTCGCAATAGCATGGAGTCGCGCGTGGTTTATACCAGCATGACGCTGCGTATCGCCGACGAAAGCAGCAAAACGCGTCTGATGAAGTATTTGCCCGTGGTGCGTAGCCGCATTCTGACCGAGCTGAACAACATGGACCCCTCGGCGTTGAGCGACCGCGCCGAGCTGGACAAGCTGCGCGAGCGCATCAAAGTCACCGTGGCCGCGCCGATCTCGCCGGAACCGAATCCGCAACGTGTTGACGAGGTGCTGTTCACGTCGTTCATGGTGCAGTAATCCATGTCGTACGAGAGTTTTCTTTCGCAGGCCGAAGTCGACGAGCTGCTGGCTACCGTCTCCGGCGATGAGCCTAAATCGGGGGACACGCCACAGACGCCGTCGCTAGACGGCGTACGCGCCTATGACCTCAGTTCGACCGACCGCGTCGTACGCCGGCGCATGCAGACGCTGGAACTCATCAACGAACGATTCGCTCGTCGTCTGCGCCATGTGTTTCTGAACTTCATGCGCCGCAACGCCGATATCTCGGTGGGCCAGATACAGGTTCTGAAATACGCCGAGTTCGAGCGCAACCTGCCGGTGCCGAGCAACCTGAACATGGTCAAGCTCAATCCGTTGCGGGGCGTGGCGCTCTTTGCCTTCGATCCGATGCTCGTGTTTCTCATCATCGAGAGCATGTTCGGCGGCCAGGCGCGTAGCAACACCCGCGTCGAGGGCCGGGACTTCACGGCGACTGAGCAGCGCATCATCCGCCGCCTGCTCGATCACACGCTGGCCTGCTACACGCAGGCATGGGAAGGCATTTATCCGCTGGAATACGCCTACGTCCGCTCGGAAATGCACACCAAGTTCGCCAGCGTGACTAGCGCGCACGAGGTGGTCGTGGTCACGCCGATACGGATCGAATTCGGCTCCATGGGCGGGTCGTTGAACGTCTGTCTGCCCTACTCGATGATCGAGCCGATCCGCGGGCTGCTGACCAATCCCTATCAGGAAAGCGGCGAAAGCTCTGCCGACTCGCGCTGGTCCAAACAAATGTCGAATCAGATTCGGCAAGCGCAGGTGGAACTAGTGGCGCAATTCGCCGAGCTGAACTTATCGCTGGGCGATCTGATGCGGCTGGAAAAAGGCTCGATCATTCCATTTGAACTGCGCGAATCCATCACCGCCTTTGTCAATGGCGTACCCGCATTGAAATGCGGCTACGGCACGTCCAACAAGCACTACGCGCTAGAGGTGCAGGAGCACCTGCAAGCCCCCTCTTTCGATTATCTGTCCGAGAACCAAGATGTCTGATCTCAACGAAACGCAAATCAGCGCCGACGACGTCGACGAGGCGTTCAATGGTGCCGCCGCCACGGCGAATCAGGACGCGATGAGCGAATGGGAGCAGGCATTGGCCGAGCAAGCTCAAGCGAGCGCCCCGGCGCCGGCCGAGCCAGCCGCCACGGTCACCCCGCCCGCACAAGTCTTCAAACCCTTGGACGCGGCTGCCGGAGCCAAGCTCGGCGAGGGCTTCGACATCGATATGATTCGCGATATTCCGGTGCAGCTCAGCGTCGAGCTGGGCCGTACCCGCGTCACGATTCGCGAGCTGTTGCAGCTGAATCAAGGCTCTGTGGTCGAACTGCAAAACCTCGCTGGCGAACCCATGGATATCTATATCAATGGCTACCTCGTCGCGCAAGGCGAAGTCGTGGTCGTGGGCGATAACTACGGCGTACGCCTGACCGATATCGTGACGCCTTCGGAACGCCTGTCCCGTCTGGCCGCCAAACGGTAAGACGATGGACTCCCTCGCGCTAGCACGCATTTTCCTAGCGCTGCTGTTTGTCGTAGCGCTGATCCTCGCCTGCGCCTGGCTCGCCCGGCGTAACGGCGTGCGCATCGCCGGAGCGCCGCACACCGCACTGACCGTAACGAACCGGGTATCGGTGGGTCCACGCGGCATGCAGGTAATGGTGGTGGAGGTGGAAAACCAACGCCTCGTGCTGGGCGTCACGCCGGGCTCGATCAATGTGCTGCACACCTTGCCGCCACACGCGCCTGGCGAGGCGGCGCCCGCCCCGGCCACCTCGGCCCCCGCGACGTTCCAATCCATACTTCGCAACCTCTGCGGACGAAAAGCATGAGTTGCGCAAACTCTGGAAAGCACTTGGCCGTCAGCCTGCTGTTTATCGGCCTGCTGATGCTGCCCACCAGCGCCATCGCGCAAGCAGCGGTGCCCGCGTTGACCATGACGCCCAACGGCAACGGCGGCGAAACCTACAGTCTGAGCATGCAAACGCTCATTCTGTTGACGTCGCTCACCTTCCTGCCGGCCGCGCTGTTGATGATGACGGGTTTTACCCGGATCGTGATCGTGCTGGGCCTGTTGCGGAACGCTATCGGCACGCCCACCGCGCCGCCCAATAGCGTCCTGATCGGTCTATCGCTGTTTCTGACGTTCTTTGTCATGTCGCCGGTGATGGATCAGATCTATGAAAACGCCTATAAACCACTAAACGACGGCGCCATCACGTTCGAACAAGCGATCGAAGCGGGCGGCAAGCCGCTGCATAAGTTCATGATCGAACAGACCCGCGAAACCGATCTGCTGCTCTTTGCCGATATGGCCGGGATCACCGAGGTATCCGAGCCCGAGGCCGTCCCGATGCGCGTCTTGATTCCGGCGTTCGTCACGAGCGAGCTCAAGACGGCGTTCCAGATTGGTTTTTCGATCTTTATTCCCTTTCTCATCATCGACCTGGTCGTGGCCAGCGTGTTGATGGGCCTGGGCATGATGATGGTGCCGCCGGTGACGATCTCGCTGCCCTTTAAGCTCATGCTTTTTGTACTGGCCGATGGCTGGCATTTGTTGCTGGGTTCACTGGCACGCAGTTTCTATCAATAAACAGGGACGATTGAAATGAATTCCGCCACCGTCATGAGCATGACGTATGAGGCGATGCTGCTTGCCCTCTCGATGGCCGGGCCGCTGTTGCTCACTACCCTGGCCGTCGGTTTGATCGTCAGTATTTTTCAGGCGGCGACCCAGATCAACGAGATGACGCTGTCGTTCATCCCGAAACTACTGGCCGTCGGTATCGTCCTGGTGTTGACCGGACCCTGGCTTATCGGCCTGATGGTCGACTATATCGAGGCGCTGTTTATTTCCATCCCAAAGATGGTCGCCTGACCGTCAGGCCATGATCGAATTCAACCTGGATCAACTCTACGGCTGGATCGGTGCATTTATCTGGCCGTTTTTTCGGATCGCGGCGTTTGTAGGGACGGCACCTGTCGTCGGTGATTCGGCGGTCCCCATCTATGTCAAGGTGGCCTTGGCCGCGATTCTTAGCTTCGCCCTGGCCCCTCTGACAGGCGACATTCCTGTTATTCCCCTGGGCTCTCTCGCCGCCATCGGCGTGATGGTGGAGCAGATTCTGATTGGCATGGCACTGGGCCTTGTGATGCGCTTTGTCTTCGGCGCGGTCATCATGGCCGGCGAGCTGATCGGGCTGCAGATGGGCTTATCGTTTGCCTCGTTCTTTGACCCGGCCAGCGGTGGCAATACCAGCGTGATGGCGCGCCTGCTCAACGCCTTGGCGATACTGGTGTTCATCGCCGTCAACGGGCATCTGGTCATGCTGTCGGGGCTGGGCCGCACGTTCGAGATGCTGCCAATCGACGGGCCGCGCCTCGATTTAAACGGCATCGGTGTGGTGGTGGAGTTCAGCGTGACTTTGTTCACGATGAGCGTGGCGCTGGCATTGCCCATGGTGATCGCCCTGTTGGCCATCAATCTGGCCATGGGGATACTGAACCGCACCGCGCAGCAGCTCTCCGTGTTCGCCGTCGGTTTCCCCATTACGCTCACGGTCAGCCTGATGTTGCTGACGGTATTCCTGCCGCAGATCAATGATTTTCTGGACCGCCTGTTCCTCGATGGCTATACCGCGATGAGCGAGGTCGCCCGGGGCTTTGGACGCTGAAATCGACCATTGGCGCGATAACATAGCCCCAGGCCGCTCAACGGTTCCGGCGTGAGACGCGTTATGGGCCGTCAAAAGACGACAACTGCGCGAATGCAGCCTTCATGTTCTCCTCGATCTGGGCCTGCGTCAGCTCCTGGCGGTGGGTGGCCACTGACCACTTGTGCCCCAACGGATCCGTCAGCTGTCCGTAACGGTCTCCCCAGAACATATCGGCAGGCGGCATGGTGATGGTCGCTCCGGCGGCCTGTGCTTGCGCCATCACCGCATCCACATCCTCGACATAGAGGTGCAAAAGCACGGGCGATCCTTTTAACGCGCCCGGCCCGAGGCCGCCGCACTCGGGAAATGCATCGGCCAGCATCAGCGCAGAATCGCCGATGCGCAGGCACGCATGCGCGATGCGGCCGTCGGGGGCTTTCAGCCGCGCTAATTCAATCGCATCAAAAGCACGGACATAGAACGCGATCGCCTCGGCGGCACCCTCGCAAACCAGGTGAGGCGTCAGACTATGCATTCCGTCGGGTATGGGTTTTACTCTGGTCATATCAAGCTCCGCAGCGGCACTCACGCCTGGACGAGCGTACGAAATCCGCCCCAAGCCATGCGCGCCATATCCACTACATCCTTGCACTCTTCCGGATTGAGACGCGGGTCGGCCATCACGGCGGCATTGATGCGATCGCGTTCAGCTTTTGAGGGATACACAATCCAGGCGAATATCACGACGTCGTTCTCCCCCGCCCTAGCCGCCTGAGTAAACGAAGCGAATTGCGGGTCTGCGTTCAAATCGTCGGCCACGCACTCTCGATAATCCAGCGCGCCGTACTCCTTCCAGATGTCCCCCGCGCGGCTGGCCATGGCCCGGTAAGCATCCAATTTGGCTGAGGGTATGGCAAGCAGGAAGCCGTCAACGTACTGTTCAGTCATGGCACATTCCCAGATAGGTGACCGCTAGGCCGAAGGACCCAATGTAGTGGGAATCGCGCCCCCCGACGACGGGGATTTGCGACATTTTTGCAGGTGGATCGCGACAGTCGCCCGCAGTATGCTGCGTGTATGAAAAACGTCGCCTTTCTACTGCCTGGCGCGGCCAACATCGCGGCGCTGGAGAACGCGCGCCAGGGCTTCATGGTCGCCAATCAGTTTCGGCAAGCACAGGGCCTCGCTCCGCGGTTCGCGGTGCGCCTGTTGGCGTCGACTCCCGAAGTCCGGCTGGACCAGGGCCGTATACAGGTCCAGGTCGACGCCGTGCTGGAGGATGCCGGTCCGGTGGATATCTGTATCGTTCCGCCACTGCTCGCGCCCGGGCCGGAAGCGATCGCCGAGGAGGCAGCCATGATCGCGTGGCTGGCGCGGCACTACAAGGACGGCGGCGAATTGGCCTGCCTGTGCGTGGGCGCGGCCTTGCCAGCCGCCGCGGGCCTGCTGGATGGCCGTCAGGCGGTGGTCCACTGGGCGGCCCAGGCGGCCTATGCCCAGTGGTTTCCCAAGGTGCAGTGGGTATGCGACCGCATCGTCAAAGAGGAACGTGGCCTGTACACCAGCGGCGGAGCCTTTTCGGCCGCGCACCTGGTTCTACATCTGATCGAAAAATATTCGGACCGCGACACCGCGATCTGGTGCGCGAAGTTCTTTCAGCTGGATTGGAGCCGCCATACCCAGTTGCCGTTTGCCGTCTTCATGGGGCACAAAGCCCATCACGATGAGGCCGTACTGGCGGTCCAACAGCATATCGAATCGCGTTATGTCGAGAAGCTGACTGTCGACGCATTGGCGAGACGCCACGCCATGGGCCGTCGTACCCTGGAGCGACGCTTTCGTCAGGCCACGGGCACCAGCATCGTGGAGTATCTCCAGCGCACCCGCATCGAAGCCGCGAAAAAGCATCTGGAAAACTCGCGTAAAACCGTGGCCGAAGTGATGTACGAGGTCGGGTATAACGACAGCAAGGCGTTTCGCGGGATATTCGTCAAATACTGCGGCATGTCGCCGGTGGCTTATCGCGAACGATATCTTTTATAAGCACCGGCGATGCATGGCTATAGAATGGCCGCTATTTGGTGGGAGGCTCCAACAATTGTTCGTTGCTGCCACCCTTGAACATCGCAGTGATGACGTGCTTGCGCATGCGCCACACGCCGTCCTGGCATTTGACGAATTCGCACTCTTCATCCGCCACCATGATGGGCGCGGCGGCTGGCAATACCGGCACGCCATCGGCGGCGTATACACTCAAGGCCGCTTTCACCGTTGCCACATCCGGGCCGTGCAACGTCACCCGCACATTGCTCATCAGGTGGCGGATCAGGCGCGCGCCCCTGGCATTACGGAATTTGTAATAGTCCAGGATCGGCTCATGGCCTTCCCAACGATGACTCAGCATTTGATACACGCAGTCTTCGGTATAGAAGTCGGCCGCTTGCATGGCATCGGTCTGGTCGATTAACCACCAGTAATCGACAAGCCGTTCTTGGACGGTATATTTTTCAATGATCTCGTTGCTGAGCTGATTACTACGTTCCACAAAACACCTCTACTGTTTGAACTCTCGGCGACACGCCGATGTACCGGCTCGGCGTGCTCACGACGGCTGGTTTATTGCTGCAGCACAATGTTGGAGCTTTTGGCGACCGTTCCCCACTTCTGGCGTTCAGCCTCCAGGAAGCTACCGAACTCGGCGGGGCTACGTACCAGGATCACGGCATCGGAAGCATCCATGCTGGCTTTGAACTTCGGATTCGCTGTCCCTTCGCGAAGGGCGGCGTTCAAGCGCGCGATGACCGGCTCGGGCGTGCCCGCGGGTGCGACGATGCCATACCAAAGCGCGACGTCGTAATTTTCAATACCCAGTTCCGAGGCCGTCGGAACCTCGGGCATCTTGGGTGAGCGCTGCGGCGACGTGATAGCCAATAGCCGGACCTTGCCGTCGCGCGCGAACTGCTCGCTGGTCATCAAGGTGGTCAGGATCATATCGACGCGGCCGCCCATCACGTCCACCAGGCCGGGACCCGTCCCTTTGTATGGGATGTGCGTCATTTCCGTGCCGGCTTTCGAATTGAATAATTCAACGGCGAAGTGGCCGGTACTACCGGTGCCCCACGACGCATAGGACAACTGCTTGGGATTCTTTTTCGCGCGTGCAACGAACTCCGCGAGGGATGGATCGCCGGTTTCGCTATTGACGGTGACGAAAAGCGGGACCGACACGATCGAGCCGACAGGTGCAAAGTCCTTGTCAGCCTTGTAGCGCAGATCTTTATAGACGTTCGGGTTGATCGCCAGAGTTTCGGCGGAGGCCACCATCAGCGTATAGCCGTCAGCGGGTGCTCGGGAGACGTATTCGGCGGCAATGATGCCGTTCGCGCCGGGCTTGTTCTCGACGATGACTGACTGCCCCAGCACACTGCTCATTTGCTCTGCGGTCAGACGCGCCATGGAGTCTGTAAAGCCGCCCGGGACAAAGGGCACGATGAGCTTGACGGGTTTTTCAGGAAACTTCGGTTCCGGTTGCGCGGCCTTCGCGGGAAGTCCGATGGTGGTGACTGCTGCGCACAACATCCCAAGGATGAATAACGACTTTTTCATACTCCACTTTCCTTAAAGGCGTGGCCCGTCGACCTATAACGGCCACTACGTCAGAGAAACTTTGGACTGCGTTATTGCGGTGATCTGCACTGCGGCGATCCATAAACATTCCACGCCGTCAGAGTTGAAAGCTGCTGAGAAAATCAGTATTCCTTATCGAACAGCGATATCCTGCTTCTGTTATACGATATTTAGCTTCAAACGCCTACGTTTTGTCAACAAATTGGCGAGAGCGGGCGTGGGGCATTTGCCCTCATTGACTTTTCGTCGGAGCGAGATCTTTTGCGCCGGCACGATGGGTGGACGAGGTGTGCGTCAGCTCACAGCACGTCCAGGTACCTCAGGCGTGCTAGCCCCGCCTGCGGGAGTGCGTCGCAAGGCGACAGGGGCTCCAAGGAACCTATTGGTTTTTCGGGGCACTCACTTCGTTCCGGCACGTTCGAACAACCATTCCGTCGCCCGCCATCTATGCCAGATAAGCAGCGCACGCTACACACCGGCACAAGCCGCAGCGCAGTAAATCAGCACGACCCCGAGTTCGAAGCCTATGTCGCCAGGATGCAGGCTCGGCTGCTTACCTGCGTGGCCGACAATGGCCTTTTCCAAGCTGATACGGAAGGGCTTTATGACGCGTTTCTCACGGGATTTCCACCGGAGGACCGCCGCTATCACGACTGCAGCCTATGCCGGCGATTTTTCGAGCGCTACGGCGGCCTTGTCACCATCGACAAACAGGGTAAAACCCGCTCAGCGCTCTGGAACGTCGCGGATGCGCCAGCCCAATATCGCGAGTCGGTGCAGCAGGTGTTAAGCCTTATTCAAGAGGCAGGTGTGCGCGGACCCTTCTCCTACACCGACACATCGTGGGGCGTACCCTTGGCCGGCGGTTGGCAGCATTTCGCGTTGACCGGGCCGGACGCGCTGATTCACAAATCGACCGTACAAACCGCTAATCAACGAATGGCGACGGCGCGCCGTGACTTTCGCGTCCTGGCCGATGCCCTGCGCATGTTTGATTCGGCTGCCGCCACACAAGCCGTGGCGCTGTTAAAGACGGATTCGCTCTACCGGGCGCAGCGAATCCTGGAAATGGCGCAGTGGTTCGCCGATCTGCACGTCGCGCTACGGGGCGAACGCGGCAAAGTCCGCGACAACTTATTGTGGCGCGCGGTGGCCAGTGCACCGGCCTGCTTTTGCCACGTGCGAAACACGATGCTCGGCACACTGCTCCAAGACATCGCCCATGGCATACCCTTGGACGCGGTGGCTTCGCGCTTCGCCCAAAGAATGCATCCGCTGCGCTACCAACGCCCACAATGCGCGCCAACAGAAGGAAATATCGCGCAGGCCGAAAAACTGGTGGAGAAGCTTGGCATCGCCCGATCTTTGAAACGCCGTTACGCACGACTTGAGGAGATCCGGACGTTATGGACGGAATGACGACGGAATATCGTCTGGACCGATGGGATTGAACGCGATTACCCTTTTAACAAGCTGCCCGGGCGATCGACGACGAATCGTGCGCCTCTATCCGATCAAAACGACTCCCACTCATCCATCGCCGCATGATTGCCAGTCACCGGGCTCATGATTTTTGCGTTGGACGGTGCCGTGGCTGAGGTATCGGGCGCGCTGGTAGCTGGCGTAGCGGTTGGCGTGCGTTGTTCTTTCCGGGGGGCCGCCGAAGATGCTGCCGCCTCACGAGGGCTGCGCTTGGAGGCCTTGGTTTTCGGCTTGGCCACGGATTCGCCTTTCTCGGAACGCGACGTCGCTTGCGAGGACGCCATCGCCACTTTGCCGCCGCCGATCAAACCCAACGCTTTATCCTTCAACAAGATCGCCTGGTTGCCCGCCTGCTGCACCAGACCCGCGTTGCGCTGCATCACGTCGTCCATCTGCGACACAGCCTGATTGATTTGATCGATACCGCTGGCCTGCTCGTTCGATGCCGAGGCAATCTCGCCCATGATGTTGGTGACCTTGCCGATCGAATCCACGATGTCGCTCATGGTACGCCCTGCATGCTCGACGAGCGCATGGCCGTTTTCCACTTCGTTAGTGGCCTGATCGATCAGCGTCTTGACTTCCTTGGCGGCTTGCGCGCTGCGCGAGGCCAGGTTTCTGACTTCGGATGCGACCACCGAGAATCCCTTGCCCTGCTCGCCGGCACGCGCTGCCTCTACCGCGGCATTCAAGGCCAGGATGTTGGTCTGGAACGCGATGCGATCGATGACGGACACGATTTCCGAGACCTTGCGCGAATGGGTGCTGATGCCATCCATGGTCTGAACGACCTCTTTCATGACTTCGCCGCCCTTTTGCGCGACTTCCGACGCGCTACGCGCCAGGACATCGGCCTCGCGGGCGTTGTCGGCGGTCTGCGTCACCGTGCTGGATAGCTCCTGCATGCTGGCGGCGGTCTGTTGCAAAGCAGAGGCTTGATCTTGCGCACGCGATCCCAGATCGATGGTGTGCTGAACGATGGTATCCGACTGCGTGGCAATCTCGCCCAAGGCGGCTCGCCATTGCTCGAGCGCACGGGTGTGCGCTTGGGCCAGTTCGTTCACGCTTTCCTGCAAGCTAACCCAGTTTGCCGTGGGCTCTTGTCCGCCATGCTTGCTGGTTGCCTGCAGCGGTTCGAGCAACGCGGCATGCAGCCGCTTTAATGGAACAAGAAAGGCCTGCCTGAGATAACAGGCCAGGCCGGCCGAGGCCAGCACGATGAACGCAATGGAAAGGCCGACATACCATGCCGCGCGCGCCTGCGCGTCGTTAGCCGCAGCAGCGGTTCCCGCGTCGGCGACCGTTGCGCCTTCCTGCCCGAGTAAACCGGCGAACGCCACTAACAGCACGAAACCACTGGCTAGAAAGGCCGCCACCACGACCGCAATACTTTTACGCACTGACATAGGAACCACTAGCGATTAATGAGGAACATGCTGAGGGATTGAATCTTCTTGAATGCGAGCGACGCGGCCTCCAGGCCGGAGCGACGCATTTCCAGATTCATCGTCGAGGTGTACAGATCCAGATCCTGCAGGCGTGACAGCTCGCTGGCATAGCCCAGCCCGCGTTGCTCGCCGCTGGCATCGAGCATCTCGATCTCGCTCAATCGGGCGCCCAGGGACGAGCGGACGGTGAGTACGGCGTTGTAGTTCGCGTTGATGCGCGCTGACGACTCGGACATGACGTTGCGCAGGTTGGCTGCCGCCACCGGATCTCCCGATGTCGGCGTGGCCAGCGCGGCGGCGAGTTTGTCCAGGGTATCGAAGATGTTTACGTCCTCGCCCTGAACGGACCGGACCTCGAAGCGATCGCCATCGGCCGGATCACCCGCCAACTGCACGTCCATGCCACCCGGCAGGGTGAGTCGCTTGGCACCCGCGTCGTACGCCGTAGGCCCGAAGGGGCCATCGACGAGCTCGCCCGCCTTATTGAATACGGTGATCGTATGCTGTGCGGGTTCGCCGGCGAACTCGATCACAAAGTCCATGCCCACGTTCGCCCCGTTCGGATCGGTGATCACGGCGTCGGCAATATGCGCGGTCCCACGATTCGCACTGGCAGCCGAGGTGATATAGGTACGATCGCCAGGTGAAGCCGTCATGAAGAGGGTTTTGCCGTCGTCGGCCGTACTGACCTGGCGCGTCTGATCGATCTGAACCAGACGTTTGCCCTGATCGCCTTGCCATTGCACCTGGCCACTGCTGCTGGCGTTAAAAGGCACGCGGGTGCCTTGATAGCCCGAGAACAGGTACTGCCCGTTGCCATCGGTGGCATTGGCCAATGCCAACATATTCTCTTTGAGGTTGCTGAAGACGGACGCGAGCGTCTCGCGGTCAGCGTCGGACATCGTGCCGTTACCGGCCTCGGTCAGCCGAGTCTTGATTTCCACCATCAGGTCCGTGACGGCATTCAAGGTGTTTTCTTCCAGCGCCAGGTTTTGGCTGGCCACCACGCGGTTATCGGCCAGACGCTCGTTCAGCGACTTGGATTGCGAAACATTGATCGCCTGTGCCGCTGCCAGCGGGTCATCGGCCGGCGTGACCATGCGGCGTCCGGAGCTGATTTGCTGATAGACCTGCAACAGCTGCGTCTGCTGTTTGCCAATGGCGTTGATCCCGGACTGATAAAACTGATTGGTGCTGATACGCATGGTGAATGCCTACTCTTGTATCGATTTGGCCGGAGCGCGTTAAGCGCGGATGCCGATCAACGTGTCAAACAGCGAAGCGCTGATTTCGATCAGCTTGGAAGCCGCCACATATTGTTCTTGGAACCGGTCGAGGTTCACGTATTCCTCATCGAGGTTGACGCCCGACACGGCTTGCTGCGCCGAGTAAGACTGCTCGATCAAGGCGGCCTGAGCCTTGGCTTCTGCGCTGTTTTGTTGCGTATGAACGGCGACCTTGTTGACGATCTGCGAGTACGACTCGTTGAAGTTCATCGTGCCCCCGCCCAGGATCTTGGCGGTCTGTAACGCTGCCAAAGCGAGCATGTTGTCGCCGTTGGCCGAGCCGCCTTCGAGCGAGGCGGCCGCGAACTGGTCGGGAGTGGCGAGGGCCACTTGAAGCTTGCCCCCGGCGTCACGCGTGGGCATAAGCTTCCAGCTGTCGCCCGCCAAGGGGGCACCACCGACCGAAACCGTCATGCCATCGATCTGCGCGTTATCGAGCGATGCACCGAAAAATACCTGCACATCGTCGGGCTGACGCGTCACGCGGAAATTGGCGCCATCGAATTTAATGTCGTAGTCCGAAGCGCGTAAATCGCCAGCGCCATCCGGATTAATGGAGGCGGTCAGTTGGCCCGTACCGCGGTTTTGCGCATTGGCAACCTGATCGGGCTGGCCGAACAGAAACATCGGCGTCCCAGGCTTACCCGTTAAATCCAGACCCTGAATCTGCTGGGCATTCATGGCAAGCGCAAGGCCCGTTGCCAGCTGCCCCAGCTGGCGTTGCACAGCATCGAGATTCTCGTCGCGATAGGTCAGCAGTCCCGCCAGCGAGCCACCCTGGATCAAACCAGCGTCCAACTCGATCAGCGCCTCGCCGTTGCCTGCTGGCACGCTGACGTAGACCGACATGTTGCGCGGGTCTGCGTCCGACGGCTTTGCGGTCAAGCCATAGGCATCGGCACCGGACACCACCAGCTGGCCGTTGCCGATGGTCAGGGTGTATTGACCGTTGTGTTCGAGCACATTGACCCTGGCCAACAGATTCAGGTCGGCGACCTCTTGATCGCGCTGATCGAGCAAATCGTTCGGCACCTGGCCAGTTGAACCTTTCGCGATCTCGATCTGCTTGTTCAGCTCGGCCACGCGATGCAGATGCGAATTAATCTGCGTCACGACGGTCTGGACCTGGCCATTCACATCGTTGCGCTGATTATTCAGAAAGGTGTTCATCTCATTGAACTGACCCACCATGCTCTGCGTGCGGCCCAATAACTCCTGGCGTGCCGCCGGATCGGCGGGCGTGCTCGCCACGGCCTGAATCCCGTCGAAAAACTTCTGCATGGCGGGCGAGATGCCAACCGTGTTGTCCGCGATCAGATTGTTGATCTGACCGACTTGATTGCCATAAGCCGCCAGCATTGCGCCCTTGCTCTGCGCGCTGACAAACTGGTTGCTCAAAAATGTGTCATACGACCGACGTACCGTATCGATCTGCACGCCGCGTCCGAGAAAGCCACCGCCCGTTGCCGTCGCGCCCGCCGTCGAGACAATGACCGACTGGCGGCTATATCCCGGCGTATTGGCGTTGTTGATGTTATGCCCGGCCGTGATCAGGCGAGCACGCGCGGCGTTCATGGTGGACAAGCCAAGTTGGGACAGGTTCATGGTTTTCTCTATACGTCTGGGGGGCATGCCAGCCGCTGAGGAGACGGCCGACACACCTACTACTCTTTATCGGCACCGATCCGGAAAACTTTAGCCAGACCGCATGCGTTTATTGTGTCGGCTTGAAATACGCCATGATTCCGATGAGCTTTTCAGCATATTGGGGGTCTGTGGCGTAACCGGCTTTCTGTACCTCGATGGCCGCACGCTGCGCATTCGGTGCTTGTTTTACGGCTTCGTAGCGCGGGTTTTCGGTGAGCAGCCGTGCGTAGTCGTGCAAGGACTCTTCATACGAGTCATAGGCCCGGAAAGGCTGCACGACTTTGCGCGGTACGCCATCGACAAACTCGGTGGTCGTGACATTCACGACCTTGCCATTCCAATTGCCGGTGGCCTTGATGCCAAAGAGGTTATGGCTAGGTTGGCCGTTTTCGCTGCGTATCTCGCGTTGGCCCCAGCCGGATTCCAGCGCCGCCTGACTGAGAATCAACTCGGTGTGAATACCACTTTTCTGTGCCACTGCGGCCGCGGCGTCGCCCATTCTGCGTACAAAGGCCGAGACCTTGTCCGCCGCGTCTTGTACCGGTTCGATCCGAGAGACGATGCGCTTGGCCGTGCTGACCGTTTTTTGTACGCCGTTTTCCAATAGATCGAGCAACTCCGAAATCGAGCCCGCCACATTGGGGCCATCCAGCGGCATACTGGATCGATGCTGCGGCAACCGAGTCGATTTGCCTACGACGGGGTCAACGGGCTTGGATTCGCCTGACGCCTGCGGCTTGTTGACGTTCATCAGCTCGACGAGCGCGGCGGATAACCCCATGCCTTGGCCCGACGCCAGTTCCAGGGCCATTTGCTCGTCGCCCATGCTCTGGATCATCTTGGTCTGATCGCTATTCCACAGGCCGCTATCTAGGCTACTTTGCCTAGCTTGCTTTAGCAGCTGTTGGATGAATAGCGCCTCGAACTGCCGAGCGACCGCCAGCTCGCTCTCTTTGCTGTTGGCGGAGGGATCGTCGGACAGACCTTTCTTGATCTTATCCAACGTGCTCGTGTCAAAGACAAAGGACGCGCCCCTGCCCGCAGTGCCAGGGCGTGGCGTGTAAGGCGTGAAAGACATACGACGAAAACTCGCTTAGATAATTTCGAGATCAGCGCGCAGCGATCCGGCGCTCTTTAGCGACTGCAGGATCGATAGCAATTCCTGCGGAGAAGCCCCCAGCGAATTGAGCGCCTTGATCACATCGGTGAGTTTGACACTGGTTTTGACTTCCTTAAGCTTGCCGGGTTGCGATTCCATGCCGATACGCGTGGTGGGTGCTACCACCGTCTGGCCGCCCCCAAAGGGCGTATCGGGTTGCGATACGGCCACGCTCTGGTCGATGACCACGGACAGACTGCCATAGGCGACCGCCGCCTGATCGAGCGTGACGGTCTGATTCATCACCACCGAACCCGTACGCGCATTGATAATGACCTTGGCGCGTGCTGCCGCGCGTTTGACATCGATGTTCTGCAAGCGGGCCAGGAATGCCCCTTGGTTTTGCGCGTCGCGCGGCGCCCGCACCTCGATTACGCGACCATTGGCCGCCATGGCGGTATTGGGCCCCATCGCGACATTGATGGCATAAACAGCGTTCTCCAGCGTGCCGAAGTCGGTATCGTTGAGCTCCAGACGGATGATGCCGTCCCGGTTGACCTGGGTGGGAACGGTGCGTTCGACCACCGCGCCATTGGAGATGATCCCCCCATTTAGCTGGTTGACCTGCACGCTGGAGCCACCGGCTTGCGCGCCGGCGCCACCCACCAGAATGTTGCCTTGCGCGAGCGCATACACCTGATTGTCGGCCCCCTTTAAAGGCGTCATCAGCAGCGTGCCGCCGCGCAGGCTCTTGGCGTTCCCCATGGAGGACACCACCACATCAATATTTTGACCGGGCTGTGCGAAGGCCGGCAATTGGGCGGTCACCATCACGGCAGCCACGTTCTTGAGCTGCATATTGGTGCCCTGTGGCAGCGTCACGCCCAGCTGCGAGAGCATATTGGTCAGACTCTGCTGGGTAAACGGCGTCTGGCGCACCTGATCGCCACTGCCATCCAGCCCGACCACCAGTCCATAGCCGACCAACGGATTGTCGCGCACGCCCTGGATGCTGGCCAGGTCCTTTAGCCGTTCGGCATAGGCGGAGGGCGCGCCCAATAACGCGAGCCCTGCGATCAAGGCGACAGCGATCCGCATGACTCGATTCGGTTGCGATGCAATCATGGCTCTGTGCCTTTAGAACGGAGAAATATTCAGGAAAAAGCGCTGCAGCCAGCCCATTTCCTGGACCTCGGCCATGGTGCCTTTGCTGCGGTACTCGATCCGCGCATCGGCGACCTGCGTAGACAGCACCGTATTCGAGCCGGTAATCGATCGCGGATCCACCACGCCCGAGAAGCGCACATACTCGCTGCCGCGATTAATCGCCATTTCCTTATTGCCGGCAATTTGCAAATTGCCGTTGGACAATACGGCGATCACCGTCGTCGTGATGGTGCCGCTGAAGTTATTCGCCGCGCTTGACGATCCCTTGCCTTGGTAGTCGTTATCGCCCGACATCTCAAAGGACTGATCCGGGCCCATGCCAGGCGGGAAGAATTTCGGTACGGCGTCTAAGCCTAGCGATGCGCTGCCGTCGCGATTGGTCGTGGTCGAGACGTTCTTGGCCGCATTGGTTTTTTCCTGGATCACCACGGTCACCACATCACCGACGTTGCGCGGGCGACGATCCTCGAACAGCGGGAAATTACCGTAAGACGTGGGCTGAAAAATCGAACCGTTGGGCTCGCTTTGCGCCGCCAGCGCTTGCGGCGACGGAGGCGCCGCCGTCAACGGCCCGGTGACGACAGGTTCTGGCGGCACCAGTGCGCAGCCGCTTACGATAAGACATGCGCCAAGGACCAGAAAGCTGACGAGACGGTTCATTCCAGATCGAGAACAAAGCTTGGGGAGGTAACGATTGTAGAAATCGCCCCCGCTCTGCGATCCGATGAACAAGGCCGCAAAAGGCCGGTAGTTTACGGTTCTAACCGGTAAGCGCGGCCTCGCAGGTGGCCGGACCGCGCGTGGACTTATCGGCTGATGGCGCGTGCGGCCTCGACCACCAAGGGCCCCAATTCCGCCCGCGCGCGCTCGAGTGTCCAACGCAGTTTGGGTACGGAAATATTGATCGACGCGATGGGTTCGCCGTCCTGCCCCTTGATCGCGGCGGCGACGTTGATATCGCCCACATAGAAGGCTTCGTCGGCGTAGGCGTATAGGTCCGCTCGCGCTTGCTGAATCAGCCCGCGCAGATCGTCAACACTCATGCCCGGCTGCACTTCCGTATGTGTCGCCGCCAGCGCAGCCAGCTTTTCCTCGAGCGCCGCGCCAGGCAAGGCGGACCAAATCGCGCGGCCCGAGGCGGTGGCATGACACGGCAGCCGCGTGCCCACCGGCATATACAGCGGAATGGTTTTAGCGGGCGCGACCCGCATGACAAACACCATATGATTGCAGTTGTCAGGCACCGACAGGTTCACCACCTCTCCGCATGCCTGGTTCAACTGATGCATCACGGAATGCGCTTGCTGTAGCAAGGCTCCGGATCGCAAATAGCTATACCCCAAGCCCACGGCCTTGACACTGACACGATATCGCTTGGTTTGCGGATCCTTCGTCAGATACCCCGCATGCTCGAGCGTATAAGCAACGCGCTGTGCCGAGCCGAGCGTGATGCCCGCGACGTTCGCGATCTCTTGCAGCCCTAGCGTTTCGTAATCGCGAAAGCACTCTAGTACGGACAAACCTTTTTCTAACGACTGGATAAGCAGAGCTGGATTCGCCATGGGTCAATTCCTAATTGCGCTACACAGCACTATACAGGTATAAATATATCGAATAACAAATTAATTTATCGAAGAGCGATAGTTCATGTCAAATTTTCGAGCACCGGAACAGCTTCCGTCCTCGGTCGAGGTGGCCATTATCGGCGGCGGGATCATAGGCGTGTGCACCGCCTACGCACTGGCCAAGGAAGGTCTGCGGGTAGCGCTGTTCGAAAAGGGCCGCATAGGCGCCGAGCAGTCGTCGCGCAATTGGGGCTGGGTGCGAACACTAGGCCGTGACCCGGTCGAGGTGCCGCTGGCCATGCGCGCCAAGCAACTGTGGCAAGACATCCAGGCACAGAAAGATGTCGGCTTTCGTACAACCGGGATGTTGTATCTGCAGGAGACCGACGCCGATATGCAGCAGCACTATCGCTGGCTGCAAAGTGTGCGCCAATATGGAGTGGAGGCCAGCCTGATCGAGGCTTCCGCGCTGTCGTCGCTGATCCCCGCCTCGCCGCGCGGCTGGTCTGGCGCGATGTACAGCGCGTCTGACGGCGTGGCCGAGCCCACCGTGGCCGCGCAGCGCATCGCAGAACTCGCTCAAGACGCCGGCGCCCTCATCTTCGAGAACTGCGCCGTGCGGGGGATCGAACAAAGCGGCGGCAAACTCAGCGCCATCGTCACCGAGCGCGGAGTCGTCACGGCTCCGTCCGCCTTGCTCGCAGGGGGAGCCTGGTCACGGCTCTTCTGCGGCAATATGGACGTCGAGTTCCCACAACTCAAAGTCCGCGGGTCGGTGTTACGCACCACCGCCCTGCCCGAGGGCCCCACGGCCGCGATCAACGGCAAGAACTTTACGTGCCGCAAGCGCAGCGACGGGGGCTACACCATTTCCCAATTCGGGGCATCGATGGCGGATCTGGTCCCGGACAATTTCCGCCTGATGGGGCATTTCCTGCAGACCTGGCTGCGCAATCGCGATTTTGTCCGGCTGCGTATTGGCAAACGGTTCTTTGAAGAGCTCGCCACGCCTCGTCGCTTTGCGCTAGACCAGGTGAGCCCCTTCGAGAAGACACGAATTCTGGATCCTAAGCCCTCGAAGCTGGGGCTTAAGCAAGCATGGCGCAATGCCACTCAGGCATTTCCCATCCTAGGCCAGGCGCAGGTCGCGCAATCTTGGGCCGGATATATGGATGTCACGCCGGATGCATTGCCTGTCATCTCTGCCGTGGACACCGTACCCGGTTTCTACCTCGCCTCGGGCTTTTCCGGTCACGGATTCGGCATTGGCCCGGCTGTCGGAGAGGTCATGAAGGATCTGATCATGGGCAATCGGCCCGCCATCGATATGGGCGCATTCCGCCTGGGCCGCTTTTAATCAATCTACTGTCGGGGACCATCCCCCGTCCGCATAGCAGGAGTTATTTTTATGACCACATCATCCGAAGCCTTGCACCGCAACTCCGTTGTCATCGACGGCCTGGTCTTCTTCAGCGACGGCGACACTCGCGACATGTTGGCCGGTGGCGTCAGCGCAATTAACCTCACCGTCACCGAAATGAGCGCCGGCTTTGAAGAGGCGTTGCGTGATGCCGTGACCTGGCGCGAGCGCGCGTTGGATCCTTCCAGCTCCTGGGTGTTGGTCGAACAAACCGAGGACATCGTACGCGCCAAGCAACAGGGCAAGCTGGGACTCATCATGGGCTGGCAAAACGCCAAGCCGCTGGGCGACCAGATCGATCGCGTCAAACTGTTCCACACCCTGGGTCTGCGTGTCATTCAGCTGACCTACAACGAGGCCAACCTGATCGGCGACGGTTGCCTGGAAAAGCGCAATGCGGGCCTGTCCATGCTGGGCATCGAAATGGTGAAAGAAATGAATCGCGTCGGTATCGCGATCGATCTGAGCCATTGCGCACCGCAAACCTGCCTGGATGCCGCACAACATAGCACCAAGCCCGTGTTGCTCACGCATGCCAACGCCAACGCCATCATCGTGCGCCCGCGTAACAAATCCGACGACGTGATCCGCGCCGTGGCCGATACCGGCGGCGTGATTGGTTGCAGCATCCACGCCTATCTGCTCTGGCGCGGCAAGGCCGGTCAGCGTCCGACCATGGAAGACTTCGTCGCCAACATCAAGCACATCGGCAATCTGGTCGGCTACGAGCATGTCGGCATCGGCACCGATTATCCGTCTGTCGAAACGTACGAAGCCGTGCGTCACGTCATGGTCATGTCGCGCACCAAGTACGCTGCCTCGGGCGGCGACTTCTCCAGCGCGTTTGGCGATGTGATGGAAGCGCGCTATCCCGTAGAAATCCCCACCCCCGCTCAGTTCCCCCGCATTACCGAAGCGTTGGAACAAGCCGGCTTGACCGCTGGCCAGATCGAAGGCGTGCTCGGAGGCAATTTCCAGCGCGCATTCAACGACATCTGGTCGGTTGCGAAATAGTCCGCGCAGCAACCCTAAGAGGAATGTATGAAGCTGTTATCGAAATGCCTTGCTAGTGTGATCGCCGTCTCGGCCCTGTTTGCCGCGGCCCCTGCCGCTGCGAATGACGCGTACCCGAACCGCCCGATACGATTGATCGTGCCGTATAACGCCGGCGGTTCCACCGATATGGTGGCGCGCCGTCTGGCCGAACTCTCGGAACCCATTCTCGGCCAAACCATCATCGTGGAAAACCGTGGCGGCGCAGGCGCTACGCTCAGCTCCAAGGCAATGGTTGGCGCCAAGCCCGATGGCTATACATTGGGCGTGATCCTCAGCCCGACGCTGCGCATGCCGCACATCGCGGATGTGGGCTACGACCCGTTGAAGGACTTCACTTACATCGTGGCGCTGGCTGGCTACACCGTGGGTGCGGCCGTCCTGGCAGACTCGCCGTTCAAGACCTTCTCGGATCTGGTGGAGTACGCCAAGGCCAATCCCGAAAAGATTACCTACGGTACCGCGAGCGTAGGCAGTTTCTCCAACGTGATGATGGAAGAAACCGCCTCGCGTCACGGCATCAAATGGCGGCACATCCCCTTCAAGGGCGAATCCGAAGTGATCCCGGCGGTCGTGGGTGGCTTCCTCGACGTGTATGCGGGCTCGACCACGGTATTGCCCATGGTCAACTCCGGCAAAATGCGCATGCTGGTGACCTGGGGCGCAAAGCGTGCGCCGCAGTTCCCCGACACGCCCACGTTGGAAGAAGTTGACGGTACGCCGCCGATCTTTGCTCCCATGGGCATCATCGGCCCCAAGGGCATGGACCCCGCGGTCGTCAAAAAACTGCATGATGTGTTCAAGCAGGTCGCTGACACCCAAGCGTTCAAGGACGCGCTGTTTCAGTTCGGCATGCAAGAGAACTACATGAACACCGAGGACTACGCTAAATACGCCGGCGAGCAGTTTGCGCTGGAAGGCGAGATCGTCAAGAAGCTAGGCTTGGCGGAAAACAAGAAGTAAGCCGTGGGCTGAAGGAGAGTTCCGTCTGGGCCAACTGGCGCGGAACTCTCCCACCGCAGCGCGCCTGCGGCGGATCCATCTATAAAGCAGTTTCTACACCGCGCAACGAGAGTATGAGCGAAGCCTTACGAGTTGGAGTGATTGGCGCGGGCATCGTCGGGCTTTCGACCGCGCTATGGTTGCAGCGTGCCGGCATTCGGCAAGTCACGCTGATCGACCGTGCGGCCCCAGGCAGCGGCACGTCTTTCGGCAACGCCGGCGTATTCGCGGAGTTCTCACGCGTGCCGTACACGAGCTGGAAGCAGCTCAAACAACTGCCCTTCGCATTGCGCGACAAAACAAGCCCCATCGCCGTGCGGCGCGACTACTTGCCCAACCTATGGCGCTACGCCACCGAGTTTGCCAGGGCCTGTACACCATCGCGGTTCGAGGCGGGCTGTGTCGCGCTGACTCAACTGCAGCAGACGGCATCGGACGACACCTATACGCTGGTGACGATGACAGGGGCTACTTCACTCGTGCGCGACGATGGGGTGCTCTCGCTCAGTTCGAGCGCCGAAGGACTCGAACGAGCGCTCGCGGGCCATATAGGCCTGCGCGAGCGCCTGGGCGCGCACGCCATGCGCTTGAATGCGGCGGACGCAGCGGCCATGGAGCCGGGCATCGGCCCCTTTCATGCGGGTGGCGTCTACTACCCAGATGCTCGCTTTACGCTAGACCCGCATGCCCTTTGTGTCCATTACGCCGAGCACTTCGTCAGCCAGGGCGGCCAATTTTTGCAGGCGCAAATCCATACCATCAATGCGTCTCGCGATAGCTGCTCGCTCATGGCCGACGGAAGGTCGCATGCATTTGACCATGTGATCGTGTGCGCCGGCGTCGAGGGCGCGCGGTTATCCGCCGGCTTGGGGTGTCGACTACCTCTCGTTAGCGAACGCGGCTACCACTTGATGCTCGACGGTGCCACCGTGCAGCTCAACCGACCGGTGGCATGGTTGGAGAAATCGGTATACCTCACGCCCATGCGCGGTGGTATCCGCGCGGCCGGCATTGCGGAATTTGCCTCGCCCGATGAGCCTCCAAATGAGGATCTGTACGCGCTATTGGAAAACGACGTCGCCACCATGTTGGGCAAGCGCTTGAAGGTCTTGTCCAAATGGATAGGCGCTCGTCCCTCCATGCCCGATTCGCTGCCCATCATGGGGCGCGTGCCCGGCCAACCCGCCGTTACACTGGCGCTGGGGCATGGTCACCTGGGTTTGACCTTTGCCGCCGTCACGGGGCGCATGGTCGCGGAAAGTGTGGTCGCGGGACGGGATACCGTTGAGATGCGACCATTCACGCCTGCCCGATTCTCCTGATGGCGGTGTCGTTTGGCGTCTAGCTTTAGCGTTGCGCGGCGTCAGGTCAAAGTTGTAGCGGGCGGACGTAGATTTTCAATCGATGTGTCATGAATCTGAACTTACTGAAGGTTTTCGATGCCGTGATGCAGGAGCGCAACGTCACCCGCGCGGCCGAACGCCTATGCATTTCACAATCGGCCGTGAGCAACGCCTTGGCCAAACTCCGCACCGAGTTCAAGGATGAACTGTTCGTACGGCACCTGGGCGGTGTCGCGCCCACCGCGCGTGCCGAACTGATATGGCCGAATCTTCGGGCAGCGATACGCGAAGTCAACCGTATCCGTTTGCACAACGATTTTGATCCCAGATTGTCCTCGGCAACCTTCCGGATCGCGGCTTCCGATTACGCGCATCATTTTCTGCTGGCGCCGTTTATCAAGTACCTTCTACGCGAAGCCCCTCACGTCTCGCTTAGCCTCTGTCCCTATGCGATGGACCGCCTTGAGGAAATGCTGCGTGAAGGCGAAATAGATGTGGCCGCAGGAATACTGCCCAATATCCCGGAAGAATTCCCCAACATGGTCATCGAAGTCATCCCGTATGTATGCGTGATGCGCAAAGACCATCCGCTGGCGCAAAAGCCCATGACCGTGGAGGCATTTTCGACAGCCAAGCACCTGCGCATCAGTGTATCGGCTAGCGGCACCAGCGCCATCGAAGGGCATCTGGAAGGCTACGGCATACGCAGGCAAATCGCACTGACTTTGAATCAAATCAGCATCGCACCACGCATCGTTTCGGAAACCGATCTGCTGGCGCTGTTGCCGCGCAAATTGGTGGAGAACAGCCGCTACTCCGGCAGGCTCCACGTCACCGAGACGCCGGTACCGATCCCCGGCAATCAAGTGAAGCTGGTGTGGCACCGCCGTAACGACGATGTTCCGCCACACCGTTGGCTGCGCCATAGCTTGGTACGGTGCGTCAAGAACGGGACCACGCACGAGAAAACCGAGCCGACCCGGTTGACGTGATTGGTCCATACAGCGCGCCGCCGTGGCGCTCGGCCATGGCGGCGCGGCTGCGTTACTGCTTACCCAAGAACGACCAGCCCTCGATTTCCGAGTTGATGAGGTCCACGAACTCTTGCGGTGGCCCGCCGGCGGCCATGACGCCGCGTTTGCGCAGCGTTTCGCGCACATCTTCCGATGCCATCACCTCGCGTGCCGCCTTTGCGATTTTTTCCTTAACCGCATCCGGCGTGGCCGCGGGCGCCAGAATGCCGAACCAGGTTCCCCGCACGAAGTCTGGCATGCCGCTTTCGTCGAAGGTCGGGATTTCTGGAGCGATCTCGGAGCGTTCCGGCGTTGCGATCGCGAGGATACGCACACGGCCCGATTGTGCGGCCACCATCGAAGCGGTCAGCGTATCGATGGTGAAATCGACGTGCCCCGCTTGCAGGTCCATCATTCCCGGACCGCTGCCTTTGTAGGGCACCTGCAGGAAATCAATATCCGCGTCGCGCTTTAAAACTTCGCTGATCAAATGCGCGGTGGTGTTTACACCGGTAGAGGCAAAAGTCAGTTTTCCCTGTTGCTCCTTTGCCAGCGCGATGAATTCAGACAGCGTTTTAGCGGGCAACGAATCCCTGACCGTCAGAACATAGGGAACCTTCGCGATGAGCGTCAAGGGGGTGAAATCCTTGAGCGAATCGTAGGGCAGACCTTTGTTCGTGAAACGCGTGATGGTCAACTCGGGCGAAGAGCCAAACAGTAGCTCGTAGCCGTCTGGCGTCGTACGGGCGACCTTGGCGGCACCGATGGTGCCGCTGGCGCCGCCCAGATTTTCGACCACCACACTGGTACCCAACAGGGCTCCCATGCGTTCAGCGACAATCCGCGCGGTGATATCCGTGCTGCCCCCGGGCGGATAGGCGACGATAAGCCGAATGGGTTTAGCTGGAAAATCCGGAGACGCTTCGACCGCTGGCGACACCGCCAGAAGCGATGCGCCGATGACGGCGCCGCACACCGTTGCCAGACCGCGCCGAAAATACTTAGTAATCAGACTCATGATTGATCCCTCGGCCAGCGCGTTAGCCGCCCCAAATTTCGCCCAGAATCCGCAGGAAATTGCCGCCGATGATTTTCTCGACGTCGCTTTCATTGATGCCGGCATCGAGCAGCGCCGCAGTGATATTGCTCATCTTGCGGGCTGAGTCAAAGCCTTCGGGATATCGCGCCTTGACGGAATGGCCGAAGGCGCGCGAGAAGTCGCCGCCGCTCTTGGCGTAGAACTTCTCACCCATTTCAATCACGTGACGCACGGCATCGTAGGAGCGCACGCTCGGATAGTCGGTGCCGATGCCGACGTGGTCATAGCCCACGAGCTTGCCCACGTGCTTAACGTTGTTGATGAATCCTTCCATGGACGGCGGACGCTGCGGATCGCCTTCCCAATTCAGGAATCCGTGTACGCTGATCCCGATCATGCCGCCAGAATTGGCCACGGCCTTGATGGCTTCATCCGACTTGTTGCGCTTGCGTGGTTGCAGTGCGGAGGCGTTGGCGTGAGTCAAAAGTACGGGCTTTTTGGAATACTTGGCGGCGTCCAAAGTCGTCTGCTCGCCACAGTGGCTCAAGTCCACGGCCACGCCGACTTCGTTCATGCGCGCGATAGCCTCGATACCGAAGTTGGTCAGGCCACTGTTGCGAGCCTCCAGACAGGCGTCGCCGATATAGTTGGCCTCGTTATAGGTCAGCTGCATGACGCGTACGCCAAGCGCGGCAAAAGCCTCGATCCGTTCAATCCGGTCCTCGATGGGCCGCATGCTTTGCCAACCCATGATCAGACCTACCTTCCCTTGCGCTTTCGCCGCCACGATATCTTCGGCGTTAAGCACCAGCTTCCATGGACAGCCCGGCTGACGCAGGCGCTCCCGCCATTCGCAGACTTCGTCGAACGCGCGTTGCGGGTCGGCGCGGTAATCCGACACGGTGACGTTCGCTGCCGTAACGCCGCCCGCCAATAGGTCACTGGCGTCGCCATCACTGAAATAAATCAGACCGTCAATAACGATGGACCGATCATGAAGCGCTTGGGATTGTGCTGAACTGTTCACTGATGTACCTCCGGTTGAGGATCATCATTGAAGATGAATTCGAGGTACGGGTCCAATCACATGTGCTTGAGGCCACCATCATTTTTATAAATAATGCAGCAGGCAGGTGCTACGCCACCTGCCTCCCCCGCCTACCGCTACGGCATGAAGCTGCCGCCATTGATATCGAGTATCGAACCGGTCGAATAGGCTGCGTCGGGCGACACGAGATACGCCACACCCGCCGCGACCTCTTGCGGCAGGCCCATACGACCTGCGGGAATGGCGCTGGCGAGGTTTCCATTGACCGTATCACTGACGGCCGCCGTCATGTCGGTGCGAATCCGCCCGGGAGCCACGCTATTCACGGTGACGCCGTAAGGCGCGACCTCGGCCGCGAGCACGCGCGCGAACGCCACCATCCCCGCCTTGGTAGCTTGATAGTGCGCGCCTGGCACATGCGTGCGCGTGCGTGCGGCTTGGCTGGCAATCATGACGATGCGCCCCCAGCCCTGTCGCTGGATCGCGGGTAAACACGTTCGGGTGACGAGAAACATGCCCGTCAGATTGACGGCGAGGACTTGTTGCCATTCGTCCAAAGGCATGTCGATCACTTTACGCTTGGCACCCTGGGTCTTCGGCGAAATTCCCGCATTGTTGATGAGGACCGCCAAATCGTCCCACCATGGCCCCAGCTGAGCGGGCAGGCCGGCGACTGCTTGCGGGTCTGTGATGTCAATTTCCACACTCATCGCCTGATGGCCGGCGGTCTTTAGCTGCGTCGCACAGCGGTGAACCGCGTCGGCCCGATCCACGAGTACGACGCGGTAGCCGTCCTCGGCGAGACGCGTTGCGATGGCGTAGCCAATCTGGCCCGCGGCGCCGGTTATGAGCGCGACATAAGAGCGTCCCGCTGCATTCAGATGTGGCTTCATAGCGGCGCGGCTCCGATGGAAAGGCCACCGCAAGCGTACAGCGTCTGACCGGTGATAAAACGCGAATCTGCGGACAGAAAAAAGGCAATCGCACCCGCGATATCTTCGGGTTGCCCAAGCCGGCGCAACGGAATACGGCTTTCGAGCTGTTCGCGCTGTTCCGGGGTCATCGGATTGTTATTGCGATACAGCTCGGTCTCTACGGGCCCGGGCGAGACGGTGTTCACCGTAATGCCATGCTTACCGAGTTCCAGTGCCCATGTCCGCGTAAAACCCATCAGGCCGCTCTTTGCAGCGGAATAGGCGCTGCGACGGGGCATGCCAAGCGCCGCGCGGCTGGCGATGTTGACAATCGCACCTTGGCCAGATCGAATCATGGAAGGCAGACACGCCTGTACGCATTGCAGGGGAGCGCGCACATTGATGGCGAGGATACGATCCAGTTCCGCGACCGACGTCTCCTCCAACGTGCTCGAAGTCGTCAGTCCCGCGTTATTGACGACGCTGTCAATTTCGTACGCGCGAGCTAGTTCACTTAAAGCCGCATCTGTCGCCTGGGCATCGGCGAGATCCACGGATATAAATGTTCCTGGAAAGGCGCGATCCGGCGCCGTTCGCGCCAGACCGATCACATGATGACCGTCAGCGGCCAAACGCGTGGCGATAGACAACCCTATGCCGCGGCTTGCACCGGTGATCAGAGTAATACGGCGAGACGTCTGCTTCATCGTAGTCAGTCGGCCTTCGCGCCGGATTGACGCACGACGGTTGCCCATTTTTCGACATCGGCTTTGACCCGCTGCGCAAATTCGCCCGGCGGGTTGGGTTGGGGTGGCACCTGCAGGCCACGCTGCGTCAGCACATCCCGAGTCGATGCGTCTTGCAATGCAACGTTAATGGCTTTGTTCATCTTGGTGACGATGTCACTATTGGTCTGGGCTGGAGCGAACAGGCCGAACCAGGTGACGACTGAAAAATTTGGCACCCCAGACTCGCGCAACGTTGGGATATCAGGCGCCGTGAGCCATCGATCCGGACTCGTCACGCCCAGCGCACGCAGCTTGCCGGCCTGCACATTCGGCATCACGGTAGGCATATTCTCGAAAATGGAATCCACCTGCCCACCCAGTAGCGCGGTCATGGCGGGTCCGCTGCCGTTGAACGGGACATGCATGATGTCCGTTCCGGTTTCGATCTTGAACAGCTCGCAGGACATGTGGATGCTCGAGCCGGGGCCCGACGACCCACAAGTCAGTTTGCCGGGATTTTTCTTCGCATACTCGATGTATTCGCCGACCGTGCGCACCGGCAGATCGGGATTCACTACCAAAAGGTTTGATACCGTCCCGAATAACGCGACGGCGGAAAAGTCCTTTGCGATGTCATAGCCCGGATTCGAGTACAGCGTCCGGTTGATCGCATTCGCACCCGAGCCCACGTATAAGGTATAGCCGTCGGAACCAGCGCGTAACACCGACACCGCACCGATGTTGCTATTGGCGCCCGGCCGATTTTGTACAACGATGGGCTGGCCGAGGTCCTCCGAGACTTTCTTGGCTATGGTGCGCGCCACGACATCGGTGGAGCCCCCAGGCGCGTAACCCACCACCCACGTGATCGGATGACTGGGCCATTCTTGCGGGGATTGTGCGCTCGCGGTCAGGGTGACGACACTCGCACCGATCGCCATGCATAGTTGCGGCCAGGCAAAACCTCTCTTGATCTCCATCTCGCTCTGTCTCCCGAGTTCTTCGGACCGCAGCATCCGGATATCGACTCTAGTAGTGATAGCCGCGCGCTTCATACCGAAGCACAGCGCCCATTCTGCGTGGTTTTGGAGACAAAAATTTAGCATCGGCCAACAGCAGTGACCAATACAATTTCAGGCTTTGATTTCTTTGGTTTTCCTATAAATCCGCGAACTCAAGAGGAAAAACCGTTACTTATTCTGAAAATAACCGACGCAGAAATCGATAAATCCACGCGCGATATCATCTTGCATGGCGTGGCGGTATGCGATGCCCACCGAGAGCTGTGGGATGACCTCGGCGAACGGGCGATATTTGACGCCGTAGAGCTTCAGATCACACTGCGACTGCGGCACAGGACAAAACCCCTGCTCCGCCGCCACCAACGCCAGAGCGGCGTGCATCGTCTTGACCTGTAGAAAATCGGCTGTCTTGACCTTATGCTTGATAAACACATCGCGAAACAGCGCGCGTGTACTGCCGCTCGCATGATGGCTGGGAAAACCGATCATGCGGCGACCGTTCAAATGTTCAAGCGAGATCTTGCGCTGCGCGGCGATCTCCCAGCGCTCGGGTAACGCTATCCAATAGGGTTCCGAGAACAGTCTCTGCACTGTCAACATGGGATCCTGAACAGGCTCGCGCACGAAAGCGATATCGACCTCGCCAGCCAGCACCGTTGCTGTCTGATCTTGCGTCGCGTGTTCGAGCAGGCTCAGGCGGATATCCGGCGCGGTGCGCGCCCAAGTCGACAGCAGTTTGGGCAGGAACGTATAGGCGTAGGCGTGCAGCATTCCCACGCGTAGCGTACGCATCTTTTTCCAACGGGCGTCGCGAATGACTTCCGCGCAGCGGTCGATATCGGCGAGGATACGGCGCGCATGCGGCAGAAAGTTTTGTCCGTCCTCGGTCAGCGTGACGCTGCGCGTGGTGCGTTGAAACAGCGACGTGCCCAGCTCGTGTTCCAACGCGCGCACATGCTCGGTCAGCGGTGGCTGGCTGATACCGAGGCGTTCGGCCGCACGGCTAAAGTGCTGTTCCTCTGCCACCGCCACGAAATAACGCAAGCGTCTCGCATCGATCATAGTTCGCGAAAACCTATTAATTCACCAGAAAAACAGTATTAGACGTGTCAATTTTTTGGTAATTATACTGACCGCTCACACCCGTTTTTGGGCAAAAAAGAAAGAGTGGAGTCGACATGGAAATTATCAAACTCACTGGGACCATAGGCGCTGAAATTCACGGGGTCGACGTCTCTAAACCGCTGACGCCTGAAATGCTGGCGCAGATTCGCCAGTGCCTGCTCGATCATTGCGTGATCTTTTTTCGGGACCAGACGCTCACCAAGGAGCAGCAGATCGCCTTTGTGCGCCAGTTCGGCGCCATCAGCAAAAGCCCGGTGTACAAGACGCTCGACAGCCATCCGGAGATCATGCCCGTGATCAAAGAGCCCACCGACCGCGACATCATCGGCGATACGTGGCATACGGATGAAACCTATCAGGAAACGCCACCCATGGGATCGGTGCTCTACGCACGCGAGGTGCCCGCAGTCGGTGGCGACACCTTATGGTGCAACCTGTATCGCGCGTACGAGACGCTGTCTGATGGACTGAAACAGCAACTGGAAGGAATGCGCGCGGTGCACACCAACGAATTTTTGACGGGCAATACCGCCGCGCGCAACGCGACGCGTTCGACCAAACTGCTTGAGACCGTCGGCGTGAACTATGTGGTACATCCCGTCGTACGCACGCATGACGAGACGGGCAGGAAATGCCTGTTCGTCAATCAGCCGTTCACCCATGCCTTCGAAGGCATGACACGCGCCGAAAGCCTGCCACTGTTGCAGTATCTATATGCACACGCGTCCAAACCGGAAAATACGTGCCGGTTCCGCTGGCGCAAGGGCTCTATCGCGTTTTGGGACAATCGCTGCACGATGCATTATGCGATCAATGACTATCCTGGAGAGCGGCGGGAAATGCATCGCATCACGCTGCAGGGGACACGCCCCGTTTGAACGACGCGGTCCTGGGACGCTCGTCGCGCGTGCCAGGACACGCGCACACGAGTCATGATTACAGCTGCGTCAAGCGTGCCAGCATCTGATCCGACGTCGAGATCGCCTTGCTGTTCATTTCGTACGCACGCTGCGTCGTGATCATGTTGACCAGCTCTTCGGCCACATTCACGTTCGAGCTTTCCGTGTACTGCTGCATGATAAGACCCGCGCCATCCATACCCGGTTGCAGCGCGTTTTCAGCGCCCGAAGCATCCGTTTCCAGATACAGGTTCTCGCCAAGACTCTGCAGACCTGCGGGATTCATGAACGTGGATAGCTGCAGTTGGCCCACGTTCACATTGATACCAGGCGCGCCCGGCTGCGTCACCGAAACCTGACCGTCACGCGCAATCGTGATGGACAGCGCATTGTCGGGAATGTTGATGGGCGGCTGAATAGGATATCCCCCGGCCGTCACCAACTGTCCCGTTTGGCCATCGACCTGCAGAGAGCCATTGCGCGTATAGGCAAAGGATCCGTCAGGCAACTCGACCTGCAAAAAGCCTTGACCCTGAATGGCGATGTCCAGGGAGTTCCCGGTGTTCTTCATGCCACCTTGCGCATGAATGCGCTCGGTCGCCACCGTGCGCACGCCGGTACCCAACTGCAGACCCGTGGGCAGCATGTTGGCATCACCCACCTGGGATCCTGCCTGCCGCATGGTCTGATACATCAGATCCTCGAACATGGCGCGATTGCGCTTAAAGCCATCCGTGTTCACGTTAGCCAGGTTGTTGGAAATCACGTCCATATTGGTCTGTTGGGCTTCCAGACCCGTTTTCGCAATGGCGAGGGCGCGCAGCATGGTGGGGTACTCCTGTTAACTTGATCAGCCACCCGGTGAAAGGATCGAGTTGGCTTTCTGTTCGTTTTGATTGGCGTCGGCGATCATCTTCATCTGCATCTCGAATCGACGCGCGTTCTCGATGAGAGCGACCATGTTTTCGGCGGCGCTGACGTTGCTGCCTTCCAGCGCGCCACCCATGACCCGTACCTGCGGATCCGCGGGCAGAGGCACAGCTTGACCATTGGGGCCGAGCGAGCGGAACAAGCCATCATCGCCGCGCACCAGCGTTGCCGGATCGGGATTGACGAGCTTGATCTGCGCCACGCGCTGCACGTCGCGCGGGCGGCCGCCCACGGGACGCGCATTGATGCCGCCATTGCGATCAAAGGCGATGCGTTCGCTATCGCCCAGATCGATCGGCGCGCCTTGCGCTGACAGCACCGGACGACCCGTGGCGGTGACCAGCAGCCCGTCGGCGTTGCGCTGTAGCGCGCCGGCACGCGTATAGGCCTCGCCTTCGGGCGTCTGCACCGCGAGCCATCCATCGCCCTGAATCGCAATATCCAGATTGCGGCCAGTCGTCTGGATCGCGCCTTGCTCGAATTTGCTGTTGGCCGTCGCGGCCACCGACGCCACGCGCGTGGTCGTCGAGGCGTCTTGCCCAGGCAATGTGATGTGCACGGCACGGTACGCCGCCAGCTGGGCACGAAAGCCCGGCGTGCTGACGTTGGCCATGTTGTTCGACAGCGCCGCCTGATGCTCGAGCGTACGGGCCGCACCGCCGCCCGCAATGTAGATAAGCCGATCCATCGTCAGCGCATCGTGATGAGAGTCTGCAGAACCTGATCGTGGGTCTTGATGGACTGCGCGTTGGCCTGGTAGGTGCGCTGCGCCACAATCATATTCACGAGTTCTTGGCTCATATCCACGTTGGATTCTTCCAGCGCCTGCCCCTTCAGCACGGCCAGGCCGTTGCCGCCCGGGCGGCCTACCAGCACCGGACCCGACTCCGAGGTTTCAATCCACGCGTTGCCACCCACGGGTTTAAGGCCCTGCAGATTGCGGAAGTCGCCCAGTGCGACCACACCGACGATCTGCGTTTCGCCATTGGTATAGGCAGCGATCACTTCGCCCGTGGCAGCGATCGACAGCCCCGAGTATTCACCGGTGGGGTAGCCCGACTGCGTAAAGCTTGGCGTGAAACCGCCGCCAAATTGCGTCGAACCCGAGTAATCCAAACGAATTGCCAGGGGCTCGGCCGGCGCGCCGGCGAATCCGGGCGCGTTCATCACGATCGTGGTTTCGGCGGCCGAAATCATGCGGCCCGCGCTATCGAAGACCATTTGCACCGGCCCGCCGCCAGCGGGTTCATTCACTGGCAAACCGTCGAGCGTGTAGTGCACATCCCACTGGCTTTGCAAGCCCGCGGCGCCGTCGCGTTTGACGAAGTACTGCGTCAACTGGTGCGTATTGCCGAGCGAGTCATACACGGGAATCGGCAAGGAGTGGGTATAGCTTTTAGGGTCCGTCGGCGAGAACGGACGGCCGGTTTGCGCGGCGGCGTAGGCATTGTTGGGTGCGTTCGTATCAAACGAGCCCGCGATGATTTGTCCGCCGGTCAGCTCGACCTGCAGGCCGTTGCCGCTCGTGTATTTGCCGTTCGCGGGCGAGCTTGTCGCATTGCCAGCGGCATCGAACCACGACAAGGTGCCGCTGCTGCTCACGCGATAATAAGCCGGCGCATCGGGCACGCCCGTGTCCGCCGGCGTGAGCGTCACGGCGCCCAGCTGTTCGGGAATGTCGACTTCCGAAATAATGGGAGCATTGGCATCGAAGTTGGCCTTCGTCGTTGCCTCGCTCGTGGCCCGCGGGGCGATGTTGCCCGTCGGCACGGTCAGCGCGCCCAGCGTGGTGCTGTCCGCGCCACCCACATACCCGGTCAATTGTTGACCCTGGGCGTTGACGATATAGCCGTTTTTATCCGCAAAGAACTCGCCATTGCGGGAATACACCAACGAGCCGTCCTTCTCTTGCAAGCGGAACAGGCCCTTGGCGCCATCGATCGCGATGTCGAATTGACCGCCGGTCACCTTCACATTGCCGACCGAGAAACGTTGATTGATGCCCGAGACCTGTACCCCCAGGCCCACGCGCGAGTTGGCTGCATACACGTCGGCAAACGACGCCGAGGACGATTTAAAACCCACCGTGGCGGAGTTGGCGATATTGTTGCCGATGACGTCCAGATTCTGCGCCGCAGCGCTCAAACCCGACAGACCTTGTCCGAAACCCATGTTGTTCTCTCGTACTAGATTTGAATGATGCGTGAGTTACATGACCTTGCGCAGATCGCTCACGGGCACATTGCCCGCCAAGCCCAGATCCATGCGCAGACCATCCGCGGTAAAGGCGATGCTGTTGACCTGACCATAGGTCAAGGCGCTGGCGGCGACCGCGACGCCCGAGGCATCGCTGGCCGTGACCTCGACCGTATAGGCGCCATCGGGGACGGCCACGCCCATGTCGTCCTTGCCATCCCAGGCCACGGACATCACGCCGACCGGCTGAGGACCGTGTTCGATCACGCGCACGACCCTGCCGCTCGCATCGAGGATAGACGTCGTCACCTTGGCGGCCGGACTCATCAAATCCACGCCAAAAGGCGTCGCCACACCCTCGCCCACTTTGACCTTTTCGCCAGGCACAAGCACGCTTTTACCGATCAACGAGGCGGTCTGCATCGACTGCGACACATCGATCTGGCCGGCCACGGCTTGCAGTGTGGCGTTCAGTTCGTTAATGCCGCTGACCGTGGACAACTGAGCCATCTGCGAGGTGACCTCGGCGTTCTCCATCGGATTCAGCGGGTCCTGGTTCTGCAGCTGGGTGACCAATAAGGTCAGGAACTGATCCTGCAATTGACTCGTGTCGTTCGCGCTTTTCGCCGCTGCGGCTTGTGTGGCATACAGGGAACTGGAATTACCCTGATTCGTAATGGCAGTGGTCATGCGTATCCTTTTATTGGCCGATGCTCAGCGTGCGCTGAAGCAGGCTTTTAGCGGTATTGACGATTTCGACGTTGGCTTGATAGGACCGGCTGGCAGAGATCATATTGACCGTCTCGGCCACGACGTCGACGTTCGGCAAGGTGACGTAGCCATCTTGATCAGCCGCGGGGTTCTTGGGGTCATACTGGCGGCGCATGGGCGCTTGGCTATCGACTACCCCGGCGACCTTTACGCCGCCGATAGGGTTCAAATGCATCGCATCGCCCAGCGGGTCAACCTGAAAGACGACCTGCTTGGCCCGATAAGGCTGACCATCGGGACCGGCCACACTATTTGCGTTAGCAAGGTTGCTGGCCGACACGTTCATACGTTGCGACTGCGCCGTAAGCGCGGAGCCCGCAATCTGAAAAATGCTCAAGGTCATGGATAGCGCCTTAGGTGGTGGGGCTCAACGCGCTCATCAAGCTTTGAATGCGCGCGGTGACAAACTGCAGACTGGCTTGCTGCTTCATGGTGTTATCGGCAAAGGCCATGCGTTCCACATCCATCTCGACCGTGTTGCCGTCCATACTGACCTGATACGGCACGCGATACTGCGGCGCGAACTGCAGCGGGCCGGTGCCCATCCCCGGCAGATGACGATCCGAGGTCAAGGTCAGCTGCGTATTGGGCAAGGCACCATTCGCTCCGACCGCCTTTTCCAGCGCTTGCTTGAAATCGAAGTCGCGGGCCTTATAGTTGGGCGTGTCCGCGTTGGCGATATTGGTCGACAACAGCTCCATCCGCTGTTGCCGCAGCGCCACCGCCGTCTGTAGAAAGCTGAACTCTGAACCGAGTTTATCTATCACTGTTCACTCCAAGCCTGATCGGGTTTACAACAGCCACCAATGCTCTGCGTAAACACCATTGGCACGGTGAGGATCATAGAAGCGCGCCCCCTTTAACAAAGACACAAACAAGCGGCGAATTCGCGCTTATTTCCGCCATTGGCCCGGTTCGGCACAGCCGTACACTGTTCGCATGACATCCCGACCCCGTGACCATTTTCTGCATGACTTCGCGCGCGTCGTGCTGGTGGCTGCCGCGCTGGTATTCGGTTTCACGTCGAGCCCCGCCGTGGCGCAGTCCGGCGCCAATGCGCTGAGCCAGGCGATTGCCGATCGGGTAGAACAGTATTTGTTCGAAGCCGCCGCCCAGCAATACGAGGGCGAACCCATCATCCACGTCACGCCGCCGGCTGCCCCTCAGTCTTTAGCGGGGTGCGATGCGTATCACGTGTATATGCCCCCGGGACGCAAGATCCGGTCTGACACCACCGTCGCGGTGCGCTGCCAACATAGCAACGCCGCGCCTGTCTATGTCAGAGCCAAGGTCGAGATCCACGGTACGTATTACGTCGCGGCCCAGACACTGGGCGTCAACCAGGCCATCACTGCAGACATGCTGGATGCGCGGACCGGCGATTTGCTGCGCATGCCCGATCACGCCATGACCACGCCCGATCAGCTGGTCGGACGCGTCACCACGCACCGGATTCAGGTGGGAAAGCCCGTACGCATGAGCGCCACGCGTAGCGCACAGGCGATCCGGCGCGGCGAAACCGTCAAAATCGAGGTACGCGGACCCGGCCTTCATGTTACAAACCAGGGCGAAGCCCTTACCACCGCGGACATCGGAGGCACCATTGAGGTCAAAATCCCCAATGGCAAGGTCATCCAGGGCGTGGTGAGCGACGCCGGGACCGTGGTTGTCACTTTCTGAGCGTTTGGGCTAAATTTTCCGGCTTTCGTGCCGTAAAAGTATCGACACACCTCTCCTCGAGACCAACATGAATGTGAAGCAACTGTCCGCTCTGGGTTACGCCACCGCCGCTGGCGTGGTCAAGCCGGTCGCCCAGACCGGTGGCGACAATGTGCCCGCACAGCCCAAGAGTATGCAGGTCGCCCTCTCCGCCGGTTCGCAGGCCCTGAGCGAAGGCGACAACGACGTGAACATGGAACGCGTCCAGGCCATCCGCCAGGCGCTTGCCGACGGTACGCTCAAAATCAACCCGGAACGCATCGCCGAAGGCTTGATCAATAGCGCCAAAGATCTTTTGTAATCCGCTTGTTGCCCGAGGTCATCCGACCGCGCGCGACGCCGGAAATTGACCATCATGACCGAACATTTGACTCAACTTCATCAGCTTCTGTCGCGCGAGCAGGAAGAAACCGACGCCTTTGTCGCCGTCCTGGAGCAAGAAGCGCAGATACTGACCTCGGGTGCCGATCCGCAGGCCCTGGCCGATGTGACGCAGTCAAAATGGTACCGGGCCAATGCGCTCAATACCCTGCGCGTGCAGCGCCAGGCGCTGCTGGACACCATGAATCCAGCGACCGACATGGCCACCTTGGCGGCCATGCACCCCGACATCGGCGCTGTGTGGAACGACTTAAAACCGTCTTTCGAGCGCGCCCGCGAACTCAATGCCTCTAACGGCGTCGTGATCGAGCATTTGAGGAAAAGCACCGAAGAGGCCATGGCTGTCCTGCGTGCAGCCAGCGGTCAGGCAACGGTGTACACGGCCAACGGGCGCCCCACTGCGGCGTCGACCAGGGTCTTGGCCACCCGATAACGACTCACTGAAGTCGGCGCGCGGAGTTCTACCGAACAGCGTCCGGAGCTCAGGCGCGGTTCACCAGATGACCGCCTGAGCGGGAAATTCACCCCCCCATATAATGCGCGCTACGTAATTCATGCGGGACACCGGGTCTGAGCTCGCACCTGGAAGGGGAAAGTTTTGGAAGATCACGCGTTACTCGTCAAATACCTGATTGGCGCGGGAGCACTAGCGACATGTTTCTTGGCCGCGGGCGCCATCATGCTGATGAAGCGCCGCAAGCGCGGCTGGTCGCGCAGCATCATCGTACACATGGTCGAATTGGGCGTGCTCTTTTGCGCCATCGCCGTCATGCGTCAGTACACCCTGATGGCCATTTCCGACTACGGACTGAAATGGATCACACCGCGCATGGTCGACCTGGCGGCAGTCGCCGCCGCAGCAGGGACATTCCTGCATTCCTTATCCATGCTGATCAATCGGCTGGAAAAGATACAGATCAACAAGGGCAGAAACCCGACCTCGACGCGCATGCTTGCCCGGGTGATGAAGTTCATTGCCTTCATCGTCATGCTGCTGTTCTTTGGCGAGCATTTTGGCCTGAGCATGTCTGGCCTGCTGGCGTTTGGCGGTATCGGCGGCATTGCGATCGGTATGGCCAGCAAGGATATCCTCAGCAACGTGTTCTCCGGCACCATGCTGTACTTCGACCGTCAATTCAGTATTGGCGACTGGATCCGTTCGCCGGACCGTAATATCGAGGGCACCGTGGTCGAAATCGGCTGGCGCCTGACGAAGATCATGACGTTCGACAACCGCCCGCTATACGTCCCAAACTCGCTGTTTTCCTCGATCAGCGTCGAGAACCCGGGGCGCATGGTGAACCGCCGGATCAATACAGAGATCGGGCTGCGCTATGAAGACGCCGGCAAGATAAGAGGGATCGTCGATGACATCCGGCAAATGCTGGCGCAGCATCCGGACATCGATCACACGCAAACCACGCTGGTGTACTTCAATGCGTTCGCCGATTCGTCCTTGAACATCATGGTTTACTGCTTCACCAAGACGACCAAGTGGGCGGAATGGTTGGGGATTCAGCAGGCGATCTATTTGTCGATCATTGATATCGTGCAGAAACACGGTGCCGATTTTGCTTTCCCGAGTCAGACGGTTTATCTGGAAAAAAGCGCTTGAGCGGTTTTTAGCTCCCTCGACGGGAACGTCTGGTGGCCGGGGGGACAGCGTACAGTGCCATCCGGCCGCCTGCGCTAACAAGGCGCAGGCGCACGTTCGACGGCACACTCAGGCACGGTTAACTGTCAATCGTGATGCCAGCCTCCTTAATAAGACGCGCCCATTTCTGCTGCTCTGCGGCGATGTACTCGCGAGCCTGCTCCACCGAACCTCCCATCGCGGTGCTGCCCTCGGCCGTAAACATGGCGGCCGTCGACGGAAGGCGCAACACTTTCTCCACCACGTCGTTGATCTGCACAACGACTTCCTCGGGAGTACCGGCAGGCGCGATTAACACTTTCCAGTCAACGGCGGAAAAACCGTCGTAACCGGATTCCGCGACAGTAGGCACTTCAGGCAGGATCGAGAGGCGCTCGGGCGAAGTCACAGCCAGTGCTCTGAGCAGGTTTCCTCTGAGCATTTCTTGTGCAGCCTGCGGGGTGGCGAACATATAGTCCGTGTTGCCTCCCATCAGGTCGTTCAGAGCAGGCGCCGCGCCACGGTACGGCACGTTTAGCACTTCGAATCCGGCCTGGTTCGAGAGTAATTCCCCGGCCATGTGTCCCACAGTACCCATACCCGCCAACGCTTGCTTGAGCGATCCGGGTTTTGCCTTGGCTTCCTTGATAAGGTCGTCCAGCGTATGCCAACGCGCGTCGCTCTTGACCACCAGTACCACGGGCACGGAGGCGACGAGTGCGATCGGGGCGAAGTCTGTTTTCGCGTCGAACGGCATGGTGGGCATCATGGCCGGGTTAATCGCCAGATTAGAGGTTTGCCCCATGCCTATCATGAAACCGTCGGGCGTTGCCTTGGCGACCGTGTTCATGCCGATATTGCCGGCCGCACCGGGCCGGTTTTCCACGATGACTGACCAACCGGCTGCATCGCCCATTTTCGCGGCGATGGCGCGGGACACCGTGTCGGTGCCGCCTCCCGGCGTGTACGGTACGATCAAGCGTATGGGACGGCCGTTGGGAAAAGCACTACTGGACGCGACCGCACGAGAGAACAGCGGCGACACGCCAGCGCCCAAGGCAACGCCCAGAAAGCCGCGTCGGGAAATCGAAGTCATGATGTAGAGTCTCCTTCAGTGATGTGCTTGGCTTTTAATGCGCCAATTTCGTGTTCGTCATAGCCCACACCACGCAACAACTCCTCGGTGTGTTCGCCTATGCCGGGAGGTTGCAGCCGTACGGGCAGCTGCGCCCCGCCTAATGTGACAGGGGTTAAGGGCACCAGGGCCTCACGCCCGTCCTGCAGTCGGATGGGAGCCAGCCCGCCGGTGGCGATCAAATGGGGATCATCGAATAGTTGCTCGGGACGCGTGATCGGAGCGAAAGGCAGCCCCTCGCGTTCGAATACCGCGCTAAGTTCCGCCGCCGAGAACTGCGCCAGGTGTTCGCGCAATGCGGGCAGCAGCCACGAGCGCGCTTGCACGCGGTCATTATTTGTTGCCAGGCGAGGGTCGTGACGCAATTGCGCTAAGTCGAAAGCCCGGCAAAAAATGTCCCATTGCTTGTCGCTCACCACGGCGAGAAAGATCTGCTCTGAGTCTTTGACGGTGAAGACGTCGTAAATCGCCCAGGCGGAGATGCGCGATGGCATCGGCGCCGCGGCCTTTCCGGTGACGGCATACTGCATCATGTGCTGCCCCACCAAGAAAACATTGTTCTCGAAAAGCGAGGTTTGCACCTGTGTGCCCACGCCTGTCTTTTCGCGCTGAGCCAAGGCGGCCATCACGCCCATCGCGCCGAACATGCCGCCCATGATGTCGTTAACGCTGGTGCCCGCGCGCAAGGGGTCGCCGGGGCGCCCGGTCATGTAGGCCAAGCCCCCCATCATCTGAACGACTTCATCGAGTGCGGTACGGTTCTCGTAGGGGCCGGGCAGAAAGCCTTTATGGCTGACATAGATAAGCCGGGGGTTACGCGCCTTAAGCGCGTCATAGCCCAAGCCAAGTTTTTCCATGACGCCAGATTTGAAGTTCTCGCTGACCACATCTGCGGTATCGATCAGCCGCAATGCAGCTTGCAGACCCTCGGGCTGCTTCAGATCCAGCACAATGCTTTTCTTGTTGCGGTTGAACATGGGGAAAAAGCCGGACCCCGAACCCAAGAGTCGACGCGTGCTATCGCCGCCCATGGGTTCGACTTTGATCACCTCAGCCCCAAGGTCAGCCAGCAGCATCCCACAGGTGGGCCCCATCACCATATGTGTGAATTCGATAACGCGGATCCCTTCATAGGGCAGCGGACCGTATGTATTTGTCATGTTGCGAATAACAGTTCGGATTTAGTGATCGGTCCCGGCCAAGGCCGTTTCGGCTGCAAACCCTTTAGGCATACCGGCCTCAGGCGTCATGCCATACAGCTGTTCGCCCGGCAACCCAGCAGCGAGCGGCGCGCGGGCGGCGATGAGCCTGTCCAGATCGATGCCGGTGCGCACACCCATGGCTTCGAACATGAATACGAGGTCCTCAGTCACGACATTTCCCGACGCGCCTGGCGCATAGGGGCAGCCTCCCAGCCCACCCAAAGAACTGTCGAAAGTGCGCACACCCACGTCCCACGCCGCCAGACAGTTGGCCAGGCCGAGCCCACGGGTGTTGTGCATGTGAGCCGCGCCCGCGTGGCTGCCGATTTCGCTCTGGAGCCTTTGGAATAAACGACGTACTTGGGCGGGGTTGGCATAGCCCACTGTGTCGGACAGGCCGGACTCGTCCGCACCGGCGGCGATGCACATCGCGGCAAGACGGATAACGTCGTCCTCCGGCACCTCGCCTTGCAATGTGCATCCGAAGGCTGTGGAGATACCCGCCTCGATTTTCACTGCCGGGGCGATCTCATTGCGCAGTTCCACGATTGCACGGACCTCCTCCACCATTTCCTCCGGTGTTTTCCGCACGTTGGCCAAGCAGTGAGCGCGGCTAGCCGAGACCGGCATCGTGAGCTTGTGCACTCCGGCCTGCAACGCCGCTTGGGCCCCGCGCAGGTTCGGCACTAACGCCATCACCGTCACGCCCGGGTGCGACAACGCATGTCGCACGACGTCACCCGCATCGGCCATCTGCGGTAGCAGGCGTGCCGGAACAAAGGACGCCACCTCGATTTCCCGCACACCCGCCGCGACCAACGCATCGATCCAACGACACTTGTCCTCTGTGGACATAATGGTTTTGACGGACTGCAGCCCATCGCGGGGGCCGACCTCACTGATCAACACATCGTGTTGAGGGGCAATACTCATCTGGACGGTCTCCGTTCCATAGGATAGAATGTGATTCTTATAGTTGGAACAATGATAAAGCCGCCAGCCGGCTTGTCAAGTTTCGACCTACTCCCTACTGGATGCGCCGTTATGCCCCGCAAAGCCGCAACGCCCTCTCTGGCCGACACGGACGCCGCACAAGGTGGCGTGGCCGCAGTGGATCGCGCGCTCTCGCTCATGGCAGTCTTTCAGCCTGGGGACATTGCGCTCTCGCTGGGCGACTTCGCCGAGCGCACCAAGCTTTACAAAAGCACGGCGTTGCGCTTACTGGCCTCACTGGAACATGGCGGATGGGTACAGCGGCTGGACGATGGTCGCTACGCCCTCGGCGGAGAAATCGCCAGGCTCAACGCCATCTATGCCGCATCGTTCTCGTTGGAAAAAGTGGTCGTGCCGGTCTTGCGTCAGCTCGTCGCCGCCACCGGCGAAAGCGCGGCCTATCATGTCAGGCAGGGTGATGATCGTCTTTGTCTATATCGTGTCGATTCGCCACACCCGGTGCGGGATCACATCCGCGCGGGTGACCTGTTGCCCCTGACTCGGGGTAGCGGGGGTCGGATCTTGACGGCGTATGATCCCGTGCTGGGATTTGCCGATGGCCCGGATAAAGACTTGTACCAGCGCATCCGCGCAGATGGCTACTTCACGGCGGTGGGCGACAGGCTGACCGAGGTGGCGGGTATCTCTGCGCCGGTATTCTTCGCATCTGGTACGTTAGCAGCGGCTGTGACGCTGACCGCGCCGGCTCATCGATTCGACACCAAGCATCTGGATGCGGTACTACGCGCCGCCAAGCGCCTTAGCAAGGTAGTCGGCTAAGGATAAATGCTCAGGTGGCTGCGGACTTGGCCCCACACGGCCAGCGCCATCCATTTCCGCATGTTGTCGCGGCCATGGCTAACGCTAAAGCCAGGTGAGACTAACAAAGGAAGCGGTAGCGATTCATATCAACTCGCTGCCTCTTCAGTTGCAGGCGCCATCGCGGGACTGTCGCTTTGACGCCTTATACATCCTGCTTTACGCAAAACGCGCAGGAATGCGCTTATGCCAAGGCGCCGCGCGCTCCAACTCGGCAGACAAACGCAATACCAAGTCGTCACGACCAAATTGGCCCATGATCTGCACGCCGACCGGCACGCTTTCCGACGTCCAATGAATCGGCACACTGGCAGCCGGCTGACCGCTCGCATTCATCACGGCCGAGAAAGTCGCGTACTTGGCAACCTTTTCCCGGAAATCGATGAACTTGCCCTGCATGGCCAGATAGCCCAGCTTGACCGGCAGTTGGCACAGCATCGGCGACAGGATCAGATCGTACTGATCGATATCGGATTGCAGTACCCGGCCCACGTGATGGAAGCAATTGATCGCCTCAACATACTGCTCCGCCGTCATGGCGCGACCCAGTTCGTAGCCGTCCAACATGGCGGGCTCGAGGTCATCTTCGCGCAGCGAGCGCTTGAGGCCGGCCAGCTTTGCATTGGTGGATGCCACGATATTGGCGGCGAGTACATGGACGTGACTGCGTACGAATTGCCCATAATCCAAGGCGGGCGGCTTTGCATCGATTACCTCATGACCCAGTTCCCTGCACAGCTGCGCAGCGTATCGCACGCCATCCAGACAATCCTGCGCGACCGGAATACCATCCCAGGCCTCGGTCCATACGGCAATCCGTAGGGGCTTGCGCTTGGCCTCCATCACGACCGACAGCAATCGCTGTTCAGGGTCCGTGCTGTCATAGGGCGCGCCTAGTTCGCGGCCGATAGTCGCGTCCATGGCGGCCGCAGTGTCGCGCACGGTCCAGGAGAGCACACCATCTGTGCCCATGCCGCCCCAGATTTCGCCCTTGGTCGGCCCCGTGGGGATGCGGCCTCGTGTCGCCTTGAATCCGTAGACACCGCAGCAAGCGGCGGGAATACGGATCGAGCCGCCACCGTCACTGCCATGCGCCAACGGCACAATTCGCGAAGCGACCGCAACGGCGGCGCCGCCACTGGAGCCCCCGGTGGAACGAGTCGCGTCCCATGGGTTGATCGTGGGGCCTTGGTTGGCCAGGGCCTCGGTGGTGGGTGCCATACAAAACTCGGGCACCGTGGTACGAGCAAACGGTATCAGGCCCGCCGCTTCGAAGCGCTGCGTCAGCGTCGCGTCAAAACTGAACTTCGTATCGGTAAATAGCTTGGACCCTAAGCTCATGGGCAAGCGTTTGGAGGCCAGGCTCGAATCCTTGAGCAGGAATGGGATGCCTTGGAACACGCCTTCATGCTTCCAGTCGGCGGCCCATTGACGCGCTTCGTCATAGCGCTCGTAGCGAATGGCGTTCAGCTCCACCCCGCGCGAATTGGCAAGCGCAATCGCATGCTCCATCAGTTCGCTCGAGGTCACTTCCTTTTTCTGTAGCAAATCCGCGAGGGCCAGGCCGTCGAGTTTCTGATATTCGTTTTCCGTCATGTTGTATCCTTTTATCCGCCCATCAGCGATGCGCGTTCCATTGACTCAAGGCACGTGCCGCCTCGATGGCCAATGGGCTGTAACGTTTACAAAATTCCTCAACGGTCCACTCGCTGAGCGAACCCGCTATATGAATCGCGCCGACCGGCATGCCGTTGTGTTCGCGAATGGCGGCCGCAAGCACCACCTCTCCGAGCAAGGTCTCTTCTTGCTGAAAGGAATAGCCGTCGCGACGCGCCTCGCGCACTTTCTCCCAAATCTGCTCGGGCTCGGTCAGCGTCTTGGGCGTGACCATGGTCAATGGCAGGCTATCGGCAATGATTTGCTCGACGACTTCGTCGGGCAATACCGCCATGCAGGCTCGCCCACCGGTGGAGGTGCAAGCGGGCATGCGCCGTCCCGACAGCGTGGCGTAAAAACGCTCGTTTCTGCTTTGGGTACGGGCCGCGTAGACCATCGTCAGATTGTCGTGCTGGGCATCGAACAGACTCAGGTCGACGCGCTCGTTCGTCGTACGCCGGAGATCCGCGAGAATCGGCATGGCCTTTTCAATGAGAGGATTGGATCTCAGGTAGTCAAAAGACCGGTCCAGCAACACCCGCCCCAGCGTAAAACTGCCGCGCTCGGTCTGCTCGAGATAGCCGCGGCTGGCCAGCGTCTGACAAATGCGCTGCGCGGCGCTTTTGTTGACGCCCGCGGCAGACGCGATCTCGCTCAGTGACTTGATATCGGGCCTTTCCGCAAAAGCTTCCAAGACGTCCAAGGCTCGGGATACCGATTGCAGCAACAACCGTTCGTCGATAGGGGGAAAGCGGTGCTTGATGCCCATAGCTAATGATCTTCCAGATGGCCCTTGCAAATTGTCGGGCGCATCAGAGCTGACTCGCGGGCAATGTGACCGTCAAACCGTCCAGCGCATCCGACATCTCAATCTGGCAGCATAAGCGACTATTGGGTTGGCGTTCGCACGCCGTAGCGTCCAACATATCGTTTTCCAGCTCCGACACGGGTGGCAGCTTGTCGGCCCAGGCTTCGTCTACATAGACGTGACAGGTGGCGCAGGCCAGCGACCCGCCACACTCGCCCAGGATGCCCTTTACGTGCCCATCCAGCGCGGCGAACATCATGCTGTCGCCGTTCTTAGCCTCGATTTCGGTCTGGCCGCCATCGGCGGAGATAAAGGTGATTTTCGGCATATTGATACGTATCTACGATGGAAATTAGGTCAGGCCGCCTTGAGGCGCAGCGGTAGGGACTTCAGGCTGCGCAGCACATTGTTGATGCGCCGCACGGGTGGTCCTTCCAGGTGGATTTCGGCCACGCGCTTGATGATCTCGCTCAAGATGCATTCACCTTCCAGGCGCGCGATCATTTGACCGATGCACATGTGAATCCCATTGCCCAAGGCGACGTGGCCCAAAGTGGAACGGGTCAGATCGTAGTCATCCGGTCTGTCCCAGAAATCCGGATCGCGGTTGGCCGCGCCCAGGAACATCATGACCTTGCGATCGTTGGGGATCAGGGTGCCGTCGACCACGACATCACGCATGGTCAAGCGGCCCACGGTCTGAATGGGCGTTTCCAAGCGCATGGCCTCTTCCAACGCGGGACGGATGCGCTCGGGCTCCTGGCGCAGCAAGGCATATTGATCCGGGTTCTGGGCCAGATACCACAGCGCCCCGGAAATGGCGCTACTGGTGGTGTCCAAACCACCGCGCAAGAATGAACGGACCAGCAACGGCGCCAGTTCGGGCTCTAGTTCGCCTGCATCGACGGCCTGGTATAGACGGTCGCCAAAGCCGCCGGGCAACAGGTTCTCGCGCCGCATCATCGCGTCATGCCAGGGCATGATTTTGTCAGCCTGTTTCTGAGTCGCCTCGTAACGCGCGTTGCGCGGTCCCTGGGCATCGAAATTCAGCGATCCAAGCAAAAACAGATTCTCGCGGGTCTCAGGCGTGACAGGCAGGCCCAACGCGGGGGGAAACGTCGTGGAGATATAGGTTTCCGAGATATCGACCACACCGTCGACGTACTCTTGTTGCAGCACGGTATCGACGAGCTTTTCGGCTTCCTTGACGAACACTGCGCGCCAGGATCGAATCAACTGCGGTGACATGGCTTTCTGCATCGCAGAGCGCACGTAGCTATGTCGCGGCGGGTCGACTTCGACGATCGCGCTGGGCGGGCGCCAGGCTCCCGGTTTGCGGATATCCGCCACGCCCGAGCCACCGGTTGACGAAAAGGTTTGCCAGTCCTTCAGGGCCGGCTGCACGTCGCGATGGCGCGCCATCACGTACATGTCGTACTTGGGCAGGAAAGCCACCGGCCCGGCGCGACGCATCTCGGCAAAGGTCTCGAACGGAGACTCCAGCACCGCCTCGTCATAGGGATCGATGTCCAGCACAGGCGCTTGCCTGAACGCTTCCGTCGTCATGGTACCGCTCATGGTGATTCCTTACTGATTCTCGTGCGCCGCCGACCAGGCCTCGGCGATTTCCTGTCCCGTGGCAAACCAGACACCGGGGAACGTTTTGATGTACTGGATCATTTCGCGCAGCAAGGCGAGACGACTGGGACGACCCGTGATTTGCGGGTGCATGACCAGGTCGTACAGACCGCCCCACTGATAGATCTCCCGGAACTCGGCCTTGAAGATCTCGCCCACATGGCTGTTGGAGCAAATCGTGCGAGGGCTCTTGACGGAGAAAAGCATGTAAGGCGCATCGTCCAGGCTCCAATGCCAGGGCAGTTCGATCACCCCTTTGCTGCCGTCGGGCATGATGTGACGATACGGATTGACACTGTCCATTAATGACGTGTCATAGAGAAAGTTGTGCTTCTTGAGGAGTTCGAAAAGCAGGGGGCTGACCTCGCCGGCCGGGGAACGATAGCCCTTCGGCACTACGCCAACGGTGCGTTTGAGCGCCTCGAGGCCTTTTTCCATCTCTTCGATCTCGGCGTCGGCATTGGCATCCGACCAGCGGTGGGAATAGCTGTGATGCCCAACCTCATGGCCTCCCTTGAGAATCAGCTCCACCTTATCGGTATGGTTTTCAGCCGTCCAGCCGGGCACATAGAAAGAAGCCTTGACGTCCTCTTCGTATAGCAATTCGCAGATCTTGGGCACGCCTACTTTGGCCCCGTAAGCGCCTTGGCTCAGAATGCCAGGACGATTGACGTTGGCTGGATCGCGCGAGGTCCAGAGGGTTTCCGCATCGAAATCGAACGTCAGCATCACGGCGCAGCGCGCGCCGTTCGGCCATTTGACACTCATATCGTGTTTCATGGTGTTTACTCCCACTCACATGACGTCTTGGTCATGATTCAGTAATTAGGGGTGTAGCGGGCGGCCAGATAGCCACCATCGACGGGTAACGTCACGCCACACACAAAAGAGGCATCTTCAGAGGCCAGGAAGGCAATCACGGCAGCCTGTTCTTCGGGCTGACACACCCGGCCCATCGGGGTCGAGTCCACCATCAGCTTCACATAGCTGGGATTTTGCAAGTGGCCCGCCGTCATCGGAGTCACCACCACGCCCGGCGCGATGGCGTTGACCCGTATGCCCAGATGAGCGACCTCGCTCGTCAATTGCTGCGTGAACTGCGTCACGCCAGCCTTGGCCACCGCATAGGCCGTGGTACCCGGATAACCCACCATACCGAAAATCGATGACAGGTTCACAATACTGCCGCCCGGCTGAGGCAGGTGCGGCAACACGGCGCGCGTGATGCGCAGCAGAGAAATCAAATTGATATCGATGATGCGCGACAGGCTTTCGTCATCCGACTTCAGTAGGTGCTTTGAACCCCCTACCCCGGCATTATTGACGAGGACATCGATCCGGCCGGCATGCGCAAGCGCGGCCTCGACGATTGCGTCGCCCGCCCCGGGCAATGCCACGTCGAGTACCAGCCCCTGCCCGCCGACGCTCTTGGCGGTCTCCAGCACTTCCGGCAGCAGGTCAACCAACAGCACCTTCGCCCCCTCATCGGCAAAACGCTTGGCCGTCGCCGCACCGATACCGCGCGCGGCTCCGGTGACGATGACGGATTTGCCCTCGAATCTATGCATGGTGGACATAACGCGCTCCGTAATAGTCATGCCGACAGCGTCAAAGGCAAGGTCTTGAGGGTACGCAGGGCATTGTTCAGGCGCGGCTCTGCCGGCGCTCGCAGCGTGAGCTTGCTCGCGCGCTTGATCAGCGCCTTCAGCACGCATTCGCCTTCCTGGCGCGCGATCATCTGACCAATGCACATGTGCACGCCGTGACCCAACGCCAGATGCCCGACCGGGTTGCGCTGGATGTCGAACTCGTCTGGACGCTCCCAGAATTCCGGGTCGCGATTGGCCGCGCCCAACTGCAGCATGACCTTTTTATCTGCTGGAATCAGCACGCCATCGACCACGACATCACGCATGGTGAGACGATAGGCCGTCTGTGAGGGCGTTTCCATGCGCATGGCTTCGTCTAGCGCGGGACGCGCCAGCGCCGGGTCCGCGCGCAACTGTTCGTACTGCGAGGGATCCTTCGCCAGATACCACAACACCGCGGAGATCATGCTGATTGTCGTGTCCAGGCCGCCGCGCAAGAATGACCGGATCAGCAGCGGCGCCAGCTCGGGTGCCATCTTGCCTTCATCCGCGGCCTCGAAGATCTTGATGCCAAACCCACCGGGCAACATCGCATCACGCTGCATGCTGGCCTGCGCCCACTCTTTGATCGCTTCCGCACGTTTCTCCGTGGCCAAATACCGCGCGTTACGCGGTCCCTGACTATCGAAGTTCAGCTGCCCCATCAAATTCCAGTTTTCACGCAGGTTCGGGGTTTGCTTAATTCCCATGGCCTTGGGAAACGCCGTCGACACATACGCCTCGGCCAGGTCATGCACGCCATCGATGGTCTGCTTTTCCATCAGCGCGTCGAGAAGCTTTTCCGCCTCTTCCTCGAACGTCTCATGCCAGCTGCGAACGACCTGCGGCGAGAGAATGCGCTGCATCACCGTGCGTACCTGGGTATGCTCTGGCGGATCCGCGTCACCAATGGGGCTGCGCGCGCGCCATGTGTCGGGCTTACGCACATCCGTCAAGCCAATGCCACCGGAGGACGAAAAGTCTTGCCAGTTTTTCATGGCCTCCTTGACGTTACGGTACCGGCCGATGGCGTAGACGTCATACTGCTTCAGGTAGACGGCGGGCGCCTGACGAAGCTGCGCAAACATCTCGAAGGGCGATGCAAGCACACTGTCTTCATAGGGGTCGATGTCGAGCTCAGGCGCGGCGGCCGCTGTGGCGATGTCGTTCACGCTTTAAGACCCCCGTCGACCGGCATGGTCACGCCCGTGGTGTAGCTGGCGGCGTCGCTCAGGAAATACAACACGGCGTCGCCGATCTCATCGGCCAGACCAAAGCGGCCCATGGGAATGCGGGTGCGGAATTGATCGACGGTCGGCGGTGCGGCTCCTCCCATTTGAGAGGCCACCACGAACATCTCCTGTGCCATGGGCGTATCGATGGTGCCCGGGCAGACGCAGTTCACGCGTATGCCTTCGTGCGCGTGATTCAATGCGAGGCTGCGTGCGAGCATGGTCACCGCGCCCTTGGAGGCCGAATAAGCCGCCAGGAACTTCGATCCGCCCAGACCCGCGGTCGAGGACATCAAGACGATGGAGCCCTTGCCCAATTCCCGCATCTGCGGCACCAGGGCTTTAACGGCCAGCCAGGAACCCTTGACGTTCACGTCGAAAAGCTTGTCCCACTCTTCTTCCGTGTAGTCAACCGCCATCTTCGGAATGCCATTGATACCGGCCGAGGTCACCAGGAACTCGGCCGGGCCGAGCGCCTCGCGTGACGCCGCGGCGGCCGCGTTGACGTCAGCCGACGAGGACGCATCGCCGACATACGACACGGAACCGGGACACTGTGCCTGCACGTCCTGCAAACCCTTGGCGTCCCGGTCGAACAGCATCAAGCGCGCGCCTTCGCGCGCCAGCTTTAATGCCGTTGCCTTGCCCAGACCCGATGCCGCACCCGTAACAAAAGCCACCCGCCCTGCGAATCTCTGCTCAGACATGCTCTTTTCCTCCAAGGTAGAACTCCCGCAACTCGTCCATGGCGATGCCCTCGCCGACTTCCCGTTGATAAGCAATGCGGCCGCCACGGATCACGTAGATGTGGTCGGCAATGTCCAGCGCCATCCCCACGTTCTGCTCGACTAGCAGCAGGGTCAGGCCGAGTTCGCGCAGATTCAGGATCGCTTCGGCGATTTCCTCGACCACTTTGGGAGCCAGCGCAGCGGACGGTTCGTCCAACAGCAGCATCGTGGGGCGCGACATCAACGAGCGGCCAATCGCAAGCATCTGACGTTCACCGCCCGACAGCATGGCGGCAGGCACTTTGCGCCGCTCGCGCAGACGCTTGAAACGTTGATAGACTGATTCGATATCCTCGGCGATACCTACCCGGTCCTTGCGGCGGTGGTAGGCGCCCATGAGCAGGTTTTCTTCCACGCTCATTTCGCCGAATACTTCTTTACCCTGCGGCACGAGCGACAAGCCCATGGCCGAGCGGCGTTCGACAGGCACATCGTTGATGGGCCGACCATCAAAAACGATTTCGCCCTCTTGCGGAGACACAATCCCCACGATGCTCTTTAGCGTGGTGGATTTGCCGGTGCCGTTGCCGCCCAGCAGCGCGACCAAACCGCCCTTGGGCACTTCCAACGTCACGCCATGAAGGATGCGCGTGCGGCCGTAGCCCGCGATGATATTGTTAAGCCTTAGCACGTCGCTTCCACCCCGAACCGATATAAGCCTCAACCACGACCGGATCGTTGACCACAACCTCCGGTTCACCTTGAGCGATCATTTCGCCACTGTCCAAGACCGCAACACGGTCGCACAGCTCTCGCACCACGCGCATGTCGTGCTCGACCAGCAAGATGCTCATGCCGAACTCATCGCGCATGCGACGGATGATGGTAATGAGACGATCCACATTAGGAGGAGACAACCCAGCGGCTGGCTCGTCCAACAAAAACAGCTTGGGTTCGCTAATGAGCCCACGCGCCAACTCCACCATGCGTTGCTGTCCAATGGACAGCGCCGTGGCCGGACGCTGGGCGAATTTCTCCAGCTCGAACCAAGCCAATAATTCACGCGCCTTGGCGCGCACCTGGTCTTCTTCCTGTTTGGCCTTCGGGTTGCCCGCGATGCTATCCAGCGTGCTGGAATTCATCGAAATATGACGCGCCAACAACAGATTGTCCTCGACGCTCAGGGAGCCAAACAGACGGATCATCTGAAAGCTGCGCGACATGCCAAGGCGGGCACGCTGATAGGGCGGCAGCGCGGTGACGTCCTGACCACAAAAGGTGAACGAACCGCCATTGACCTGCAATTCCCCCGTGATCAGGTTGACCATGGTGGATTTGCCCGAGCCATTCGGCCCGATCAGGCCGACGATCTCTCCCGAGTTAACCGTCAGGCTGGCGTCCTTGACCGCGACTACCCCACCGAAACGGCGATGGATGTTTTTCGCCTGGAGAATGACATTGCTGCTCATGCCTGGGCCTCCTTCATTTCACGCAGCTTGCGCGCGCGGCCGGCAATACCCTCGGGCAAAAGCGCAATGGCCAACACCAAGATGATCCCGAAGAACAACATACGATAGCGGGCATAGTCACCCAACATCTCTGGTAGCAGGGTCAGCAGCACCGCCCCCAATATGGGGCCGTAGAAAGAGCCGCGACCGCCCACGATCATCATGGCAACTGCCGTGCAAGAGATCCAGATCGTGTAGTCATCAGGGGTGATGTTGCCCATGTAATGGGCCATCATCACGCCTGCCGCACCGGCGAAAGACGCCGACGCCACAAACGCCGTGAGCTTGGCGCGCGTCGTGTTCAAGCCGATGGCGCTGGCCAGCACTTCATCATCGCGCACCGCGACCCATTCGCGTCCCAGCCGCGAATTCACCAGGCGCGCGGCGATAAAAACGAGAATCACGGTGAAGACCAGGATCATCCAGTAATTGGATCTGAGATCGCTGACGGTAAAGAAGGTGTGCCCGAAAAGGCCGACATCTCCTACCGGAGGCACGGCCAGACCGTTTTGCCCGCCCGTAAACGAGGTCCATTGCACCAGACCGAGATACACGATGGTCTGAAACGCAATGGTCACGATGGCCAGGAAGTGCCCTTTAAGCCGCAAGGCCGGGATGCCCAGCAACAAGCCGCACAGGCCGGTGAGAATGATGCCAGCGGGCAGATGCACCCAAAAACCCGTGTGCAGGTCCCGGGCCATGATGCCGGCGGTGTAGGCGCCAATCCCGAAGAACGCGCCTTGAGCGAACGAGAACTGCCCGCAAAAGCCCGTCACCAGGTTCAGACCCGTCGTCAGAATGACGTAGATCAGCATCAATAGCAGCACCGCCACGATGTAGCTGCCGGAGGTCAAGGCTGGCGCTAGCGCCAGCAACGCGACCACAATCGCGAGAGAGAGGTTCTTTTTCATGAGCGTTGAAACGTTTTGCCGAACAGACCCTGCGGACGCACCAGCAAGACAGCGATGACAATCACAAAGCCGACGATGTCGCGAAGCCCGTTGCCCAGATAGGCCGAGGTCAGCGATTCGATGACGCCCAATAGCAGACCGGCCGCTGCGGCACCGGCCACATTACCCATACCGCCCAAGATGACAACGGTGAAGGCCTTGAGAACAATCATGTTGCCGATGATGGGATAGACCATGTAGACCGACGACATGAGGAAACCCGCCACGCCGGCCAGCAACGCCGCCACGATAAAGGCGATGATTGCGACCCGGCGCACCTGGACGCCACACAGACTGGCCACCGTGGCGTGTTGCGCCATGGCGCGCAGGCTGCGGCCGGTCCAGGTATAACGCAGCACCGCATACAGCAGGGCAATCAGCAACACCATGGCAATCGGGATCAGCACCTGCTGTAGCGGCAAGTACACCGGGCCCATCTCCACGCCGATGGTCGAGAACTCGGTTTGCAGCATCATCGGTGTAGGCCCAAAGGCCAAAAGCGCAGAGTTCTGCAACACCACGGCCAAGCCAAAGGACGCGATAATCGAACTCGTGGCGTCGCGATCCTTGAGCATCTTGTGCAGCAGGCCTTCCGCGCCTATACCCAAGATGATGGCAACCATTAGCACGCCACCCAGGGCAGCCCAGATAGGCCAGCCAAAGTTAGTCACCAGAATCAAACCGGTATAGGCGCCCAGCATATAGAACTCGCCATGCGCGAAGTTCACCACATGCAAGATGCCGAAGATCAGGGTCAAACCAACGGCCACCAACACGTAGTTGCTGCCGTTGACGATCCCGTTAGCCAGGTATTGCAGTAACAGATCCACGATCCCTTTCGCCTTGTCAGATCAATTGAGAACGCGCTTGCCGTTCTTGATGACGGCAATGAAGTAGGGATAGTCCACACTTCCTTTTTCATCGAATGCGGCCGTCGTGCCTTCAGGACCCAGACCGATCTTGAAGTCCTTCATACCGCTCATCAGCATCTTCTGAATGGCCTCGCCGTCCGGTTTCCCGACACGGCGCAGGGCTTCCAGACCTACCGCGGTGTGGAAATAACCCAGCGTATTGAGCATGCCCGGCTCGTAGCCATAGGCCTTGACGAACCGCTCGCCAAACTCACGGCCCACTTGGTTGGGCGTGGAGATTTCGTAGGCGGTCGCCACGGCGAAGCCTTCGGAAGCCGGGCCTGCCAACTTGATGAAGTCATCACTGAGCATGGAGCCCGAGCCCACGAATTGCGTACGCAAGCCCACCGATGCTGCCTGACGCACAATGGTCGCGCCGTCAGCGGCCCAGCCGGCGATATAGACCACATCAGGTTTGAGGGTACGGATGCGGGTCAGGATGCTGGAGAAGTCCTGATCGCCGATGTTGAAAGACTCATTGGCCACGATCTTGCCGCCAGCGCCTTCCACCACGGTGATCGTTTGTTTGGCCAGGTCCTGCCCATAGCTGGTCGTATCGTGCAGGATCGCGACTTTTTTACCGTTGAACTTCTCGACGATCGCCATGGCTGTGTCGTAGCCCTGACCCTTGCTGTCGGCAAAGGCGCGGAAGAACCAGGGATCGCCCGGCGTGTTGTTATCGGTCGCCACGTGGCTGGTCGAGCCGCCCGACAACATGGGCACCTTGAGTTCCTTGGCGACCTTCATCGCGGCAACCACGACAGCCGAGGCATAGGTGCCAACGATAAAGGGCACTTTCTCTCGCTCGACCAATTTGCGTACCGCGGTCGCGCCCTTGGCGGTGTTGCTTTCGTCGTCTTCGACAGCGAGTTCGATTTTGCGTCCCAGCACGCCGCCTGCGGCGTTGGCTTCGGCCACGGCGAGCTGTACGCCCTTGAAGACCTGATTGCCCTCGATGGAACCATTACCCGAAAGGGGCAGCATGACGCCTATGCGAATCGGCGCGGCATCTTGCGCCATGACCAGCGTGGGCAGAGCGAGACTGGCACCCAGCATTCCTAGAATCTGACGACGGGAAAAATTCGACATCACTACCCCTTTAAAAAATAAAGTCGTATTTATTGGCAATACGACAACATTTATGTGGCGGCCAGTATCGTATTAAGTCGTCACCATCACAGTTAGGAAAATCCCTTAATTTCAACTAATTAGTGGAAAACCCCAGGAGGGTTAAACCTCTTTGACAAACTCAGAAACTTAAGTGAGCATTTGAATATCGAAACAGTCGTATTGATCGACAATACGACCCATTAGTGATCATGCATAAAAATATTCTTATCGTCGGCGGCGGACATGCCGCCTCTCAACTTTGCGGCAGCCTGCTGGAAGGCGGCTATACCGGTGCGCTGACACTGATCAGTGAAGAGGCGTGCCTGCCCTATCACCGCCCTCCGCTTTCCAAGGCGTATTTATCCGAGGACAAAGGCGGCCCGCCGCTACTGCGCCCAGCCTCCGCATATGGTCACGCGCAGATCCTGTTGAATACACGCGTCACCGCCATCGACCGCACCCAACGCCAAGTGACGCTCAGCACCGGAGAACGTCTGCCCTACGATGCGCTGGTGCTGGCAACCGGCACACGCGCGCGCAAGCTGCCGGATCTGCCCGAGACGCTGGACAATGTCTACTATCTGCGTACCCATGCGGACGCGGAGCGCTTGCGCGACGCCTTCAACATGGCATCGTCGCTGACCGTGCTGGGTGGCGGATTCATCGGGCTGGAAATTGCGGCCACCGCGGCCAAGCTTGGCAAACGCGTCGAGGTGTTTGAAAATGCGCAGCGCTTGCTAGCGCGCGCGGTTTCACCAGAGATCTCCGAAACCGTGGCAGAGAACCTGACGCAAGCCGGCGTCGCGCTGAATTTGGACTGCGGGCCGGTCACGTTCGACGTGGCCGATCAGCGCGTCACCGCCCTGAATACGGTCAAACAACAGCACCCGGTGGAACTATTGGTCGTCGGGATTGGCGCTGTCCCCGAAGTCTCGCTGGCCCAGGCGATTGGCCTGACCTGCGAAAACGGGATCCGCGTGGACTCGCACATGCGCACAGAAGATCCGGCGATTTTTGCCATCGGGGACTGTGCGCATTTTCCGTATGCCGCATGGAATCGCCCCATGCGTCTGGAGTCGGTGCAAAACGCCAATGACCAAGCCCGCACCTTGGCGACCGTGCTGCTGGGCCAGGACCCGCAACCGTACGCGGCCCTGCCCTGGTTCTGGTCGGATCAAGGCAGCTTGCGGCTGCAGATCGCCGGACTCATGCCCGCGCAGGCCGAACGGCTGATCCGCCCGGGCCCCAAGCCCGGCAACTTCTCGATCCTGCATTTCGTCCAAGACCGGCTGGTGTGCGTGGAGTCGATCAATGCGCCGCTGGACCATATCGCGGCGCGCAAACTGCTGTTAAAAGACTGCCATCCCGAAAAGGCGGTGCTCGTCGATCCTGCCATCCATCTCAAAACTCACCTGTGACGCGTAGCCACGGAGCGGGAGGCTCGGCGCCTATCGGCGCCGCCCCTCACCCGCCCACAACGGTACTGACGCGAATAACGCGATCATCCGGTATTTCCGAATTCGCCAACACCGCCAGCTGCGGGAACGGATTTCGGAAATACCGGGCCAGCGCCGGACGCAGCATAGGCTGCACCACCATGACCGTCGGATTCCCGGCCATTTCCTGGCGTTGAATGGCCACGCCCGTTTCCTTGAGCAGGTTCTCGGCCAGATTCGGCTCCATCGCGCCATTGGTGGTGAGCACTTGCGTTAGCACCCGTTCCAGATTCGCATCCAAGCCAATCACGCGGCACTCTTTCGCGTCTTCGAACCAGTGCTGAGCAATGGAACGCGATAAGGCATGACGCACGCGCGCGATCAGCTCACCCACATCCAGCGAGGCGCCGGGCTGTTGAGCGGCCATGGCGGACAGACGCGGCGCCCATTCCGTAATGACTTCGATAATCGTGCGCATATCGCGGATTGGCACATCTTCCTCTAGCAGGCCGCGCAATATGCCTTGCAACGACACGAGCGAAATCGCCTTCGGCACCAGGTCCTCGGTGAGTTTGGGCACCTCCTGCTCCACGCGCTCCAGCAGTTTCTGCACTTCTTGACGGCCCAATAGCGAGGCCGCGTGCAGATGGATCAAGTGATTGATATGCGTAGCCACCACCGTACTCGCATCGACCACGGTGTAACCCGCGATCTGGGCCTGCTCGCGCAAATCGACGCCGATCCATGTGGCTGGTAAGCCAAACGTTGGGTCCTCAGTGGCCTCGCCCGGCAGCTTCATCGTCACGCCGCCCGGATCAATGGCCAGCCACTTACCCGGCATGGCGCTGCCTCGACCGACCTCGACGCCAAACAGCATCACCCGATAATCGCTGGGGTTGAGCTCCAGATTATCCCGAACATGGACGACAGGCGGCAGAAAGCCCATTTCCTGCGCGAACTTCTTGCGCAAGCCCCGGATCCGGTTTAGCAACTCCGGGTCGGCGCCAGAACTGTCGACCAGCGAAATCAACCGGTAACCGACTTCGAGCGACAGGGGTTCGACCAGGGAGACATCTTCCCAGGACGCCTCGGCCGCGGCTTCCTGCGCGGCGGCCTGCTGATGCGAGGGCGTGGCGACATCCGTTGACGCCTTGGACTTTTGCTTTGACTGAATCTTCCAACCCAGGTAGCCCATGCCCGCGGCCAAGGTTATAAACGCGAAGTGCGGCATGTTCGGAATAATGCCCATCAGGCCGATGATGCCGGCCGTGATGTACAGCACCGTGGGGTTGGAGAACAGCTGACCCATCATCTGCTGGCCCACGTCTTGATCGTTCGCCACGCGAGAGACCACGACACCGGCGGCCGTCGAGATAATCAGCGCAGGAATCTGACCCACCAGACCGTCACCGATCGTCAACAGCGTGTATACCGTCGCCGCCTCCGACGCGGGCAAGCCATGCTGCACGATCCCGACGATCAAACCGCCCACCATGCCCACGGCCATAATGATCAAGCCGGCAATCGCATCGCCGCGCACGAACTTGCTCGCGCCATCCATGGAGCCATAGAACTCCGCTTCTTGGCCGACCTCCGCGCGGCGCCGGCGGGCTTCGGCTTCGTCAATCAATCCCGCGTTCAAATCCGCATCGATCGCCATTTGCTTACCGGGCATGGCGTCCAAGGTGAATCGCGCACCCACTTCGGCGATACGCCCAGCACCCTTGGTAATGACGACGAAGTTAATCAGTACGAGTATGGCGAACACCACCACGCCGACCGCGAAATTGCCGCCCACCAGAAAATGACTGAATGCCTCGATGACGTGACCGGCCGCATCCGGACCCTGATGGCCATGCAGCAAAATGACCCGCGTCGATGCGACGTTCAGCGCCAGGCGCAACAGCGTAGCGAACAGCAGCACCGAGGGAAACGCCGCGAAATCCAATGGCTTTTTGGTGAACATCGCCACCAACAGGATCATGATCGACAACGAAATATTGAACGTGAAGAACATGTCCAATAGCAGCGGCGGCAAGGGCAGGATCATCATGGACAGCACCATGAGGATCAACACCGGCCCCGCCATCAATTTAGCGTAGCCGGCCCCTGCGCCGTTTAGCTTGAGTGCGTTAAGCAATTGCGTCATTGGGATTACGATTCAATAGAGGCCGACTCGCCCAGCGGATCGAGCTCGGCGGGTACGGGTAGAGAACTCGGACGCTCGGGCATGCGCGCGCGTCCTTCATGGTGGCTGCGCAATTGAAAGACCCAGGCCAGCACTTGCGCGACGGCCGTATAAAGGGCCTCGGGAATCTGCTCGCCGATCTCCGTGTTCGCGTATAGGGCGCGCGCCAACGGCGGCGCTTCCAGCATAGGCACGTGATGCTCCGCGGCCAATGCCTTGATCTTGGCGGCGATTTCTCCCCTGCCCTTGGCCAGCACCACGGGCGCGCCCGCTGCGGCCTGGTCATACTGCAAGGCCACGGCGTAGTGCGTCGGGTTCGTCACAACCACGTCTGCGCGCGGTACGTCCGACATCATGCGCCGCCGCGCGGCCTCGCGTTGCTGCTGACGGATACGGCCCTTGACATGCGGGTCGCCTTCGCTTTCCTTGTGCTCGCGCTTGAGCTCGTCCTTGGACATGCGCAGCTTTTTGGCATGGGAAAACAATTGCCACGGCACATCGATGAGCGCGATCAAGAGCAAAGACCCCATGATGCCCATGCAAATGGTGGCAATGATCTGCATTCCATGGGCCAAGCCTTCAGGCAGATAAAGATTGCTCAGCCCAAGCATGTCCGGCAGGAAAGATTTGATCGCCAAGGCGCCGACGCCACCGACCACGGCGGCCTTACTCAGCGTCTTTAGTAACTCCACCCAGGTCTGGGCGGAAAACAGGCGGCCTATGCCGGCAATCGGATTCAGGCGGCTGAACTTCGGCTCCAAGGCCTTGGCGGAAAACACCAGACCGCCTAACGCCACCGACGACAGTATCGCGACGACGACCAAGACCAGGAATAGCGGCGACAACGCCACCATCGCCGAGCTAAACCCGTTTAGGATAGCGTGCGCCATCTCGCGCGAATCGCCCAGATCAGTTTTGGGCCCCCACTCGATCAGCATGCCCGAGCGCATGATGTGGACCAACCGATCGTAGACAAACAGGCCGGTCACCCACAACGTACCCGCGCCCGCCAACAACAAAAAGCAGGTATTGAGTTCGCGCGACCGTGCAACCTGACCTTCCTCGCGGGCTTTCGTCAGGCGCTGTTCTGAGGCGGGTTCTGTCTTTTCTACGTCGCTGTCGGCGGACATGCGGGCGATTCGGGCATAGAGTCTAGGGGCAAGCAGCCATTGTAGAAATCGTGGCGCTTTCCTAATTGACCGAGCTAGCCCAAAAAGTCCCCGCTATCCCGCTTTCCATCGCATAGGGTTTCGCTCGCGCGATCGCGTATCGCGCGCCCGTCACTCGCCCCGAGATCCGGCCCTCGCAATGCCAAGGCGAAAGGAGCGACAGCCTTAAAAACCCAGGCTCGCCAACAAATCGTCCACCTGATCCTGGCCGGTGACCACATCCGGCTTGGCCGGGTTGACCTGGGGACCATTGATCAAGCTTTGCGGCTCGGGACGCGGCTGACCGGGCGGCAAGTAGTCGACGAGGACCTGCAACAGCTCTTTTTCGATCGTGCCGATCATGTCGATCATCTTGGTAATGACCTGGCCCGTCAGGTCCTGAAACCCCTGCGCCATCATGATGTCGAACAACAATTGGTTGGTCTGATCGGTCTGCTGCACGACCTGCTGCATGAACTCGGCCAGCTCGGTATCCGAACCGGTCAATGGTGCCTGTGCCGGATCTTGCATGCGTTCCAATAGCGCGCTGGCCCGGGCATTCAGCGACTGCTGAATTGGCTGTGCTTTCTCGGTGGCATTCAAGACGCTGACCGCGGCCTGCTCTGTCATGTATGCCACATAACGCAGGCGGTCACGCGTATCCGGAATGGCCTGAGCGGCTTCTGCCACGGCCTTGTCCAGCCCGAGCTCGCGCATGCTGTGAAGCAGCAAGCGCGTCACATTTCCGACGCGGACAATGAGATCTTCCTGTTGCTGCGTCATATCAGGCCGCCATTTTGGAGAATATCTTGCTGAGTTTTTCCTCGAGCACCGCCGCGGTGAAAGGCTTGACGACATAGCCGTTCGCGCCCGCTTGCGCCGCCGCCACGATGTTTTCTTTCTTTGCCTCGGCCGTGACCATCAACACCGGCAATTTTGCCAACGCGGCATCCGCGCGAATATCCTGCAGCAAGGTCAGACCGTCTTTATTGGGCATGTTCCAGTCGGAAATCACCAAGTCGAAGTTGCCGCCCTGCAGCTTGGCGAGCGCCACCGCGCCGTCTTCGGCCTCGTCCACGTTCTCGATGCCGAGATCTTTCAGCAGGTTCTTCACGATGCGCCGCATGGTCGGGAAATCATCGACGATCAAGACTTTCAATGCTTTGTTCATGTAGTGCTGACCTAACAGTTTGAGGTTTGCTTATGGAATTGCGGCGGCTTTTTTTCCGCCATAGAGTCTGGCCGCTATCTGCTCGAGCGGGACGGCCTCGTCGCTTGCACCGATGGCCAACGCTTCCTTTGGCATGCCAAAGACGACACACGAGGCTTCGTCCTGGACAATCGTGTCGGCTCCCGCCTCCCGCATCGCCAACAAGCCCTTGGCGCCGTCCTTGCCCATGCCGGTCAGCAAGGCCGCACTGGCCCGGTTGCCCATCACTTGCGCCACGCTTTGAAACAACACGTCCACCGAAGGTCGATGACGGTTAACCGGATCGCTCTCGATCAGTTGAGCACGCAGCTCGCCGTTGACACGCTTGATGGCCAGGTGCGCGATACCGCCGGGCGCCAGATACGCATTGCCGGGCTCGATGCGCTGACCGTCCTGCGCTTCATGCACCGTTATGGCGCAGAGTTTGTCCAGCCGTTGTACGAAGGAAGCCGTAAAGCCGGCCGGCATGTGCTGGGTCATGACGACTGGCGGGCATTGTTCGGGGAAGCGCCGCAAGACGGTGCTGATGGCCTCGGTACCGCCCGTGGACGCGCCGATGGCGATCAACCAGTTCGAACGCGCCCCTAGACCGCCAGACAGCACCGCCGTCGTCCGCACGGGTTCCGCCGGACGGCCATGCGGCAACAAGCCGAGTCGGGCCGCCGCTGCCGCGCGGATCTTGTCAGTGAGCTGTTCGGCATAAATCTGCATGCTCGCGCGATCGCTGGTGCAGGGCTTGCCCACCACTTCGGCCGCGCCCAGCTCCAGGGCGCGCAAGGAAATCTCGGAATGCGCATGCGTGAGCGAAGACACCATCACGACCGGCATCGGCCGCAATCGCATCAGGCGCGACAGAAAGTCGAGCCCGTCCATCTTTGGCATTTCGATATCGAGCGTCAGGACATCGGGATTCAGATCTTTGATCATCTGACGCGCGATCAGCGGATCGGGCGCCGTGCCGATCATCTCCATGTCGCTGTTCTGATTCACAATGTGCGTCATGATCGCTCGCATGAGAGCCGAATCATCGACCGCCATGACGCGTATCTTTCTGCTGAGCGTAGGGGAAACTGCCATAGTGCTACTTACGCTGATAGACGGTCTGCCCAAGGAGATGAAAATCGTTGGTCAGTTGGCTAATGTTTTCAGAGTGGCCCACGAATAACAGGCTACCTGGCCGCATGACACGCGCGAATTTCTCCAATAAGCGTTGCTGGGTGGGGCGGTCGAAGTAGATCATCGTGTTGCGGCAGAACACCGCATCGAATGGCCCAGACACCGACCACACCCGGTCATTCAAGTTAAATGGGGCGAACGTGACACGCGACTGCACATTCGGGCGAATGCGCACCTTGCCTTGTTGGCTTTCAACGCCGCGCAAGAAATGTCGCTTGAGTCGGACATCGCCCACGTCGCCGATGCGCGTCGACGGGTAGATCCCTTTTTGCGCGAATTCCAACACCCGCGTGTCGATATCCGTGGCGAGTATGGAGCACTGCGCGCGCGTGGCGCCGTACACCTCCTCGGCCACCATCGCGATACTGTAGGGCTCTTCTCCCGTGGAGGATGCCGCGCACCAGACCGAGCAACCCGTAGGCCGCGAGCGAAAAAATTCTTCCAGGCGCACGAAATGATGCGGCTCGCGAAAAAACGCCGTGTGATTGACCGTGAACGCATTGATGAACTCGGTCCACGCGGCATGCTCCCCGTTCTCTTCGAGCAGGTACAAGAACTTGCCAGCGTCACCGTCCGCATAGCGCGAACTCAGCGTGCTCAGTATGCGCTGCGTGGCACCGACTTTATGGTCGCCCAGGATGATACCGGTGCGCGACTGCAAGAGCCGGGCCGCCTTGTCGCACTGCGCGGCAGTGGCATCGCCAAAAGCGACAACGGTGGGAGTAGCTGGGGACATATTATCTATCCCGCCAGCTGCCCTTCGATGTCATCGGCTGAGTCACCAATCACGCTTGCAATATCCAACAACTGGATCAAACGATTTTCCGAAGTCGCCAACCCGAGCAGCGATCGCGTCTGGCCCATATCCTGCGTTTTCGGCGCGGGCTGGATTGCATCCTGCTCGATGACCAGCACATCGGACACGCTGTCGACAATCACGCCGACCATGCGCTCTTCCAGGTTCAAAATCACGATGACGGTCTTGTCGTTGACCTCGATCTCGCTGATCTGCAACACGATACGCAGATCGATAACCGGGATAATCTGGCCGCGCAGGTTAATCAGGCCCTGCACATGCTCGGCCGATTTGGCGACCCGCGTGACCATCTCCGGCTCGTAGCCGCGCAGTTCCTGCACGTTCAGGATATCGATGCCATACTCTTGTTTGCCGCACCGAAAGATCAGCCATTCGTTATTGATGAGTTTTTCCATATCGGATTCTTATCAGCATCCCGCTTGAAATGAGTCGATGAGCGTTGCCGGGTCGAGAATCAGCGCGACGCTGCCATCCCCGAGGATGGTTGCGCCCGAGGCGCCCGCCACCCGCTCATAATGCGTTTCCAGGCTCTTGACCACGACCTGGTGTTGTCCCAACAATTGATCAACGGCCAGGGCGTAGCGCTGCTGGCCGACCTGCACCACGATGAGGATGCTTTGCTCCAGCTCCGGAGTCGCGTCCTTGATGTCAAACAATGTGGCCAGTTTCAGAATCGGCAAATGCTCGCCGCGCAAGTGCAGCACATGGGCGTCTTTACCCAGGCAATGGACTTGCTCGGGTTGCGGCTGCAAGCATTCGACGATGTGATTCAAGGGCATCACGAAGCGTTCCTCGCCCACCTGAATCGACATGCCATCCATGATGGCCAACGTCAGGGGTAGCGAAATGCGGAATGTCGTCCCCACATCGGGCGTCGACGAAATCTCGATTTGCCCGCCGATTTCCTGGATATTGCGTCGCACGACGTCCATCCCGACGCCACGGCCAGATACATCCGTTACGATCTCGGCCGTCGAGAAGCCCGGCGCGAAGACTAGCTGAAAGACCTCGTTGTTGGTCATCGAGTTCGAAACGGGCATGCCGCGTTCGACGGCCTTGGCCAGGATTTTTTCGCGGTTCATGCCGGCGCCGTCGTCGGCCACCTCGACCACGATGCGTCCGCCTTCGTGATAGGCGCGCACATCAATCCGGCCCACGGGATTCTTGCCTTTGGCTTCGCGCACCTCGGGCGTCTCGACGCCGTGGTCCAGGCTGTTGCGGATCAAGTGGGTCAGAGGATCGATGAGCTTTTCGATCAGCCCCTTATCCAGCTCGGTCGCGCCACCCGCGGTGTGCAACTCGATGCGCTTGCCAAGCTTGGCCGACGTCTCGCGCACCACGCGCGGATAACGGCCAAACGCGTACTCCATCGGCACCATACGCAACGCCATGATGGACTCTTGCAGCGTGCGCAGGGCGCTCGACATATGTTCAATGCCTTGCAGCAACGACGCGTGCTTGATGGGATCGAGCTGTTGGCAGCCTTGTATCAGAATGGCCTGGTCGATCACGACCTCACCAACCAAATTCACCAGGTGGTCCACCCGCTGCGTGGCCACGCGTATCGTACTGTTGTCCTTTTGCGGCACCGCCTTCGCTCGCGCGGGTGCGGGTGGCTCGGAGGCGACTTTGACAGGCGCTTCCTGGCTTTCGCTGGGTGCTACGGGCGCCGGCTCCGGGCTTGGCGCCGGCGCGGCAGGCTGCGGCGCCGCTTCAGCTTGCGCTGCCTGCTCCTGAATTTGAACTTGCTCGTCATTTATCACGAACGCGCAGATCGATCGTATCGTGTCCGCGTCCAGATCGGTGCTCAGCGCATGAACGAAGGTGCCGGGCTCGCCCGGCCGCTCGGCCAGTTCGCCCATCATTTCGAGTTCGCCCAAAAGCAACTGGTGGTCGGACTCGGACACACCAGAGAAGGTCAGGACGAGCACGCGTTTGCCAGATGACGGCGGCGGCGTATCGTCAACGTGTTCGACGGCCATATCCACCGGCGCTGCCGGCGTGTCCGCGCGCGGCGCCTCCAGGCTCGATCCAGTTAGCAGGCGATCCAACGCGTCCAGCAGCGCATTGGCCGAATCGGCTTCGGGCGTGCTGCCGCCTCGGTAGGCGGCCACCTGGTCAAAAAGAATATCTTTGCCACGCAGAAAGACATCGACCGCCTCCTGGGTCAGCGGCAGCCGATGGTTGCGGACCTCGTCGAGCACGTTCTCCAACCGGTGCGTGGTCTGCACCAGCAGGTCGAATGTGCCAAACGTCGCCGCCCCGCCTTTTATCGAATGCGCGGCGCGGAAGATTGCATTGAGCGACTCAACGTCCGGATCGGCGAGATCCAGATCGAGAAGCACCCGCTCCATATCCTGAAGCAGCTCTTCCGCCTCATCAAAGAACGTTCCATAAAAATCAGCGAGATCCATGCTCATCGGGACACCTTCTTGACATCTTCACTGCCAGCCGCCTTCTGGGCGGGTGCGCTCTCGGCCGGCGCGGCCGGCTCGCTGACCGCCTCCGGTTTCGCGGTATCTGTGGGAACTGGCGGCGTTGGGGGGGTGACGTGCCGGCTGCCATAGGTCGCTTTCAGCGCGTCTTCCGTGCGTTTATTCAGCACCACGATACTGATGCGTCGATTGGCTGGCTCATACGGATCGGCCGAGGCACCCATCGTGGCACTCAGGCCCATGACGCGCCGCACCTTGTTCTCCGCGATACCGCCGGCAACTAGCGTCCTGCGCGCTGCGTTGGCGCGGTCGGCCGACAACTCCCAATTGCTATACGCGCGTTCGCCGGAGGCATACTGCGTCGCATCGGTATGGCCGGCAATCGACAAGCCGTTAGGCATCATGTTCAACGTCGGCGACAGTTCTCGCAAAATGACGTCCATATCGGGATTCATCTGTGCGCTACCGGTGGCGAACATCGGCCGGTTTTGTCCATCGACGATCTGAATGCGCAGGCCTTCGGGCGTCATATCCAACACCAGCTGCGGCCGGAATTCTTTTAGCCTTGGATTGGTCGCGATCAGCGTTTCCAGGCGTTGACGCAAATCCTCCAGCTGCGCGGTCTCGCGCAGCTCCGCGTCGGAATTCGGCACGACCCTCGGCAAGGGCGTGGGACGCTCGGGTTCCGCTGCGCGATTCGGGATAGGCGTGGGACTCCCTCCCGGAATCACGTTGCGGTTGCTCCCAGAGTTCGGGTCACCCTTGATGGCCGACATCAGCGGCTGGCGGAAATATTCCGCCACCTCGCTCAGCTCCGATTTGGGCACCAGCGACAGCAGCCACATCACGAGGAAAAACGCCATCATGGCCGTCATGAAGTCGGCGTAGGCGATTTTCCAGCTGCCCCCATGGTGTTCTTCGTGGTGCCGTCTGGTGCGACGGATCACGATTCGATGTTGTTGCCCGGCCATGGGAATTATCCGTTAGAGCCAGACTTCGTCGCCCGAACCTGGGTCTCGAGTTCGACAAATGACGGACGGACGATCGAATACAGCACCTTGCGGCCAAACTCGACGGCGACCTGCGGCGGGTAGCCATTCAGATAGGCGAGCAGCGTCACCTTCACGCACTCCAGCGCCTTGACCGCCTCGCTCGCGCGCCGCTCCATCGTATCGGCCAACGGAAAAACGATAGCGTAGGCGCACAGAATGCCTAGAAACGTGCCCACCATGGCTTTAGAAATCAAATCGGCGAGAACGAAGGCCTCTTGATCGACCGCCGCCAATGCCTTGATCACTCCAAGCACGGCCGCCACGATACCGAACGCCGGCATCGCGTCGCCCACCGCGCGCAGGGTTTTCACTGGCACATTCGTTTCATGACGGAACGTCTCCAATTCCTCGTCCATCAGGGCTTCGATTTCGATGGCACTCATATTGCCCGATACCATCAGGCGCAAATAGTCGACCACGAAGTCCATGACTTTCTGGTCTCTAAGGACCTGCGGGTATTTTTGGAATATCGGGCTTTGCTCGGGATTCTCGATATCGCCCTCGAGCTTCATCAGCCCTTCGCGCTTGGCCTTGTTCAATAAGGTATACAGACAGGCCATCACATCCATGTACAAGGCCTTGTCGTACGGCAAACGGCGAAATACCTTGGGCAAATCGCGCGCCATCAGCGTGAGCGAGCGTTTGTTATTACCCGCGATAAACGCCCCAAACGCGGCGCCGCCGATCAACACCAATTCCAACGGCTGGTACAGTGCTCCCAGGTGGCCCCCCATGCCAACGTATGCGCCGAACACGCATCCGATCGCAATCAAATATCCCAGACCCAATAACACTGACTAGCCCCTAGAACGAATAAGGTTGTGGAGGCATATATGATGAGCCCGGCCGGTGCGTCAGAAAGCGCAGGACTATCGCCTAAAACGGCGGTTATTCCTCCTTTCAGAAGCCGTGGGTGTGAACTGCCCACCCGGCGGGGGTTTAGGGCGTGTTCTTCGCGCATCGAGCGCGATTCAGCCATGACAATGGAATCGTCCTCCGATAGCCAAAATCCAAGTCCTGCGGAACGCCTGCCACGGCTACGTTACTAAGCGACTGGCCGCCAATCCTGCTCGACAGGATCGACCCCGTATATATTCGCACAGGAACTAGCAATGCAATTTTCTTTAAATACAGACTACGCCATCCCGCCCGCAGCTCCACAGGGGGCAAAGGCGCAGGCATACGAGACTCATGGTGAACTGGTAGAGGCCATTCGGAACGCGGACGCAGAGTCGTTCGTCAAAACGCTCACTTCATGCAACCGACAGGTCCAAAAGGAGCTGGGGAAACTCACGCCACTGTTACCCATCCTTGCCGAGACCGAGCTTGGTGCGGATTCAGCCAAGAAAATGACCTCAGCGCTGCTGAAGGTTTTCCCGGAAGCACTAAAAGCTGACGCTTCGGGAACCACACCGCTACATATTGCTGCGTCCAAAGGCCTGCCACATAACGTCGAAGCGCTATTAGACGCCGGTGCGGATGTGACCGCCACCGACCATCAGGGTTGGTCGGCCCTGTTCTGGGCGGTATGGTCCGGCGTAATGGAGGTCGTCGAGATGATCTTGCAGAAACTGGGCATCACCGAGGAGCGCGTAAGCGCGCAGCCAGAATCCTCCGTGCCCTATATCGATCAGCGGGACTCTCTGGGCAGAACCGCTTACATGCTCGCGGCACGGAATCAAGACCAAAGGACGGCAACAATCCTGCGCCGTTTCGGCGCGGACATCAACGCCCGAGATAATAAAGGTGACACGGCACTCCACGCGGCGTGTTTCTACCGACCCGACCCGACTGTCATTCAATGGCTCCTGCAGCACGGAGCAGATCCGAATTCGCCCAACGACGGCGGTATTACACCCCTGTTCTCGGCGAGCGCGACCTATCAGTTCGAAGCCATCGAGATGCTATTGAAGGCGGGTGGCAGGCCAGAGATTCAAGCCAACTTTGGTAAAAGCGCAGAGTGCTTCACACTTGCTAATTCGGAAAATGGGAAACACCTAACTCGTCTATTCAAGCAATACCGCAAAAATTAGCAATCGATGAATACAGCCACATCCCCCGCGCGAATGCGCAACGTTTAACTAGCCACCTCATGCCTGGCGCACCGTGTCTCTGTACGGTGCGCATCAGAGCACTGCCCTCTTTCTTGCGTCCATCCCCGAATTTAAGGACTCACGCGGCTGATTTAGTATTAAACACCGCCACCGCATCCCGCATCGTCTGCGACTCACGGCTGATATCGTCCGCGCTACGAATCAGGTCCTGCACGAGGCCCGCATTCTGATGCGTCACGCTGTCGAGCTGATTCACGGCCACATTGATTTGCTCCAGGCCCTTGGTCTGCTCGGCCGATGCGGTGGAGATTTCATTCATTAGCGTGCCGACACGGCTGACCGCTTCGACGATTTCGTTCATGGTCTTGCCGGCACGCTCGGCTTGTTGTGCGCCCAATTCCACGCCGGCCACCGACGTATCGATCAAGGTCTTGATTTCCTTGGCGGCCTCGGAGGTTTTCTGCGCCAGACTGCGCACCTCGCCGGCGACGACGGCAAAGCCTTTGCCCTTCTCGCCCGCGCGCGCGGCCTCGACCGCTGCGTTCAGCGCAAGAATATTGGTCTGAAACGCGATACCGTCGATCAACGACACGATTTCCGAGATCTTGCGTGAGCTGCTTTGGATGCTACGCATCGTCTGCACCACCTCACCCACAACCGCCCCACCGGTACTGGCAATCTCCATGCTTTCGCTGGACAGTCGGTTGGCATTGGCCGCGTTATCGGCGTTCTGCTTGACTGTCATGGTCAGCTCTTCAAGACTGGCGGCCGTCTCTTGCAACGAAGCGGCCTGCTGCTCTGTCCGACTGGCCAAGTCCTGACTGCTCTCTTTCAGGTGCTCCGTGGTCACCGCGTTGGACTGGATGCGCTCGGTCACTTCCGACGTGATGCCGCTCAAGCTCTTGCGCATCGTATCGAGATAGAAAAAGAGCTGCTTTAATTCTGCTTCGGCTTGTTGCGGCACGGTGATGATCAGATTGCCGCCCGTAATCTGGCCTGCCAGGCGCTCAGCCTCGCCCAGCGGCCGAGTAATCCGTTGGCACAGTCGCAGATTCGATGCCAACACCAGCGCGACCGTTGCGGCATAGCCCACCCACAGCCAGGTTCGTCCGGTCTCCGTGAATTGCGAGCTCGCCAGGTACGTCGGAATGGCCGCCATCGCAAGCGTAAACGCGCTGGAACGCAAAAGCGCGGCGCGTATACCTGTGCTAAATACCATCCCAGCCCGGTTCACCAGTTTGCGCCAGCCCGCCGGGACACGTTGCCCGTGCTTGACCGTATAGCCGCCCCAGTCGTTCCGGTTGATCCCATCGTAAAACTGTTCCGCGCCGCGGATAGCCTCGGCTGTGGCACGCACCCGCACGGAGGCGTAGCCCACGCAAGTGTCCTGTTCCAGGATGGGCAACACCGTGGCCAACACCCAATAGAATCCGCCATCCTTGCGGCGGTTCTTCACCACGCCGACCCAGGGCTTGAAGGCTTGCAGGGTTTCCCACATCTCCTTGAAAACCGGCTCGGGCATATCGGGATGCCTCACGATATTGTGGGGTTTACCCAGCAGCTCATGCGCCTCGAATCCACTCACTTTGACGAACTCAGGATTGCAGAACGTGATGCGCCCTTTCAGGTCCGTCTTTGAGATCAGATACTGATCTTCCTTCAACTGCGTTTCAACGTTTGTAACTGGTAAGTTCTTACGCATGTCTGTCCCGGTTCAACTAGGGTCGCACGATACTATCGAAGCGCTGGGTCTTCTAAATTGATGAAAAGCAGCCTCTTTTGGTGCCTGTTCTTCGTATTGTTTTGGCTGCACGACACTCGTAAGCTATGCTGGAGTGCGCACATGAAGAAGGGACAGCGTAAAGCTGTCCCTTTTGCGAAGGACGCGTCGCGCTATGCGGCAACGCTCACTGACTTGTCCGAAACGTTGATACGGGGAACCTTCATATCCGCAGCCCCCTCTTTTTTGATCAACATTCCAACAATTCTGGCAGGCGGTTTGCACACAGGACAAACAAACTGTTGCGCCAGGATATGAGTATGCGTCACGAACGCCGTCGCGCAATGAATGCAAGGCGTCATCTGCAGCATGTCGCTCTTGAAAAAGCGCAACAGCATCCACGCCCGTGTAAAGCTCAGTACCGGCTCGTCGCCGTGCCCGGCTTCTTCGTGCTCGAGATAAAGTCTGTAAGCCTTGATCAAGGCCATAATTCCATTGGCCGGTGTATGCCTGACGAGATATTCGTAGATGCTATAGAAAATCGACGAATGGACGTTGTTGCGCCAGGAAGTAAACCAGTCCACGGAAAAAGGCAGCATCCCCTTGGGTGGCGAACAGCCATGGATTTCCCGGTACAGGCGGGAGAGTCGGTCATAACTCAGGCTCGTCTCGTGTTCGAGCACCTGCAAGCGTGCCCCAAGCGCAATCATTGTGCTCGCCAGCGCAATGTCGTCGCCCTCTTGCAGCACGCTCTTCTGCGCCGAAGGCTTGCCGTCCTTTTGGGACTTCGTCGTCTGCTTTGCCATGTCTGTTGCCTTATACCGTGACCGACTGCAGAGGCATAGTGGGAGCTTGTGTCAACGCCATCGTCATGCGGGCTTGTTGTAAGGCCCCGTTCATGCCCGACTTGGACAACGCGGAGAGCAAGGAGGCGTCGTTGAGCCTGAAGCCACACAACAATGCGGTCGTGGATGCCAGCGCCACCACCTGCTGCAGTGACAGTTGCAAGACGATTCGACCCGTTTCTTCACTCAAGCCGGTGCGGAACAAACCGGTGGCAAAGTCTTCTCGCAGCAGGCGTTGGGCCAATATCAGATAGTTCAAATTGACATCACGGATTTCGCTTAGCGCCGTGTCGTCGCAGCCGGAGTGGTGTGCCATTTACGTACAAATGTTATTGACAGTTACAACTTAGGATCAAGCTTTCCCTGTCGGGTGAAATACAGAAACGCAATGTTAAATACTATCTCACATTATTGGAGATAAAGCATCAGTTTTTTGGGAATATCGAAATATTTTAATTGGCGGTGGGATATTATCGAGTGCCCTTGCCTCGTCGTTCACCTGCCGGGAACGGCATTGACGTGGGCGCACCGAAACCAATTGCAACCCCCGGCAACTATCCGTTGGCATACTATGCCCAGAAATCATGGGTAACATTGATAAACATCAAATAGCGGTTAATCAAACCCGCTATCGTTGCGATTGGGACAGTTACGAGCGTCCGACAGGGTGTCTTCGCATCTCTAGTGTTCTCAGAGTGCGATCCCTGACCACACAACACTAAGAACGCATAGGCAAGCACTTGAGTAACTTTGCTGAGCCCTCCAAGGAATGGCCCGACGAACTGACCTTCTTCATCAGAGGGCATCACCCGCAGAAAGCTCGCGATGCGCTGACCTTTGTGGTTCGCGCCGCATGCGCGCTGGACGCGAGAACCGCGCTCGAGGCAAGGGGCTATTGCTGCGATCATCTGACACCCGTGACCGCCCCGCGAGAAGAGGGCTTTCGCGTGCGCCAGGATGGCACGGTACTGCTGGCTGCTTCGGGTCGACACGCCACGTTGCGCCTGTATGGCCCATTTAACGACGAGGTCGACGCCATGCGATGGGCGACCATTCACGGAAGCGCTTCGCGCGACGATGAAACGGTGTACATGCCGATTGACCCGGATTTCTGCTTTCGCGTCGCCCGGGTCGACGGTGTGCCGGTGATTTTGGAGTTTCCACCGGATTTCTTCTCAACGCCGCTCTAGCCACGCATATCCTCAGCATGCTCAAATCGGGCTAACCGGCGTGCATCGCTCAACCACGTCGTGTGATGTGGATCCATAGCGCAAAAGCCTCACCGTGACCCCGTTACAGGGTCACGGTGAGGCTTCTTGGTTCTAGCGCTTTGAGATTAAGCTTGCAGCGCGTCAGCGATGATCTTCATCGCTTTGTCGAACTGTGCGTCCGGCGTGGTCAGCGGATACAGCAGACGGATCACGTTGCCGTACATGCCGCAAGAGATCAGCAGCAGGTTCTGCTCCAGCGCACGCTTTTGCACTTCCGTGACCTTGGCAGCGTCCGGCTGACCGGTAGCCGGATCGCGGAACTCGATGGCCAGCATGGAACCGAGACCACGCACGTCGGCCATCGCGGGCACTTTGGCCTTTAACGACTCCAGATGCGCGCGCATGCGCTCGCCCAGTTGGGCCGACCGTTCGACCAGGCCTTCGCTTTCAATCACGTCCAACACCGCATTCGCGGCGGCAACCGCCAGCGGGTTCGCAGCGTAGGTGCCGCCCAGGCCGCCCGGGGCCGGTGCATCCATGATCGAGGCACGGCCACATACCGCGGACAACGGCGTGCCGCCACCCAGGCCCTTGGCCATCGTCATCAGGTCGGGCTCGACGCCAAAGTGTTCCATGGCGAACATGCGGCCCGTGCGGGCGAAGCCGGTCTGAATTTCATCGGCGATAAACACAATGCCGTGCTCGTCGCAGACTTTGCGCAAGCCTTGCATCAGTTCCTTGGAAGCCGGATTAAAGCCGCCCTCGCCTTGCACGGGCTCGACAATGATCGCCGCGACACGCTTGGGATCCACGTCGTTTTTGAACAGCTGCGTCAGCGCTTCCAGGGAATCTTCAGCGGTCACGCCATTGACGGGCGTGGGGAACGGCACGTGGAAGATTTCGGACGGGAACGGACCGAAACCGACCTTGTAAGGAACGACCTTGCCGGTCAAGGCCAAGCCCATCAGCGTACGGCCGTGGAAGGCGCCGCCAAAGGCGATTACGGCAGAACGACCGGTATGGGCGCGCGAGATCTTGATCGCGTTCTCGACGGCCTCGGCACCGGTGGTGAAGAAAACGGTCTTGGTGGCTTCTTTGATCGGCACCAGGGCGTTCAGACGTTCGGCCAGCACAACCGGGCCTTCGTAAGGAACAATCTGGAACGCGGTGTGCGTGTAACGCTCGAGCTGCTCGGCAACGGCAGCCACGACTTTCGGATGGCGGTGGCCGGTGTTCAACACGGCGATGCCGGCCGCGAAATCGATATATTCCTTGCCTTCAACGTCCCAGAGGGTGGCGTTTTCGGCGCGGTCAGCATGAAAATCGCACATCACGCCCAACCCACGGGGCATGGCATCAAGGCGGCGCTGTTTGAGGTCGAGGTTCTTGGACATTTCGAATTGACGACTATCAATAGAGGGAAAGGGGTAATGCATTCTCGCGCCCATTGGCACCATCGGTAAGAGCCACTTTTGGTAATTCGATGGGTCCAATTACACTACGGTCTTTTGGACGGACGGAGCGAGACGATGCGTTCGATTTGTGCTGACCTGCTTCTGCAACGCTTTGACCTCGATGCCGCGCAACCCCGCAATCGGCAGCTCTACGCTTGCCTGCGTGCCGCGATTCTGGACGGCAGCCTCACGCCCATGTCGCGCCTGCCCTCGTCGCGCGATCTTGCGCAGGAGCTGGGCGTCTCGCGCAATACCGTGATTCATGCGTATGACCAGTTATTGGCCGAGGGATATGTGCATTCCCGGGTCGGCAGCGGCACGTTTGTCTCGGCGACCGCGCCAGACCGCTTTTTGAATATCGACGGCGCGGATAATCGCGCTGCGGCGGACACGACGACCACGCCGCTGTCGCGCCGTGCCACTCGCCTGATCGAACGCGCCCAGGCCGCGCCTAAGCAATGGGGCGCCTTCATGCCGGGGGTGCCAGATGTCACGGCGTTTCCTCACCGGCAGTATGCGCGCATACTCGCCAAACTTTGGCGCACGCCCTCGCCCGAACTGCTGACCTATGCCTCGGGCGGCGGTCGGCCGGAGCTACGGCAAGCGCTCGCCGCGCACCTGCGCATCGCGCGCTCCATTCGTTGCGATCCCGAACAGATCCTGATCACGGAAGGCGTGCATCAGGCCATCGACTTGACCGTAAAGATGCTGGTCGATCCTAGGCAAAGCGTATGGGTGGAGGACCCCGGCTATTGGGGCTTTCGCAGCGTGTTGGGCATGGAGCAAGGCATACGCGTGGTGGCCGTGCCGGTCGACGCTCAGGGGCTATGTATTCCGGATCGTCCTGGACGCCCTCGCCTGATTTTCGTCACGCCATCGCATCAGTATCCGCTGGGATCTGTCATGTCCATGGCACGCCGTCAGGAGCTTATCGCGTTCGCGCGGGCTAATGGGGCGTGGATCGTGGAGGACGATTACGACAGCGAGTTTCGTTTCGGCGGGCATCCCATTCCGGCGATGCAGGGGATGGATGCGGCCACGCCCGTGATCTACGTAGGCACTTTCAGCAAGACCCTTTATCCGGGGTTACGTATGGGGTACATGGTGGTGCCGCGCGGATTGGCGAAAGCGTTTCACACCGCCCAGGCGGATCTCTACCGCGAAGGGCATGCATTGACGCAGCTTGCGCTGGCGCAGCTCATCGCCGACGGTCACTATGCCAGCCATATTCGCCGCATGCGGCTGCTGTATGCGCGACGGCGTTCTTTCTTGGTGGGCTTAATCGAAAAGCATCTGGGCGCGGAATTCTTGCACTCGCAGGATAGCAACGCCGGTCTGCATGTGGTGTTGCGATTGCCGGATCATGTGGATGACGTTGCGCTACAGCAGACCTTGGCACAACGCGGCATATTGGTGCGCGCCTTGTCGCGCTACTACGTGCGAGCCAAGCCGCAACGGGGGCTGCTGCTGGGCTACGCGGGGGTGCCTGAGTCGCATATCACTGCGGCGTTTGGAGAGCTGTTGTCGGTGTTGCGTGCTAGTGGGATCGGGGTATCGCAACGATGATTTAACGGTCTCGTATATAGGATTGGATTTAGGTAGCGCAATATGGGCTTGTCGGTCCCACCGCGCTTCACGGAAAGCCGTCGTGAAAGTTGCTTGATTCACGGCATCAGCGCGCGCGGGCTCGGTCTGTCGGGATGAGGCGCATAGGCCCGCGCGCATCGATATCTTAATTGGTCGACGCCACAGGGCCGGCAATCCCGCGATACTTCTTCTGAGACTCCGCCAGGTACTGGCCGAACTCCGCAGGCGTGGCGCTGACTTTCACCTCTATGCCCTGCGCCCCAAGCTGTTCGCGAAGCGCGGGCTGGGCCAATACCTTGGCGATCGCGCCGTGGAGCTTGTCCACGACCTCTGCGGGGGTTCCCGCTGGCGCCAGGATGGCGTTGAACGTCACGTCTTCGTAACCGGGCAAACCCGATTCAGCGATGGTCGGCACATCGGGCAATAGCACCGAGCGCGTCTGCGTCGTCACGGCGATCGGCTTGAGTTTATTGGACTTGATATAGGGCGCTGACGTGCTTACCTGATCGAACATGGTCATCACCTGGCCGCCGACCAAGTCGGTTAAAGCCTGAGCATTGCCCTTATATGCGACGCCCAACATCTCGATGTTAGCCTGCCTGCTAAAGAGCTCCGCCGCGATGTAGCCCGTAGAGCCAACGCCCGATGACCCGAAGGAGATCTTGCCAGGGTTTGCGCGCGCATCCTCGATCAGCGCGGTGACTGTATTCTGGGGCAGCGACGGATGTGCCACCAGCACCATCGGAATTTGACAGGTCTGCGTAATGGGCGCGAAGTCTTTCAACGGGTCATAGCCCGCCTCGGGAACAAAAGCAGGCGCCGACACAAAGGTATTGGCGACCGCCAGCAGCGTGTATCCGTCGGGCGCGGCCCGTGCGACTTCGCGCGTACCGATCAAGCCACTCGCGCCGGCTTTGTTCTCGACAATGACAGATTGGCCCAACTCCTGCCCGAGGCCCTTGGAAATCAGACGGGCCACCATATCCACCGTGCCGCCGGGCGCAAGCGGAACCACAATGCGTATCGGTTTGTCGGGATAGGCGGCGAGCGCGGAGGTCAGTGGTGTGAGGAAGCTTAAGCCCAATATGGCCATTGAAGCGAGAGTCAGGCGGCGGATCATTGTGTGTCTCCTGGATGAATCTTATTAGCTGTGATCTAGAACCCGTAAAGGCGGGCGGGATTATCGACGAGAATCTTCCGCGCGATTTCGGGGCTACCGGCCCATTCCAGACAGCGTAGCAACGCCCGCCCATCGTCTTCTTGCCGAAACGGCGTCGGTCGATCGACGCTGAGCGCTACCCCCGCAGCCGATCCGGGATGCGGCCAGTCCGTCCCCCACAACATGCGCTCAGGGTTGGCCGCAATCAGCGCGCGCGCAATAGGCGCCGCATCCAGGTAATCCGGCTCTTGCGATATCCGATAGGGCGCCGACAACTTCACATAGACGCGCCCGTCTGCTACTGCATTGAGCAGATCGGCGAGCCCGGGCTGCTCCACCCCAAGCGACGCCCGGGCACGGCCGAAATGATCGACAACCAGCATCGTAGGCAGATCGGCAAGACTATCGGCCAGGGCCGAGAAAGTCGCCAGATTGGTATAGGTCTGCACATGCCACCCCAACGGTGCGACTCTTTGCGCTGCGCGGTGCAGTTTGCCGCGCGCTATCTCCGGATCGTGCTCGCCCGCTGTTTCGAGATTGACTCGAACGCCACGCACGCCCGCAGTATGCAGCTGGTGTAGTTCTTCGTCCGTGACGGCTTCGTCGACCACCGCCACGCCGCGTCCGTTCTCGCCTAGCGCGTGTAGCGCGTCGATCAAAGACCGGTTATCGGTGCCATAAGGACTAGGATGGACAATGACGGTTCGGCTCACGCCTATGCTACCGTGCAGCGCCTGTAGCTCGGCTAACGATGCGTCCGGTGGCGTATAGGTGCGCGCGGGGTCATAGGGATAACGCGTAACAGGCCCGAATACATGCACATGACAATCGCATGCGCCGGGCGGGACAGTAAGGGTCATGGCGATCTCGTCCTGTATTGATCAGCTCGCGTAAGAGGGATAGCCACCCGGCTCGGCGTCCAGTAAGCGCAGCATGGCATGCCATTCCAGCTCTCCATACGGGCGTCGCGTTCCCGGCTGATAAAGGTGCGCCGAGCGTTCCAGGATGGCGGAGTCGGGGATAAGGACCTGCTCGCCCCCGCCGCTCATCGCATCAACTTGGGTACGGCAAGCCATTTCCAGCTGGTACATCAGGTTGAATGCTTGAGCCACCGAAGCGCCGCAAACCAGCAGGCCGTGATTGCGCAGGATCATGGCGTTATGCTGGCCAAGATCGCGCACGAGGCGCTCCTGTTCGCTTAGATCGATGGCGGGGCCTTCGAACTCGTGATAACCGATGTGCCCATGAAAACGCGACGCCGTCTGCGTGATAGGCAGTAAGCCATCGCGCATCGCCGATACGGCCATGCCGGCACGCGTATGGGTATGGATCACGCAGTGCACGTCCGGTCGGGCGCGATGGATACATCCGTGAATCACATAGCCCGACTTGTTGATGCCGTAATCCGTGTCGGGTTTACGGCAAATATTGCCCTCGTAGTCGATCTCGACGAGACTCGAGGCGGTGATCTCCTTGTACAGCAGGCCATACAGATTAATCAGCAGGCGATTGGGCTTACCGGGAATTTGGGCCGTAATGTGGTTGTAGATCATATCGGTCATGCCATAACGGTCCATGAGCCGATAGCAGGCGGCGAGGTCTTTGCGCGCCTGCCATTCTTGCGGATCCACTTCGCCTTCGAGCGATGGAAATTGGGTGCTATATCTGGCGTTCACTACTTACTCCTACTGAAGCACAATGAATAACTAAACTCGTTGATACGCATGAACCCTCAATTACCCCCGTTAAACCCTCTGCGCGTATTTGAAAGCGCCGCGCGACATTTGAGCTTTACGCGTGCCGCCCAGGAACTGCATATCACCCAAGGCGCCGTCAGCCACCAGATTCGCGCGTTGGAGCGCTGGCTGGGGTTCGATCTGTTCGAGCGCCAGGCGCGCCAGTTGAAACTCACTCGCGGCGGCGAGATGTACGCGGCCTCGCTGACTGTTGCGTTTAGCCAGATCGTGCGCGCCACCCAGGATCTCGTCTCGACGGGCGCCAAGCAGGTGCTGACCGTGCGCGGCCATACGACCTTGTTCGTGCGCTGGCTGATTCCGTTGTTGCCCGCGTTCCAGTCCGACCATCCCGATATCAACGTCCGCCTGACAGCCAGCGTCGAGGGCGTGGACTTCAATCGCGATGACGCGGACGTCGGCATCGTGTATGGCGACGGACCTTGGGAAAACGTGCATAGCGATCTCCTGTTCAGCGATGAGCTGACACCCGTGATGGCGCCCGAGCTGGCCATGCGCCTGCCGCGCCCCTGTACAACCGAGGCGCTTCTCGCATTGCCGCTCCTGCATTCGAATCGACGGCCGCAGCATTGGGCGGACTGGATTGCCCTGGCCGGTGCGACGCGGGGGTTGGCGGTCGGAGACATGTATTACGAAGACCTGAGCGTGATTTACCAATGTGCGATGGAAGGGTTGGGCGTCGCGTTGGGCCAACTGCGCTATCTGGAAAAAGACATCCAGCAAGGCCGGCTGGTGGCGCCTCATCCGTTGGTCCTGCGACGCACTCGGGGGTATCATCTCGTCTGCCCACAAGCGCGGGCGGACGATGGCAAGATCGTATGCTTTCGCAACTGGCTTCTCGCACGCGCTACTGTGCCTGTATCTGTTGCTCCTGGATGATCTTGCCCCACTTGGCGCGCTCATCCTGAATGAGCGTTTCGAACGCCGCTGGCGTCATTCCTGCCGGCGTCGCCCCCATATCGGCCAACCGCTGGCGGACCTCGGGGTCCTGCAATACGCCGTTGACCGCTGCATTCAACGCGTCGATACGCTCGGCCGGTGTGCCGCGCGGCGCGACCAGACCGAACCAGTTCGTAAAGTTGTAGCCCGGCACGCCAGCCTCTGACAGGGTCGGCACATCGGGCAATAGCGGTGAACGCTGGCGCCCCAATACCGCCAAGGGCCGCAGTTTGCCGGCCTTGATATGCGGCAAGGACTGCACGAGACTGTCGAACGTGACGTTGACTTGCCCGCCGATCAGGTCGGTAAAGCCTGGGCCGCTGCCTTTATAGGGGATATGGGTCAGCTTGACCCCCGCCATCTCATTGAACAGCTCGCCGGCCAAATGCGGGGCCCCACCGACGCCCGAAGAAGAAAAAGTAATCTCATCGGGCTTTTTCTTGGCCAGCTCGATCAGATCTTCAACGTTCTTGACAGGAAGTTTGGGGTTGGCGACCAATGCAAACTGGACATCCACAACGTTGGAAATAGGAGCGAAGTCTGCCGAAGGATCAACCCCCATCTTGTAGAGGTGCGGATTGATCGACAAATTGCCCAATGTGGCCATGAAAATCGTATAACCATCGGGCGCGGCACGCGCGGCCGCTTCCGTGCCGATCACACCGCCGGCGCCACCGCGGTTGTCCACGATGACCTGCTGACCCCAGCGCGCCGTCAGCTTTTCGGCCATGAGACGCGCCACAATATCGGTCCCGCCACCGGCGGGAAAGGCCACGATCATACGCACGGGCTTATCGGGAAAAACGGCTGCGCCAAAGCTGGGGGCCATGCAGGATGCCCCCATGACGGCAAGCGCCAGGCGCGCCGCCACGGTCAAGCAGTTGCGACGCCCGGCGTTCACGGCAGCTCCTCCGCTTGAACGGCGAGGTAAGCCTTCGCCGAATCTTCATCGAGCAGGGGAAAAACGTCGAAATGCGCCGGAATGATGTCGGCCCACTCGTTCATATACCGATGCAGCGTCGCGTTGGAATCCACGTCGAACAAAGCGACAGCCCCGCGGCCGGCGCGGGCATACACGAACTTGGATTGCCCGGAATCCAGCAGCGGCCGCATCCAATCCCAGTAGCGGCTACGCGCGTCGATGAGCGTGGTGGGGCGTTCGGGACGCGGGGTGCTGATGACGAGAAAAAGCATGTTGTCTCCTACCGTTTGTGTCCCGAAATGGTAGGTAAAACACGCGCATCAATACAGCGACGATATTTCACATAGGCATTAGTTTTTGTAATGCATAAAGGCCTCGTGCGGGACAACCCGACGAGGCCTTGGCAAGCGAAACGTTCAAACGTTGTACAGGAGACCCGACAGCGCCCGAACCAACAACGCCTATTACAGCTTAAACACCGACACCGCCTCGGCCAGCGCCTTGGCCTGTTCTTCCAGCGAGGCCGCCGCGGCGGCGGATTCCTCGACCAGTGCCGCGTTCTGCTGGGTGACCTGATCCATTTGAGACACCGCCATGTTGACCTGGTCAATGCCCGCGGATTGCTGCTCGGTCGCCGAGGAGATTTCGCCCATGATGATCGCCACTTGATGCGCGGCTTGGACCACCTCGCGGATGGTTTTTTGCGTGACTTCGACTTGCTCCGCACCCGTCGATATCTTCACCAACGAAGCATCGATCAACGCCTTGATTTCCTTGGCGGCCACGGCACTGCGCTGGGCGAGCGCGCGAACTTCGGCCGCAACCACCGCAAAGCCTCGGCCTTGCTCGCCGGAGCGTGCCGCTTCGACCGCGGCATTAAGCGCGAGAATGTTGGTCTGGAAGGCGATGCTGTCGATCACGTTAACGATTTCGCCAATCCGACCCGAGCTTGCCGAAATATCTTGCATGGTTCCCACCACGTCACCGACAAACTTGCCACCTTGCTCGGCCTTGGACGAGGCGTTATGTGCCATGTCGTTGGCTTGACGGGCGTTTTCCGCGTTCTGGCGCACCGTGCTGGCGAGCTCCTGCATGCTCGCGGCGGTTTCCGCCAGCGAAGCTGCCTGTTCTTCGGTACGGCTGGACAAATCGGTGTTGCCAGACAGGATCTCGCTGGCGCCCACATTGATTTCATCCACGCTGTGATGGACTGTCGTCACCGCCTTGGCCAGATTGTCGCGTGTTTGCACAGCGCTCGAGAGCAGCTTGTGAACTTCATTGTCGGAGTTGGCGGGGGCCGGCGGGATATCAACCCTCAGATCACCCTCGCCGAGGCGCTCCAGGGCATTGACGACACCGCGCACGGGTCGCAGAGTCTGACGCAACAGCAAGCCCACCACGCCGACGATGGCAAGGGTGCCAATCAACATCAACAGCCCTTGGATCAGGGTGCTACGGCGACTGGCGGCCAGAAATTCATCCACCGGGCCCGAGCTATACAGCATCCAGTTCCAGTGCGGAATGTTCGACCAGGACAAATAGCTATTACCCCGGTCATTGCCCAGATCGACTTCCATAAATCCAGACCGGCTGCGCTCGAGTTTATCCAGGAGCTCGGTGACTTCCGGGGTCGCTTCAGTACCCGCCCGGATACCCCCCACATAAGTCCATTTTCTGGTCTTCGTGTTGCGCTCCAGCACGCCGATGGAGCCGTATTCGCCTACCTTGGCGCTGCTCAAAAAGGAAAGTAGTCCGCGAACATCGTCGTCCACGTCCACACGGACCGTCAGTCCGCCATAGGTCTCTCCCTTTGCGTCCTTCAAGGGCATGATTGTCATGGCGTACCACCGTCCGGAGCGCTGCACCAGGCCAGCCTGCCTCTCACCTGCCTCAAGCGCCTTTACCGCGAGGTCCTGTGGGTTCAACTTGCTACCGATTGCCGAGCGCCCCTGATCGTCCATGAGCAAGGTCGCTGCCCTAACCCAGGAGGAGCCATCGCGCACGATGATAGACGTATCGGCGCCAGTGAGGCGGTTCAGCTGATTTTGGACGGTGATATCGTCATTGAGGGTGTTGCCGTCTGGGTCGATGAGCCGGGGAACCAAGCCTGCCTGGCCCGTCTCGACACGACTGCCGTCTAATATCGGCACGCCGCCTAGCGCGTCGATATACGCGGGCAACAACGTGTCGGCGCGGCTCATGGCGCTTCTGTACATCAGTTGAAGGCTTTCTTCGATGAGCGTCATTGTGGCCGCCATTTCGCGTTGAACTGACTCCGCCGCGGCGCGGTGACTGTTTACCGTCATTACCCCACCGAGAATGGCCATGACGGTGACGGTGACGGCGCTCGTCACCACCCCCATTTTGAAAGACAGGCTTTTTCGGGACCACCAGCCTGCTTCTCTGGTACTAGATGAATGTTTCATAGTATCTGCTGGCCCCTTCCCAGCAGTCTGCTCGGGGCCGTTTCCTGTTCGATTTAGCCCCCAAGCCGCCCCAGCGTCGCCGTCGCGGCCCCCCGCACGGGCGGAGCACCCTAGTATTAGCGACACATTCTTTCGAATGTTTAATTCGGAAGAAAGAAAGGGCGAGAACGCCATCGCGCCCTCGCCCTTATTCGTCCTGCTCAGCGGCACAATGACGGATTCGCCCTTGAAGCCCGCCTTGAAGCCCGCCTGGACTTACCGCAACCGCTCCACCGCTTGCGCGATACGCGCGACGCCCTGCTCCAACACATCCATCCCGGTCGCAAACGAAATGCGGAAGTAAGGCGACACGCCATACGCCGCGCCCTGCAGGACGGCCAGGTTCACTTCGTCGAGCAGATAAAGAATGAAATCCTCATCGGTCTCCAGGACCTTGCCGGCCGGCGTGGTTTTACCCAGCAGTTTCTCGCACGACGGAAACACGTAGAACGCGCCTTCCGGCAGATGGCAGTGAATGCCTGGGATCCTGTTCAACGCGGCGACGACCTTGTCGCGGCGCTCCTGGAAGATCGCGCAACGTTCGGCAATGAAATCCTGAGGCCCATTGAGCGCCTCGACCGCGGCGGCCTGGCTGATGGACGAAGGGTTAGACGTGGACTGCGATTGCAGCTTGGTCATCGCCTTGATCAACGCGACGGGCGCCGCGCCATAACCGATGCGCCAGCCGGTCATGGCATACGCTTTGGACACACCGTTCATGGTGAGCGTGCGCGACTTCAGTTGCGGCGCCACCTGGGCGATCGTGTAATAACGGCGATTGTCATAGAGCAAATGCTCGTACATGTCATCGGTCAGAATCCAGACATGCGGATGACGATCCAGCACGGCGGCCAGGCCCAGCAGCTCTTCGCGGCTATAGACCGCTCCGCTGGGATTATTCGGTGCGTTCAGGATCACCCAGCGGGTATTCGGCGTGATGGCGCGTTCGAGGTCTTCCGGCTGCAGCTTGAAGCCTTTGTCGGCGGGACACTGCACCGTCACCGGCGTGCCACCGGCCAGCAGCACGATATCGGGATACGACACCCAGTATGGCGCGGGAACGATGACTTCCACCCCGGGTTCGACCGTGCACATCAGCGCGTTGAAGATGATCTGCTTGCCACCGGTGCCCACGATGATTTCGCTGGTCTCGTAGTCCAGCTCGTTTTCGCGCTTGAACTTCGCCTTGATGGCGGCCTTCAGTTCGGGGGTACCGCCTACGTCGGTGTACTTGGTGCGCGACTGCGCCATTGCGCGGACAACGGCTTCGCACACATTTGCGGGCGTATCGAAATCGGGTTCGCCGGCAGTCAGACTGATGATATCGCGCCCCGCTGCGCGCAACTCACGCGCGCGTTGGCCCGCCATCGAGCTGGGCGACGGCTTGATTCGGTTGACCCGTGATGCAAGGAATTCCATGGCGTTTCCAGTTAATCTAGTAAGGGATCACGCGCTGGCAGGCCACTGAGCCGCCCACTCACGCAAGTGTTTGAGAAAGATTTGGTCCACACGCCGCTCGTTTCCATCGGAATGACCGGCTGCATGCGGGGTGACGATCACGTTTTCCATGGACCACAGCGGAGAGGCCGAGTCCAGCGGCTCATGCTCGAAGACATCGAGATAGGCGCCGGCCAAACGGCGTTGCTGCAATGCTTCGATGAGCGCGGCCTGATCCACGACTTCGCCGCGCGCGACATTGATAAGTCGCGCCGACGGCTTGAGCGCGCCCAGCACCTTGCCGTCGATCCAACGGCGGGTGCGTTCGGTCAAAGGGCAAGCCAGGATCAACCAATCGATGCGCCCGGCGTACTGGCCGATGTCCTCATAGGCCAGGGTCTCGGTCTGGTCGTCCACCGGGGTATTGGAGCTGCGCGCCACGATCACCTTCACGCCAAGCACACGCAGCACAGCGGCAATGCGCTGCCCGATCGGGCCCCATCCGGCGATCAGCGCGGTCTGCCCCACCAGATCAGTCGGCAAGCCAGTGGCCACCAGCGACAACCAGCGGCGCTCGCGTTGTTGCTCCAGCAACAAAGGAAAATGGCGAGCCAGCATCAATAACCCGGTCAACGCGGTCTGTGCCACCACGTCGGCGTTCACGCCTGGCGAGGTGGTCGCGCGCACCTTGCGCTCTGCCAGTTCGGCGAAAAACGGTCGGTCCGCCCCCGCGGAATGCACATGCACCCATCGCAGATCGGGCGATCTGCGCAGGCTGGTGTAGAACGCTTCGAGCGGCAGCTTGATATCGTGCTTGGTCGACAACCCGGTCACATCGCGCGACCAGTAGCCAACGTGAATGTCGCCCGGCGCGGTATCGGGGTCCGTCGTGGGGGTCACGACCTCGAAAGGACAGCCTTGCATGGCCTCGTCCAGCGCGTCGCCCAGGCGTTCCCGAGCGACTTTCGAGATCAGCAGCCGGGCAGGTTTTGCTGCGGTCATAGTGAGACTCCGGCTTAGTCGCGGAAGGACGGATCGAGACGGTCGAGCTTGCGTAGCAACGCCGGCCATTCCATGACGCCATACGGACGACGAGTCCCCGGCTGATAATTGTTCCAGGTTTCCTGCAGCACCTCGGGCGGCACGTCGCGTAGCGGCGTATTGGCGGCCATGGCGGCCAGCTGCGTACGGCACGCAAGCTCGAGCCGGTGCATCCAGTTAAATGCCTCGCCCACGGTTCGGCCCACTACCAGTGCACCGTGATTACGCAAGAGCAAGGCCTCTTTGTCGCCGAGGTCCCGTACGATGGATTCCTTCTCGTCAGACTTCAACACCACGCCTTCGAAGTCGTGGTAGCCGATGCGCAAGAAACGCATCGAGGTCTGCGTGATCGGCAGCAAGCCGCACTCGAGCGCCGACACGGCCATCGATGCCCAGCTATGCGTATGAATCACGCAGCCCACTTCGGGGCGTGCGGCATGCACGGCGCTATGGATAACGTAGCCGGCTTTGTTGATACCGTAGTTGAGCTCGCCGAAATCGGGCTTGGATAGGATCGTGCCGTCGAGATCCACCTTGATGAGGCTGGAGGCGGTGATCTCTTCGTACATCATGCCGTACGGGTTGATCAGAAAGGCGCCCTCTTCGCCCGGGACGTGCGACGAAATATGGTTCGCCATCATGTCGGACATGCCATACAGGTCGACTAGGCGATAGCATGCGGCCAGATCCACGCGCGCTTGCCACTCCTCGGGCGAACAGCGGTCTTTCATGGAGGGAATGGTCAATACGCCTGGGCGAGTCATTGGGTATCTCCTTGATAAATGAATGGATGCTGCATGGGCATCACGCCTGACGATTCTAGGGGCGCCCATTAATCTCGACAAATGATTATTATTTGTCTACTGTTCGTGTTTATCGATAAATCGTTTACCGACATGAACCGCACTATGTCGCTGCGGCACTTTCGTGCCTTCGTTGCCGTGGCCACCACGGGTTCCTTCACGATCGCTGCCAAACAACTGTTCCTGACGCAGTCCGCGTTGACGGCCACCATCCAGCAGTTCGAAGACAACATCGGCTTCAAACTGTTTGACCGGAGCACTCGCCGCGTCGTCATGACGCCCGAGGCGGAACGTTTCCTGCCACAAGCCGAACATATCCTGCGACAGTTTGACAGCGCCGTGGCCGATCTGGAGTCGCTGGCGCAGGGGCGCCGCGGTCACGTCCGGATCGCCGCCGCGGCCTCGGTGACGCATTACTTTCTTGGCAACGCCATCGCCACACTGCGCGCCGACTATCCGGAGATCACCGTATCGTTACACGATGCCGCCTCTGAACAGGTCGAACGCATGGTCGAACAGGGCGAGGTCGATTTCGCCTTCGCCAGTCCTCACAAGCAGCGCGAAGAGCTGATCTACACGCCATTATTCGAGGACCGATTTGGCCTGGTCTGCCGCCATGATCACCGTTATGCCAAGGGCCGCCGCGCCATGCGCTGGTCGGAACTATCTGCCGAAGACTATATCGGCTTTACCGCCGATACGGGCATCGGCGCCTACCTGCGTCAACATGCCGACCGTAGCGATCTGTTCGCCCACAGCGGCAACGAGGTCTCGAACACCTCGTCCCTCGGCGCGATCCTGAAATGGACCGAGGGCTATTCCGTGCTGCCGGCGCTGGCCGCCTCGCGCATCACGGGTCCACACCTGGTATTTCGACCCTTGAGCAGCCCCACGCTAATTCGCCAGGTCCATCTGGTGACGCGCAAGCTGCGAGCGTTATCGCCCGGATCGGAGCTGTTCGTGGACTACATGCTGCGTACGTTGCGCCAAACGCCGGTACCGGATGGCGTCCGGGTGCTGGCCAAGGGCTAAGCGGCGCCTCGCGCTGCCTAACCCCGTCGGACATTACTGCTTCGGAATATTCGCGCCAGCGATGATCTTCGACCACTTCTCGCGTTCGGCCGCGATGTGGTTGTTGAAATCTTGCTGCGTGCCACCGGTCACCTTGGCGCCGAGATCCGCCAACTTGGCTTGAACATCGGGTTGCTGCAGGATCTTGTTGATCTCGCTGTTTAAGCGATCGACGATTTCTTGAGGCGTGCCGCCGGGCACTGCCACGCCAGTCCAGGACAAGGACTCGTACCCGGGCAGGACCGTCTCAGCGATGGTGGGCGTGTCGGGCAGTGCGGCCAGACGATCCTTGCTGGTGACGGCCAGGGCTTTCACCTTGCCGGTCTTGACCAGCGGAACGGAAGACGGCGCGTTGTCGAAGATCATGTGCACCTGCCCGCCCATCAGATCCACCAGGGCTTGGCCACTGCCGCGATAAGGCACGTGCATGATGTCCACGCCGCCCATGTTCTTGAAGAGTTCGCCCGACATGTGCGTGGAGCTGCCAGCACCCGACGAGGCGAAGGTGTACTTGCCCGGATTTTCTTTGACGAGCTTGAGCAGTTCCTCGGCGCTGTTGACCGGCAGGTCATTGTTGACGATCAGCACGTTGCCAATCGATGCGGTGTAGACCACCGGGATGAGGTCTTCGCCCACGGTGTAGCCGGGCTTGGCGTAGAGCGCGTGGTTCATCGACAAAATGCCGGTGGTGCCAAACAGCAGCGTGCGGCCATCCGGCGCGGACTTGGCCACCATCGCGGCGCCGATGTTACCGCCCGCGCCGCCACGGTTCTCGACCACGACGGGTTGCTTTAAGGCGGTCGAAAGACGGTCGCCAATCAGGCGGCCGATCACGTCGGTGGAACCACCGGCCGAGAACGGGATCACCAGCGTGACTGGGCCATTCGGATAATCGCTGGCCTGAGCGGCCGAGCCAAAGCTGATTGCAAGCGCGCCGGCCAAGATGGCGGCAGAACGGACCATTGCGCGGGCGCCAGAACGACCCGCCTTCTTCAAGATACTCATGTTTTCCCCTGATGCAGGATTGCTACTACTTGTGTTTAGAGGAACGATGATAAGAAGGCGGATACTCCACCGCAAACGAAAAAAATTTGGGTATTTATCAATGCCGTTGATATATCCTCAGGCCCGCGCGCGCTAGTACCTATGGGCTTTGCGCAAACGGCGTCAGGGGATGAGCTTGAAAACAAGCGGTATAAGTAGTGAAGACAAGATCACCTGCACGCCCAGCGCCAGACCCGCATACGCGCCCGCATCGGCGTTGACCTGAATGGCACGCGCCGACCCGATGCCGTGCGAGACCGTCCCAAGCGCATAGCCCCGCGCAGCCCATCCGGGCTCGTCACGCGGAATACGCAGCAGATCAAACAGATATTTGCCGCTCAACGCACCCACCAGACCGGTGAGTACCGCGAATACCGCCGACAACGATGGAATACCCCCGATCGCCTCGGATATGCCCATGGCTACTGGCGCGGTGACGGACTTCGGCGCCAGCGATAACACCACTTCATGCGGCAGGCCAAATAGCCAGGCCAGCAAGACGGCGCTAGCGGCGGCGGCGCCACCCCCTAGCAAGGCCGCCCACAACAGACGCGCCCACCGCGCGCGCAATTCAGCGCGCCGCACCCACAACGGCCAGGCGAGCGCTACCACGGCCGGTCCTAAGAGGAAATGAATGAATTGCGCCCCGGAAAAATAGGTCTGATAAGGGACGCCAAAAACCTGTAAACCTCCAGCCAGGATGACGACACTCCATAACACGGGATTGGCCAATGGCGCCTGGCCTAATCGCAGGTAAAACGCCTGTGCGGCTAAATACACGGTCAACGTGGCGGTCAACCCGAACAGGGGCGTAGACGAGAGATAGACCCACAGATCGACGAAGTCACGCATTTTGGTCTCCCCGCCCACGCTTGAGCGCCAATAGGGTGACCACCATACCGATCAAGGTCGACAACACAATCACGGCCAGAATTCGCAAGCCATACTGGCTAATCAGTCCCAGATGCGTCATGACTCCGACGCCCACTGGCACGAACAGCAAAGACAGATGCGACAAGAGATACTGCGCCGCGATCTGCACAGACGCTCTGACGGCACACCAGCGCAGGCCCATCACCAGCAACAACATGCCAATGACAGGGCCGGGAAACGGTAAGTGAAACAGGCGCGAGAGCGCTTCGCCCAGCGTCTGAAACGCGAGCAACCAAGTAAATCCAAGAAGGGCTTGCATAGAAAGCGTCGAATAACGATGGGGATCGCGACGCGGCGGATGATCGGAGATATCGTTATTGTAGAGCTACTTCTCTCTATGTGGCCGGGCCCGGGCTTTGCCTGCGGCCACGCCTTTCCGATCAATGCCCCCCACGCATACCCGTCAGTGCGATGCTATGGCCTATGCCCACCGATCGTTAGCAGGCAGCCCGCCACGATTCAAACAGTGGCATGAATCCCTGTGTGGTCAAGCCCTGCAATGCAGCCACCATTTGATCTCGCTGTGCGGTCGCGAGGTTGCCTCGGGCAAGATTAATGAACTTTTGGGCGACCTGATCCTGGCTCATCGGATTCGCGACATCGCCCAACGGGAATTCGACCGTCATGGTTTCAGGGCCGTGACCCTGGTCCATCACGACCCGGCATGGCGTGCGCTGTGGGAACGATTGCGCGAAATCATCGTGGGCTGCCAACTCGACCCGCGCCGCTAGTGCAAGGACCTCGGCATCCGTCAACACGCGCGGATCCACCGGCTGCAACGCCGCGGCCCCATGCACAGCGGCCAGCGCGCAGCTGAAATAGTAGCTGTACTGAGCGCCTTCCAGCGTCGTGGGAGCACGTTCGTTGACCAGCTTCAATCCCCGCGCGAACGTCTCGATACGTAAACTCTTGATTGGCGCGCCCGGACGTCGCATCGCCAGAATCGCGTCAATTGCAGCGTGCATATAGCGGCAGCAGGCATAGGGTTTGATGTAACTATCCTGCAACCACCAATGTTCCCCTAATCCGCCCGTCAGCACCTCACGACGATAATTGTCCTCATTGTCGAGCAGGTCTATCGGCCCCGTGGCTCCCTCGCGGGCCCGATACGCAGCTGTCAGGCCGACTACGACGGCCGCGGGAATCTGCTCTTTGACGGTGCTGCCCTGATATTTAGAACTGCCCGAAGGAAAACCGATAGGGCCTTCCGCCCCGGCGATCGCCAGGGCATGCGCAGTCTGCTTTGCATCGAGCCGCAGCAAGCGCGCCGTCGCCGCCGCGACGCCATAATTGACCCAACGCCCCGTCGCATAGGTATCAATCCGTGCGATCGGACGCGCGGTAGCGGTTCGCAAGCCCACCTCGTAGCCCACCGCGATGGCATCGAATATATCCTCGTCTGAGGACCCCAGCGCTTGCGCCACCGCCATGACGGCTGGGATCACGCCCGCGCCGGGATGGCCCGCCGCGCCCCGATGTCCATCATCAATGTCTAGCGCGCTGGCCGCGGCCGAATTCGCCATGGCTGCGCCGGCGACACTGAGCGAGCCGCCGCTCAGCCAAACATCTGCCACGCCCTCGCCATATAGCGATTTCGCGCAGCCTCGGGCCGCGATGGCCAGATCGGATCCCACACCCGCGACCGTCGCGCTCATCAAGTCGAACACGAGTAAGGCGCAACTATCACGGGCCGGTCCTTGAAGCGAGCCCGCAGGCAAATGGGCGACGAATTGGGCGAGTTCTTCTATTGCATGCATACCTTGTCCTTTAGGCGGCGAACCGGTCTATTGAAAACGCATCGATAGGCGTCTCGGTTTCGCCATCACACACCAGTTCCGCGAGGATTTCGCCCACGCCCGGTGCGAGCATGAACCCCCCACCTGAAAAGCCGAAAGCGTGCAGCAATCGCGGCGTCGTGCGACTCGGCCCGATCACGGGATTGCGATCCGGTGTTTTGCCGTCCAGACCGCTCCATGATCGAATCACGAGGGCTTGCTTGAGCGCGGGGATAATGGTTTGAGCCTCTCGCATGACGGAGAGCGTCACGTCATCTGAAGGTTGAGCAAAGCGATCGTCGCCACGCGCCATGCCACCGCCCAGCACACAGTTACCGCGGTCGACCTGGCGCGCATAAAACCCGCCGCCATAGATGCCAAGATTGTGAGGAATGAACCGGGGCAGCGGTTCGGTCACCCACATGTTCGGATACATCGGCTCTAGTGGCGTTTTTTCGCCGAAGGTCTCGGCCAGTTGATTGGCCCAGGCGCCGGCGGCATTGATGCACCATTTGGCGCGAACACGATGGACGCCCGCTTGCGCATGGAAGTGATTACCATCGAAAGCAATTTCGGTCAGCTCGGTTTGTTCGAGGACCATTGCGCCCGCGCTCACGGCTGCGCGAGCAAATGCGGGAGACACCAGCCGAGGATTCGCATGCCCGTCTGAAGGGCACAGCGAACCCCCGATGACGGCGCGACTCAGCCACGGATAGCGGGCGCGAAATGGCGCGCCATCAATGATCGACGCCGACAAGCCAAAGCTCTCGGCCATCTTGGCCCACGCCGCCAGCGCGTCCAGATCCGCCTCATTTCGTCCCAAGCGCAAATGCCCCGACACGGTGAACTCGCCATCGATGCCGATCAACTCAGGCAGCCCGTTCCAGATGCGGCGCGCGCGTAACGCCAGGGGCATCTGCTCTTTGGTTCTGCCCTGACACCGTACACCACCATAGTTCACGCCGCTCGCCTGCGCGCCGCAATAACCGCGCTCGATGACGAGCGCCTTGACGCCGCGTTTAGCGAGATAGAGCGCGGAGGCCGCGCCGACGAGCCCCCCACCCACGATGAGGACATCGACATCCATACGATCAGTCATCGCGTGCCTCGTCTTCCGCAGCAGTGTGCGCTGGCGGCGCACTGCAAAACATGGGTAATGGCTTGATCGGCGGCTGCGCGCGCAGACGACCCGCTTGTTTTAACGGGATGCCCAGCTCATCGCTCATAAGCGAGATGGCGGCGTCCCCGCACATCCGCCCCTGACAACGCCCCATGCCAACCCGCGTTAGCGCTTTCAGGCGATTGATTTCCGAGGCCTCGCCATTACGAAGACATTGGCGCAGCGTGCCGGCTTTGACTTCCTCGCACCGGCACACGGTCATATCGTCCGGCCAAGCAGCACTGATCTTCTCGGGCACGGAGAACGCCTGCTCAATGCCCACGCGGAAGGTATTGATTCTCGCTAGTTTGCGATTGATCTCGGCTAGGTCCGGCGACCCAAGCTCTGGCGTGATGCCGAGATCGGCGAGTATCGCCAGACCCGCCCGCCTGCCGGAAAGCTCCGCCGCGTCCGCACCAGCAATGCCCGCGCCATCACCCGCAAGATAGATTCCTGGCTGTGAGCTTCTGCCTGCGCCATCCTGCCTGGGTATCCAAGCCCGATTCAAGTTGCTGTATTCGAATTCACACCCCGATATATCAGCAAGCTGCGCCTCGGGACGCAATCCGTAGCCCAGCCCGACCGCATCACAGGCGAGGCTATGCGGGCGTGCGTCGGCTTGAGATCCCGAGCGGTGGCGCATCCAGCGTATGCCGCTCACCGACTGCACGCCGTCGATACCCACCAGACGCACATTGTGCTCAACGCGCACGCCCTGCGCGCGCAGCCAAGCAAGGTAATAAACCCCCTTGGCAAACGTGCCCGGCTGCCTCAAGAGTCGCGGAGTCGCCTTAACCTGCTGAGCCCAGGCACTGGTATCCAACACGGCCTCGACATTCGCACCGGCCTTCACATACTGATACGCAACGAGATACAGCAAAGGACCAGTACCCGCGAACACGACCCGACGTCCGATCGCACAGCCCTGTGCCTTTAAGGCCACCTGAGAGCCACCCAGCGTATAACACCCTGGCAGGGTCCATCCTGGAATGGGAAACACGCGATCCGTCGCGCCGCTGGCGATCACGAGATGCGTGTAGGGCACGCGAACTTGCCGGCCCTGCTGCAAGGTATCCAAATAGCCATCCCCCCCGCCCCAGGCCAACGTGTCCGGACAGTAATCTACGCGCGGCAGGATGCGCGCCATGGCTTGATGCACGGCATCGGCCTTGGCCGCTTCAAAGCCATATAAAGCGCGCTTCGAACGATTGAAACCTGCCTCTTGTGGCGGCTGACGGTAGATCTGGCCACCCCAGCGAGCGCCTTCATCCAGCACGAGCGGACGCAGGCCCGCGTTGACAAGCACTTCGGCGGCGCGGATACCCGCGGGGCCCGCACCAACGACGACGACACGCATGGCCGCAGTCATAAGACGCCCTCCGCCAGCGGCGCAGCGGTGCATAGACGCACGTCTGCACGCAATCGCGTCGTGCAGGCCCGCAACCTCGAACCGTCCTCGTACCAGACCCAGCAGTCCTGGCAAGCACCGATCATGCAGAAGCCGGCTCTGGGTTCATGGCTGAACTCGGTATTCCGAACGCGGGACTGTCGGGTCAGAATCGCAGTGAGGACGGAGTCCCCCGCGAGACCAAAACATTCCACCCCGTCGAGATAAAACCGGACTATCTCCCGGCTTGTCTCGGCAACGCGCACGAGCTGCGCGTCATGCTGGTTACGTACATTCTGCACAATGAATTGCCTTGTGATGATGCGTGCGGCCTGCCTTAACGCGCCCGGCAGGCGGGCCACGCCTGCGGGCTGCGTGCGCCGAGTTCAGATCATCAATTCAATGAGGAACGGGCCTTTGCGTTTGTTGGCGGCTGTGAACAGATCCGCCAGCTCTTCCATGGTGTGCGCTTTGGCCGCTTCGACTCCCATACCGCGAGCCAGACTGACCCAATCGAGTGCGGGGCGCGTGAGGTCCAGCATATTCATGGCGGTGGTGCCTGCCTGCGCGCCTACGCCCGCGAGTTCGCCAATCAAAATCGCGTACTTCTGATTAGCAAAGATCACGGTGGTGACGTCCAGTTGCTCGCGCGCTTGGGTCCAGAGCGCCTGCAATGAATACATAGCGGAGCCATCGGCCTGCAACGACACGACGCGCCGTCCGGCTCCGGCAATTGCCGCACCCGTGGCCAAGGGGATACCGTTGCCGATTGCACCGCCCGTGATTTGCAACCAGTCATGGGGCGCGGCATTGGTACAAGTCGGGTAGAAGGCGCGCCCGAAAGTCAGGCCTTCTTCGACCACGATAGCGTTCTCGGGCAGCAGTGCGGCAATGGTCTGAGCAGCCGCATCCGGTGTGACCGCCCCGCGCGCGGGCTCCATGATCACCCGTTGCGCCGCTGGCGCGGGCTCATGGGCCCCGAGTCTGTCGGCCAAGCGAGCGAGCGCATCCGCCTGGTCCTGCTCGGGGCGGCTTAGTACATGAATTTGGCAATCGTCGGGATACAACACCGCCGGTTTATTGGGATAGGCGAAAAACGCCACCGGCGCCTTGGCACCCACCAAAATCAGATGCTTCACCCCCTTAAGCGCCGCTAAGGCGGGCTCTACCGCATAGGGCAGACGCTCTATCGGGGTACGGCCCGCGCCACGTTCGATCCGTCGATTCGACGTCGGCGCCATCAGGCGTGCGCCCGTTTTCTGTGCGATACGACCCGCCACCGACAACGGCCCTTCCCGCAGTGCATCGTTGCCGATAAAAATCACGGCGGGTTCGCCTTGGCGCAATATGTTCGCGACGGCGCTCAGGGAGCCCTCGTCTACCGTGGAGGCGGTGGGGACTTCCAAGGCCTCCGCCACGACACCCCCCGGATTCCAGCAAGTGTCCGACGGTGCGATCAGTGTCGCGATCTGACCGGGAGCCATGCGCGCCGCCTGCACCGCCGCGGCCGCATCGCGGCCTATGGTGGCCGCGGAGTTCGCCGTGCGCGTCCAGGCCGATACGGGGCGCGCCCATCCTTCCGTATCCGCTGTCAACGGCGCATCCAACGGCCGGTGGTGCGTGGCCTGATCCCCGACGATGTTCACGATCGAAGAATTCGCGCGACGCGCATTGTGCAAATTGGCCAGACCATTGGCCAGACCCGGTCCGCAATGCAATAAGGTCACGGCCGGACGGTCAGCAATACGTGCATAACCGTCGGCCGCGCCCGTCACCACGGTCTCCGCCAGCGCCAGCACGCAGCGCATGCCGGGGATACGGTCCAGCGCCGAGACGAAGTGCATCTCGCTGGTGCCGGGATTGGCAAAGCAAGTATCGATGCCGCTTTTCAGCAGAGTATGGACAAGACTTTCGGCGCCGTTCACAGGTTCACCATCCTAAAGCAGAGAGTGTGGTTATTCATGGTTTGATTAGTTGCCAGACGCACCGGAGCTGCGGATTGCCGGGCCCCAGTTTTCGATTTCCGACTTCATAAATGCCTCGGTCGCGGCGGGATCAAGGGCGGGTACGTCCATGCCCATGTCGGTCAACCATTTCTTGACTTCTGGCGCCTCGACCGCTTTGCGGGCAGCTTCCGACAGTTTGTTGACCACCTCCGTCGGGGTGTCCGCGGGCACGCCCATGGCGTACCACAGGCCGATCGGGTAAATCGCAAAGCCCGCCTCGGCCAGCGTCGGCACCTGCGGCAGCATCGGGGCGCGCTCGCTACGGTTGATCGCGATCGGACGCAGACGGCCGTCGTTGAGATAGTCCACGGTCGACAACATGCCAACGTAGAGCATATCCACCCGCTCACCCAGCAGGTCGGTCAGGGCATTGGCCACGCCCTTGTACGGTACGTGCGTCATATTCACGCCCGCGCTCTTAGTGAGGATAGAGGACGCGATCTGGGCCGAACTGCCGTTACCCCAGCTCGCATAAGTCAAGGCGCCCGGATTGGCCTTGGCCGCCTTCATCACATCATCCAGCGACTTGTATTGCGACTTACCGGACACGACCAACACCAAGGGCTGCTGGACCAACAAGGACAATTGACGCAAATCGCTGGGCTTGTATTGGACACCCTCCATCAACATCGGGCCGGTCACCACGGTGTCCGGAGTTTCGAGCAGGATGGTGTAGCCATCGGCCGGCGACTTGGCGACATAATTACCGCCAATAATGCCGCTGGCGCCCGCCTTGTTTTCGACAATCACGGGCTGACCCAGCGTGCCCGACATCTGCTCGGCGAGACGCCGCGCGAGAATATCGGTAAAGCCGCCAGCCGTGAACGGCACGACGATCCGGACCGGCTTCTCCGGAAACTGAGCGGCATGCACGGCGCCAGTTGGCACAATGGACATCGCCATCACGGCACCCGCCGCAATCCAACCGAGTTTGCGCTTCATGATGAGAGACATGGATTTAAACAGCATTTGCTTTCCCCTTCAGGTGCGTATGTGTCGCTTCAAATACGGTAGTAACGGCTAGCGTGCTCGGACGTAATCAGCCCTGCACGTAAATCGGCCGCGACGGCTTTCGGATCGCGCTGCAGCGGCGAGCCAAATCCACCACCACCCGGCGTGTAGTGCGTAACGGTGTCGCCGACTTGCAGCGGCTCGACGTCGCTGATCGCGAACGGCAGGCGGCGCTCCGACGGCATGCCTTCATTAATCACCCAGCGTCCGCCGTCGCCCGGCAGGCCGCCCGCAATGCCTTGCGGCAAGGACACGGACTTCTGAGCGGTATGGTTCAGGTTGGGATCCTTGCCAAGCACCTGGTACTGCAGGCGCTGACCCACGCCGCCGCGATACTTGCCCGGACCGCCCGAATCGGTACGCAGTTCACGAGCCAGATAACGCACGGGCGATTCGATCTCCATGCTTTCGATCGGTGGAATATGGCAGTTGGTCACATGGCAGGCGATCACGTCGATACCATCGGCATACGCGGTAGCGCCCAGCCCACCGGGCACGACTTCACCAAAGGTCACGCGGCGACCCGTTTGCGGGTGCTCGGCATTGGCGAAGTTATAGAGACAGCCGCAAGAGTCCGCCATTACACGTTCGGGGACCGCCTGACTCAACGCACCCATCACCAGGTCGACGATGGAATGGCAGACCACCATGCGTTGGTACACCGCGGCTGGGTGTTTGGCATTGACCAGCGTGCCCGATGGCGCGATGACTTCGATGGCGCGCTTGCAGCCCTCATTGCTGGGAATCGCGCTGCCGGTAATCGTGCGACAAACGTAATAGACCGCGGCCAATGTCGTTGCCATCGGACTGTTGATCGGGCCCTTGATTTGCGGGTCGGTGCCGGTGAAATCAAAGACGATGTCATCGCCCTTCTTGATGATCTTCAAGCGCAGCCAATAAGGGCCGCCATGATTGCCATCATCGAGGACGGGCTCTTCGTGCGAGTACTCGCCATCGGGGACGATGCGCAGCTGCTCGCGCGTCTGTCTTTCCGAGTAATCCATCAGATCGCGGAAGCACAGCAGCATTTGCCCCAACCCGTAGCGGTCTATCATGCCAAGCAAATCGTCGGCCGCGACCTGCACGCTCGAGATCTGCGCATGCAGATCGTTCAGCAACACTTCGGGCGTACGGGTATTGTTCAAAATCACGCCCAGCAGGTCTTCGTCGAACACGCCTTGCTTGACGATCTTCAGCGGCGGCAGGCGCATCCCTTCTTGGTAGATCTCACGTCCCCAGCCGCGCGTGGCCATATTCATGCCGCCCACGTCCATGTGGTGCACCATCAAGCCCGAAAACGCCACCAGCGTGTCCCCGTAGAAGATCGGCGCATACGCGATATAGTCGTTGGTGTGGGTCGATCCCAGCGAGCCGCCGCCCGCATATGGGTCATTGGTCAGAACCACATCGCCCGGCTTCCATTCCGATTTGGGCAGCACGCTTTCCAGAATGGTCTTCAGGCAAATGCCTACCGTGTTCAATTGAATCGGCGGGCCAGCTTCTTCGGCCAGCAGCGATCCGTCCGCATCCAAAATCGAGGCGGAACAATCCTCCATTTCTTTAATGATGAAGGAATTAGCGGCGCGGATCATGCGGCGGGTGATGCGCTGGGCAATCGCGCGCAAACCATTGCGCACGATCTCCATCGTGACGGGGTCGGCCCGGTCGTTATCGAGCACAAAAGGGGTAGTCATATTCTGTGTCCTTGGATGGCGACGGCTTAGTTACCGGCATGCTGCATACGGATGCAGAGATTCGTGTCGAGTTGACCGCTCCAGCCGGGAGGCATGAACACCGTCGAGCCGGGGTACTCAATGATCGCGGGCGCGGCGATGGTTTGACCGGGCTTCATATCGGTAAAGCGATACACGCTGAACGGGATCGTGTCACCGGTATTGATCACCACTTGCCGTTCACCCACTGGCTGCGCAGGCGTGGCTGCCTCTAAAGATTCCGTGGTCCAGGGATCCACCGCGATCGGCCCAAAGGCAGTGATGCGCACGTTGACCAACTGGATTGCGCGGGCATTGAGGCGATAGCCATAGACGCGCTCGTGCGCGACATGGAATCGTTCTGCCATCTGCACAAAACCGTCATCGAGATCACGGGCCTCGAGGTCCAGGTTCAGTTCATAGTTCTGGCCCACATAGCGCAGGTCCAGCGAGAACTTGATAATGGCATCGGCGGCAGCGATCCCATCGCCCTCGAGCGCTGCGTAGGCTTGCGCACGCAGATCCTCCAGGACCGCGCCGATAGAATTGGCCAGCTCCGCATTGAGCGCGGACACCATGGACTGCGCAAAATCGTGCCGAACGTCGGCACACAGCAGACCCGACGCCGACAAATTGCCCGGTGCGGGCGGGACGAGAATGCTGCGAATATTCAACGCCTCGGCCAGGCTCGCGGCATGCAATCCGCCTGCGCCCCCAAAGGCCACCAGCGTATAGTCGCGCGGGTCCACGCCGCGCTCGATGGACACCAGGCGTACCGCATCCGCCATATGGGCCTCCGCGATCGCCAACATCCCTAACGCCGCTTGCGTGCGCGTGATGTTCAACTGCTGCGCCATCTTGTCCAATGCCTGCTCGGAGAGCTGCGGGTGCAGCTCGCGCGCGCCGGCGAGGAAGTATTCGCTGTTCAGTCGGCCGCACACCAAGTTCGCGTCTGTCACCGTAGGACTTTCGCCACCTTGACCGTAGCAAGCCGGCCCCGGAACCGATCCGGCGCTACGCGGCCCGACGCGCATGGCCGTGCCACCTTCAATCCATCCCAGCGATCCACCACCGGCACCGATCGTGACCATATCCAAGGCCGGAATCAGCACGGGATTCCCGCCCACCGTGCTACGGCTGGTCAAGGGCAGTTCGCCATCGGTGATCAACGAGATATCTGTGCTCGTGCCACCCATATCAAAGGTGATCAGATTCTTGATCCCGCAGCGGCGCCCCAACGCGGTCGCACCGACAATCCCCCCCATCACGCCAGAATGGGTCAACGCCGCCGGATGCGACACCGAACGCTCGAACGTCGACACGCCGCCATTGGCCCGCATGATGTAGCGAATGCAGTTGGCTCCCTCGGCTTTGAGCGCCTCGGTCAAGCGCTCCAGATGCTTTTCGATGGGCTTTTTAATAAAGGCCGATACACAGGTCGTGCTGGTGCGCTCGTACTCGCGGAACTCTCGCACCACATCGCTGGATATCGAAACTTCCATTTCCGGATAGTCAGCCGCCGCGATCGCCTTGATGCGTTGTTCATGCGCCGGATTGGCGTAAGCGTGCAGCAAGCACACCGCCACGGCGTTGATGCCCTCTTCCCTGAAAAAGCGAAAAGCGGCGTGTACATCGTCGTCATTCAGTTCAGACAGGATTTCGCCGGTATGCAGCGTGCGTTCGGAGACCTCCAGACGCAGATGACGGGGCACTAGCGGCGGATTCGGACGCCAATGAATATCGTAGACATCAGGCTTGCGCGAAGCGCGCGCGATCTGCAATACATCGCGGAATCCCTTGGTGGTAATCAGGCCGATATGCGCCTCGGTTCCTTCCACGATGAGGTTGGTCGCGAACGTGCTGCCATAAAAGAAACGATCAATACGCGAGACAGGAATCCCAGCGCGCGCGGCGATCCTCTTTACGCCATCAATAATGCCCGTGCTGATATCCGACGGCGTGGTCGGCACTTTCATGGTGATGGTTTGCGTGCCATCGATGAGAACAACGTCGGTATGGGTACCACCCGTGTCGACCGCCACGGATACCGTTGGCCGGGAATCTGATGAATCGTGATGCATTTCCATTTCGCTGCTTTGTGGTCCGGAAGTCATGAATGCTGGGGTACGGTGATCGAGAGTCCTGTGCGCCCCGACGGGAATCCGCCGACGGCGCTATTCAGGGCGACGTGCAGGAGTGATCGGCACGGTTGTTCTTACTGGGCAGTCAGGGCGAGATCCGCAGTAATGCGTTTTCCAGCGCGCAGTACCGCTGCGCGTATGGCCTCCCAGTTTTCTGCCATGCGCGGACTCGGTCCGAACGTACATAGTCCCGCGACCACGCGCCCATTCTCATCGCGTACTGGAACGCTGATCCCCGATACGCCAAGCAAATGGGTATCGCTCAATTCCGCATAACCTTGTTCGCGCACGCGCGAAATTTGCTCCATCAGGCGCGGCACATCCACTTCGGTTTTGGGCGTTAAGGGCGTAAGCGGTTGACGCGTCAGATAGTGTTCAATTTGTTCCTGCGTGCGGTCGGCCAGAATCACTTGCCCGATGGTGGTGGCATAGGCATGCCGCTCTTTGGCCAGATCAACGTCATAGCGCAGGGGTTCGGTGCTTACTACCTTCGTCAGGTACTGCACCATTTCACGCTCGTTCAACACACCGAGGAACACGGATTCTTTGACCGATTCGGACAGCTCAGCCATCGTGGGATGGGCAATGCGGATCAACCGGGCGAACCGCCCTCCCACCCATCCGGTCGTCCGATAGCGAGCCGCCATCTGATAACCGTCTACACCACTATCCACGTAACCCCGGTCGACCAAGGTCGCCAGCAAAGCCGAAGTGCTGCTTTTAGGCATTCCAAGTCTGCGGGCAATGTCTGACAGCTTCATCACACCAGCCGTGGCACTGAAGAGTTCCAGAATATCGAGGACCCGCTCTGCCGATTTAACACCGGCGCGTTCGTTTGTTCTCATATGTGAACATCGTATATGTATGTGTCCATTTTAGATGTGCGTAATGCCCCCGTCTACTCAGGGAAATCGCTAATCTGAAACTCGATAGATCGTTCACATACATGAACAATCGAATAACGGAGTGGCTGCGTGGAAATTACAAGTGCGACGCGAAAACGGTGACGATTGTTGACCCCAACCTACCCGTAGGTAACAATATCTATATGAACAGCGCCACCACCCGCGATCAGCTTTTAGACCACGCTCAGTGCCTTATTCGGCGCAGGGGTTATAACGGCTTTAGCTATCGGGATCTGGCCGAGCACGTCGGCGTGAAAACGGCCAGTATTCACTATTACTTCCCCGCCAAAGACGATTTATTGATCGCGGTGATCGATCAGTACACGGCGAAAGTGCACGGCGTTTTAACGGGCATAGACTCGACGATGACGGCCAGAGCACGGTTGAATCGTTATATAGAGCTCTTCGAAAGCGCGCCGCCGGATCAAATTTGTTTGTGCGGCATGTTGGCCGCGGATGTCGCGTCCTTGTCAGAACGCGCTCGCCAGTCTGTGCAGGCGTTTTTCCGCATCCATGAGAACTGGCTGGCCGATGTGATCACTGCGGGCGTACAGGATGGCACCTTGAGCTCGTCGGGCGATGCTGCCGCCGATGGACGCTGGCTGTTCGCGGCGATCCAGGGCGCCATTGTGACTTCGCGGCTGTTTCAGGATCCGCAACGCTTGCGTGACGTCTTTCGAGCCATACAGTGTCAGCTCAGCGCAGGATCCGATTGCCATTCCTCGCCATCTGGCAGCCGTCTAAGCCAGCAGACAGGGCAATAGGTCCGTGGCGCGTTCTTGATGGTCAAACAGGCGTGCGCTGACTAAACCGCCTTGCAGCGCGGCGTAAATCGCGCGTGCGCTGACTCGCACATCACCCGGCACCCGCAGACTGCCTTCGCGCGCGCCCTGCTCCAATAGCTCGACGAGCCATTGTTCATTACAGGCATAGAAAGACTGCAATGCCTTTCGGGCACAGCCCGGCAACGACCCCAATTCAGCGGCCAAAATGCCGCCTATGCAGATAAGTTGATTGCCAGCACATGCGCGGCGATGGATCTCCACATAAGCACGCAGCTTTTCATCCGCCCTCAATCCGGACGGGATATTCTGAATCGCCTCGTGCCAACGCGTTTGATAGTCGCTGATGACGGCCAACAGCAGATCTTCCTTTTGCGGAAAATAATAATGAATGCTCGCCGTCTTGATACCCACCGACGCGGCCAGGTCCCGGTAGCTGAACCCGTTATAACCGCGTTCCTGAATCAGGCGCTGGGCAAGCTGCACGATGTGCGTGCGGGTATTTTCGGTATCCATCGCCACGCCCTCGCTGTGTGGCCTCAACGGTGAACGGGTGCGCCCACATATTCGGCATGCTGGTAATCCAACTCGCCGAACGAGGACTGCCCCTGAACTTGTGCGTCATGCGCTTCGGCTGACACTTGCTCACGGTCAGGCACCGAAGCTGCGCCGTGCACGGCTGCGGGCATTTCCAGTTCACCAAAGGTGACTTGCCCGGCTGCACGGGCCGCTTGCAGTTCGGCCTGCACTTGAGCGCGCGTCACCGTGCTTTGGCTCTGCACAACGGGCGGATAATCCAATTCACCCGACGGTTCGGTCGCGTAGGCGGCTCCCAGCATGGTGAAGGACAAAGCAATGGCGGAAATAGCGGTTTTCATGGTTTAACTCCGAAAAGTAATCTATCTATTTGAAGGTAGGGGCGTGAGGAAATAAAAAATCACGCGCCGGTGTAGGAAAAGCCGTAGAGGCTGGACTGTTGAGACCGCTCGGTACGTGCGCGCGCGGCTTCTGCCTGGACTTGAGCACGCGTCTTGGTGCTCGCTGCGACCTGGGCCTGCGGTTCTTCAAGTTCGCCGAAGGTCACCAAACCGGCGGCACGGGCTTCTTGCAGTTCTTGAATTACCTGAGCACGGGTGACATGACTTTCGGTGCTGACGGCGGGGGGATAGTCCAACTCACCGGAGGGTTCTTGCGCGAACGCGGCGTTAGAGGAAAGGGCGGCGGCAATTAAGGCGAAGGGAAGCAGGGTTTTCATGATGACTCTCGTAACGAAGTGGACGGGTAGCATATATCTACTGGAAGGTAGATATATGGTTAAATAAAAACCGCGACGGAGATCCAGCGCGGCGGTGGCCCCAGAGAGAACTAGCAGCAACCATGGAAGAAAGTTTACCTATCTGTAGGTAGGTTGCATAGGCCTGAATGGTTACCGTGTGTATCAGCGAGAGTGGTGGCCATCCGGCGTTCACCATCATTGCCGCCCCGGTACGGTTCGCTGATCTATTTCTGTAAGCCAAAATGGCACGGAGTCGGTTTCGGAACGCTCGCACATGGCACACATCAGCGACTTGCCGTCCATCTTGCTGCTATGAGATCGTGCAGGACCCTTTAGATGCATAGGTCTCGACCTCGTTGGGTTGCTCCGTCTTGCCGTGAAGAAGAACGTACAGTTCGGAGTCGTGGGGCAGCTCGCGCGCGAGAGACCTTAAGGTCTCGTGCTGTTTGTTCTCGATGTCGGGATTCGCTCCCCAAAAACACAGGGCCCAACAGTAATCAAAGTGGCCACTTTTGAATGCCAGATGGGCAGCGGTGTTTTTCCAATCGTCTTGCGCATTCATCAGAGCGTTCGTGACGCTGTTGAGCATCTCCGCATCAGGCGTTTCCTCGGCGCAACCAAAGGCCGCCATTAAGTCCTTTTTCGCCTGCGCACGGGCTGGCTCGCCCTGCGAATCTTTGCAGGCCGTCACCACGTCGCTCAGGTGCATGACGAATTGGGCGACAAATTCTTGTTTTCCATTTTCTGCGACAAGCATGAATGGGGTACACCCATCCGCGTTGCAACGCATATGCCAAACCGCGACCGGTAGTTTCGCAAGAAGAACCGAAAGGACCTCCAATGACCCGTGCTTCGCAGCACTATGCACGGGCGAGTAGCTCCGATCCTTCATATCCTCGACGATGGCGTCGACATTGCTTTTATGGTCGAGCAGCGCCCTGAGATCAGTCACCTTGTCATCTTTGACGTAGGCATCTAGCAGCTGCTGCGGGGTCTCCGGGGGCTGCGCATGATTAAACCAGGACGCCGGCGAGGCATGTCCGAGCGAAATCGCGTGTGAAGAATAGCCCATGGGTCAGCTCCTAAGTTGAGGATGGAAGCAAGCGAGTGCTGCAACGGATTTGATCAGGTCGAAGTTGCAACCTTCGACCTGACGGAACCCAGCGTATCCATACTCTTTTCGCTCGACACGTCTTCCACAATAAATAGGACTGAGCCGATGTCCGCCTCCGGAGAATCCGGGATCACCGCCTAAACGTTGCGGCCCACGGTTGCAATTGATGCGTTCGTCTCGCCAGTGCCCGAAGCCGCGGCTGGACCCGTCAGGTTTTCGCGTGAGCGCTCCAATTCATCGCGTATCCAGGTACGCAGCGCTTGCAGCGGCGGCCAGTCACGCAGGGCGGGGGGATAGACGAGATGGTAAGTGTCAGTGGGTTCAAAATCTATGCTGATGGGCGAAAGCTTTACGAGCCTTCCATCACACAACGAATCGGCCGCGAGCAATTCGCGTCCCAACCCCAAGCCCAAGCCCTGCTCCACCGCCTGCAGCATCAGGCCCGCGTCGTTAAAGCTGGCAACCGGGGTCACATTGCTGGATAGTCCTGCCGCGGCGAACCACTGCCGCCACATTTCTTTATCGCCTAGCAAAGGCTGGCGCGCCAGCGTCTCCGGCCGCGGATCAGGCAGCTGACGAGCCGTCTCCGGCGACGCCAGCACAATCATCGGCATGGGTGCGTCAAAGAGTGGCTCGGACACGACGCCGGGCCAAGGCCCCCTTCCCGCTCGTAATGCGGCTTGAAAACCGTCGCGATACAGGTCTGCGACTTGAGGGGACGTTTCGATTTCCAATACCAGCTCGGGATGCCGTTGGCGCCAGCGTCCCATGCGTGGCAACAGCCAGCGCTGTGCGAACGAGGGCAATACGGATACGCGCAACGGCTGGCTCGCTCCGCGCGCGACCAAGGCGGCGGCCTGCACACCTTCGTCGAGCTGAGCCAGCGCGCACTGCACGTGACGCAGCAGCGTTTCGCCAGCGCCGTTCAACACGAGACGCCTGCCACGCCGATCGAAGAGGTCAAAACCCAATTGTTCTTCGAGCCCGCGAATCTGTTGACTGATCGCGCTATGCGTGAGGTGCAAGCGCTCGGCCGCCGCGCGCAGATTCTGTAGCTGGGCGACCGCCCGGAAGGCCGGAAGGGTGTTCAAAGGAAGTCGACTCATGCTGGTTAGCATAATCGACCAAACTGGGTAGAACAATGCGCTTCCCTGCAACGCGCTGTGCTTTTAGGCTAACCAATACGCAACCTTGATTGGAGAACGCCATGCACTCGCACACGCTTAATTATGAATATCGCAGCACCTGGAGTGATTTCGCTGTCGTCCGCAACGCAGCTGGCTTTATCGGGCGCGCTTGCGCTGCCTGGTGGCAGGGCATCGTTGCGCGCCGTGCGTATGAGCACACGCTCGAACAACTGAGTCGCTACGATGACCATCTGTTGCGCGATATCGGCGCATCACCTGCCATACTTCGCGATGTCCAAGTCGTGCGAGAGATTGCGCATAGCCGTCGCGCGCGTTGGCTGAGTGTATGAGGACGGAGGAGCGTAGGTCTGATGTGCGTCATTAGATCGACCCAACTGAAACATTGGGGCGACGAGTCTCGACGTCACGTCACACGGTGCTATGCCTGCGCAAAAATAAGGAGCATTGCTGTTTAGCGCGATGGATTCCAGGGTCTACGGCAGACATGCTGGCAGTATGAATACGGGTATTCCGGTCACAAGCATCGCGCACATGGCGCTGAAGTCCAAACCGAAGACCAGCTTCGCGATGAAGTGTCCAGCTTCCGGTTCGGTTGACGACGCTGCACGCGATTTGCGCCAGCGACGATAACTCAATGCGACCAATACTCCATTGGCAGCGACGAAAGCGGCCCAAAGCCAGAGCAGCGACGCTCCAACTCCAGAGGCTGGCAACGGCGCGATGCCCGCCCCGCCGACGTAGCGGCAGGCCAAGGAATGCGCGACATATAACGCCGTAAAGCCGGTCGCCCATACCGCCCACCCCGCCACCGCTCGCCAGAGTCCGGACCGATTCGTTGTGCCGACCATGTCACGCTTGTGGGTTCTCATCATGATGGCAGTCCCAGCGGGATGAAAAACAGCGTGGCCGAGGCCACCACCGCCGCCAAGGCGGTGTAGATTTGCCACAATCTCACCACCCTCGGTTCAAGGTCCCGATGCGGACTCACATAGCCTGCGCGCCCTCGCAATGCCACGAACAGCGCCATCACAAAGCCAACGGCGGTGTGGATCATCATGTAGTAAGCCAACACAGTGGCGGCGGCCGCATACGCGTGGCTATCTGCTGCGGGCAAAGCCATCACGATAGCGCCGAATAGGGCCACGCTCACCGCGGCTAGCGCCGCGCTGGCCAGCATCCAACCCTCGCGCTGGACGTCGCGGCCGTGGCGATTGACGGCGCAAGCGCGCTGACAGGCGAACGCCGCCGCGATGGGCGCCAGTGCCAGTAGACCCGCTTGCCAAGGTGAGAGAACCAGCCATTGCGCGGGAGGCCATTCGGGCGCCATGGTGCGCAGAAAGAGGAATCCGAACAGCAACGACGCATAGAGCGCCGCATCCGCCGCCAGACAACCGCACATCCCCCACCACCCCGGCGCGCCGCGATCCAGCACATGGGCCGATAGTTGCACGCTTGGCGCCGCTTGCACGAGCTGTGGATCTTGCCGCGCCCCGCCGAGCCACGCCCAACGTAGAAAAACGGCCAGCGCGATCCCCACGCCCACAGCGGCCACTGCATAGACCTTGAACAACACGCAGATGAAAAACACAGCCGTCGCTAAAGCCGCGTACAGCGGTAGCCACGTCGGACCGGGAAGTTCTACCACGCTCTGCGCGCGCCCGCTCACCACATCCACCGACAAGGTTTGCCGCCGCCCGGGTGCGGCTTCGGCGAGCCAGTGCTTGCCTCCAGCAGCTTGTGCGCCCAGGTCCGGGACATCCCACAACGGCTCACGCCCCTGCACGGAGGGGATGGACGCGAAGTTGTAGACGGGTGGCGGCGTCGGCATCGCCCATTCCAGCGTGCTGGCTCGCCACGGATTGGGTGGCGCAAGCCGGCCTGCCCTCAGATGCAAAACGATGTCGATAAGGAATACGGCAAAGCCAATAGTTTGTATAAAACCGCCGATCGACGACACCAAGTTGAGCACGTCCCAGCCGATCTGTTCATCGTATGCATAAATGCGTCTTGGCATGCCCAGCAGGCCCGTCAAATGCATGGGCAAAAACGTGATGTTAAACCCGATGAAGATCAGCCAGAATGCGCAGGGGCCCGCGCGCTCGGATAGCAGACGTCCGGTGAAGTGCGGCAGCCAATAGCATGTCGCAGCAAGCACGGGGAAGATCATGCCCCCGATCAGCACGTAGTGCATATGGGCCACGACGAAATGGGTATCGTGTGCCTGCCAGTTAAAGGGCACCAACGCCAGCATCACGCCGGTGAGTCCCCCCAGCACGAAGATAAACAGAAAACCACCCAAATAAAGCATCGGCAGGCGATACTGCACTTTGCCTGACCATAGCGTAGCGAGCCAGGCGAAGAACTGCACCGCCGTGGGCACCGCAACCAACATGCTGGCGGCCGAGAAGAACCCGACCGCCATCTGCGGTATGCCTACGGTGAACATGTGATGCACCCATAAGCCAAAACTCAGCACACCCATAGCCGCGACGGCTGCCACCACCCACGAGTATCCGACCAGGGGATGACGGGCGAAGACCGGCACCATGGTGGCCACCATGCCTGCTGCGGGCAAAAAGATAATGTAGACCTCTGGATGGCCGAAGATCCAAAAAAGGTGTTGCCACAGCAGCGGATCCCCGCCACGCGCGACATCGAAGAAGGGCATGCCAAAGGCGCGTTCCAGTTCGAGCAGAATGCTGCCCAGGATCAGCGGCGGAAATCCGATCAGGATCATGCCCGCCGTGACCAGCATGTACCATGCGAAAATCGGCATGCGACCCAGCGACATGCCGGGTGCACGGAGTTTTAGGATCGTGCCGATCAGCTCGATGGCTCCGCAGACGGCGGAGATTTCGGCAAAGGTGATGCCAATGAGCCAGATATCGTTATTGATGCCGGGTTGATAGGTCGTGCTCGATAGCGGGGTGTACATAAACCAGCCACTATTGGGTGCCACCCCCAGCGCCATGCCCACCATCAATATCAGGCCGCCGAATAGATAACACCACCATCCATAGGCGCCCAGGCGCGGATAGGCCATGTCGCGCGCACCCAGCATCTTGGGCAGCAGATAGAATGCGAACCCTTCCAGCATGGGGATCGCGAATAAAAACATCATCACCGTGCCGTGCATGGTGAAAATCTGGTTGTAGGCCTCGCTGTCGAACGGGCCCTGTCCGGGTGTGGCCAATTGCGCACGCATGAGCATGGCTAACACACCACCAATCAGAAAGAAGATCAGCGCAGCCACGATAAAACGTCGACCCACGGTACTGTGATTGACGGCGGACAGACCTCGCCATCCGGGTGGAGAGCGCCAATCGGCCTCGAGCGTTTTATGGCGGGTCACGGGGGATAAGTTTTCGCTCATGGCCGCACCTGGGTATCAGACAGGCCCCGCAATGCATCGGGCAACTGCGTCGGCGAATGCGCGATCAATTGCATTCCCATGCTGGTGTGATGCAATCCGCAGAACTCGGCACAGACGCCATCGTAGACGCCCGGCTCGTCGGCCTGCACCTTAATCGTGTTGGTACGGCCGGGGATGGCGTCGATTTTGCCGCTCAAACGTGGGATCCAGAATCCGTGGATCACGTCCGCCGCCGTCACACTGATATGGACGGGAACGCCTGCAGGGACGTGAATTTGATTGATGGCATAGCGAGGCCCGCCCGGCGCATCGGGGTGGGCAACCTCCCACCACCATTGATGCGCGCGCACCTGCACGCGATACACGTCCTCGCCTCCCGGAATCGGGCTGCGGGCGTCTCCCGCGCGTAAGCCAAAGACGAGCAAGGCGATCAACACCACGCCCGGGAACACGAGGCCCCCGCCGATCAAGAATAACCGTAACGGCGGGCGCTCTTGCGCGGCCGGCCGCCGACAACAGGCCAGCGTGGCTAGCATCAGCATGAAAATTAGGATCGCCAGCGCGCCCCAGGCCATCACGTTCCACACCTGAGCAATGGTATGGGCGGCGGGCCCGGCGGGGTCGAGCGTGGACAAACGTCCATCACAGCCGGCGAGCGACGCACATGCAACCCCTGCTGCCCACGTCCGGCATGGTCTTTGCTGGTGCGCAGTCCACTTCCTAATTTGCGTGTACACACTCATGGATAAGCTGGCACATTCTCTCCCCAAGGGCACGGGCACCGCTGTCGCGGTTAGCCGGCATCCTCTACATCCCGCCTTAGTAACGTTCCCGATCGCATTCATCATTGGAGCGCTGCCCAGCGATCTCGCATACCTGTGGTTCGGCGACGAATTCTGGGCCCGGGCGTCGTTATGGCTGCTCGGCGTGGGCACGCTGATGGGCGGTGTCGCAGGCGCTGCGGGCACGGTTGAGCTGCTGGCGGTGCAAGGGATCCGCCATCGCGCCGCCGCGTGGAGCCATTTCGTCATGGCAGTCATGTTGCTGTCCGTGGCGTTCATCAATTGGCAGTCTCGCTTGCATGACGCGCAGGAGGCCATCTTGCCCATGGGGCTATATCTGTCCGCGCTTGGCGCTGTGTTGGTCGCGGCGGCCGGCTGGCTGGGCGGCAAACTGGTATTTGAAGACCAGGTGGGCGTACACGACGAGGAGCCGTAGACGGGGGTGCTCACCATGGCGCGCCATCCATTCCGCGCGCCAGCTCCGGCTTTGCGAGCACGAGCCACAAAACACCGGAGATCAGCAGGACCGGCACAGCCAACACCCACAGGCCTACACTACGGCGGCGTTTTTTGTCCGAGCCTTCGTGTCCTAAGACAGTCAAGGTGCGGCCACAATACACATGAAAGGCCGCCATCAGCGCGACCAATAACAATTTGGCGGCAAGCCATATTCCCGTGGCATGGGTGATGTAGACCAAGGCCGAGCCCGTCACAATCGCGAGCACAGCGGCAGGCGAAGCCAGCGCGATGAAAGCCAGTCGCGTCATGACGCGTAGGCGCACCGCCGCGCTGCGCTGCAGGCCTCGGTTCATGCTGAATACCACGGGCAGATACAGGAGCGCTGCGCTCCAAATGGTCAATGCGGCGACGTGTAGAAACAGGAGCCATGCCATGCTCATGTCTCCCGCCGGCGCCGCGCATTCAAGGCGGCGCCTCGATGCTCGCGCCTGATGGCGCGCGTTATGGTTGTTTTCATGCTTCCCCCGGATACCGCGAGTCTGCCGAGCAAGTTATATGCCCGCGTCCTTTCCGAGCCCTGCTGCGCGCGCATCACATCTCGGTCTGCTTGCCCGTGAACTGGGTGACTGGCTTGTCCGCGGGTTCGGCCATGCGGCGTGAAAAAGCCTGCACGGCGTCCAGGGCCGGCCTGAGGGATGCCCACAATTCGTCGTCATTCAGCATGCGATACACACCCGTCACGCCCGGGGCTTCCTCCTTGCCCGAGGCGGTGGGCGAGCGACTCAGTGCGGCCAGCGCGTCCTTCATTCCAAACACAAGCTTGTAGAAGTCTTCAGGAGGAATGCGCGATAGCGCCATGCCGAGGATGGACAAGTTCTGGATCGCGTTGAGGGTGGCTTGCTTGCCCAAACCATCAAGCAGGACCTTCAGTACCGGCGATTTGGCACTGACCACATCGTTGGCAAAGCGCAGCATGCCCTGCTCATGCAAGCTTTGCAGCAGACGCTCCAGCTCTTCGCGCGCATCCGGCCCGATCGGTGTGGGTTTGACATCGTGATCGATACGTTCGGCCATCAGAGTTTCTCCGGGTGCGGTAGGTGGGCGGGCGGCGGGACATAGTCGTGCTGCGCCCATTTCTGCTGCACTGGGACACCCGAAATAGGCGTACGGCGACCATAGCGGAAGTTGTAGTCGGGCAGCGGTGAACCCGCGCCAGGGCGATCCAGAATCTCCAGCTTGACCGCGGTTTCTTTGTAGGCGGGCGTGTTGACGTCTGGGTCATGGTGTTCGCCCGTCAGCAGATTCAGGCCCGGCTTGCCCTGATGAATGGGCATGAATAGCACGTTGCCATGCACGCGATCAGTGACCAGCGCGGGCACCTCTACGCTGCCGCGCCGCGAACTGACGCGCAGCCATGTGCCATCGCGAATGCCGCGTTCCTGGGCCAGTTGCGGGCTGACCTCGACAAACCAGTTGGGCAGCTGTCTGTCGATGCCGGGCGAACGACCGGTTTGGTTGGTGCCCTGGAAGTGTTCCAGCAAGCGGCCGTTGTCCAGCATCAGGTCGTAGTCGTCGTCGGCGGCCTCGTCGGGGGCTTGCCACGTTATCGGGTAAAGCACGGCCTTGCCGTCTTCGGTGTGGAATTTGTCGGTGTAAAGCAAAGGCGTATCGGTTCCGTCGGGCCCGACCGGCCAGCATTGAGAGCCCCAGGCCTCGAGGTGCTCATAACTGACGCCCCGAAATATCTCGGCTATGGCGGCGACTTCTTCCATGATTTCCGAGGGGTGCTCATAGCCCCAGTCGTGGCCCATGCGGCGCGCGACCTCCTTCAATATCCACCAATCGGGCCTGCTGTTTCCCAGAGGCGGCATGACTTCGTAAAAGCGCTGGATACGGCGCTCCGTGTTGACAAAGGTGCCGTCTTTCTCGACGCTCGGGCATCCGGGCAGCACCACGTCAGCGAACTGCGCGGTGCGGCTAAGGAAAATATCCTGCACGACCAGGAATTCCAGTTTTTCGAATCCGGTATGGACGTTCTCGCTATGAGAGTCCGAGAACGCGGTTTCCTCGCCGATGATATACATGGCCCGGATTTTGTCGCTATCGGCTTGCTGCACCATGGTGAAATTGTCCGCGCCCACGTTTGGCGATAACTTATCCTTGGGCACGCCCCAGGCGCGCGCCCATTTTTCGCGGATGGCCTCGTCGGTGACCTTTTCATAGCCGGGATAGACATTTTTCAAGCATCCAAAGTCGCTTGCGCCCTGCACGTTGTTATGCCCGCGCATGGGGTATCCGCCGGTGCCCGGTCGGCCATAGTTGCCGGTGACGAGTAACAGGTTCGATAAGGCGGTGCTGGTATCTGCGCCGTGACTATGCTGGGTGATTCCCATGGCCCACAGCAGGCATACCGACTTGGCCTGCCCTATCATTTCGGCCGCCTCAATGAGCGTAGCGAGCGGAATATCGGTCATTTCCGCCGCGTATTCCATGGTGAAGGGCGCTAACGAGCGTCGATATTCCTCGACTCCGTTGACACGGGTTTGCAGAAATGCCTCATCGGCATAGCCGTGCTCGAACATATAGCGCGAGAATGCGCTCGCCCAGATCGTATCGGTACTGATCTTGGGACGCATAAAAATATCGGCCCGTTCGGCCATCTCGTGTTTACGCGGGTCCACGACGATGAGCTTCTGGCCGCGTTGCTTCTTCGCGGCCTTGACGCGCGAGGCGATGACGGGGTGGTTTTCGGCCAGATTGCTGCCCACCAGCACCACCAGATCGGCTTGCCCGATATCCTCGATCGTGCCGGCATCGCCACCATAACCCACGGTGCGAAACAGACCCAGGGTAGCGGGATTTTGGCAATAACGCGATGAGTTATCGACGTTGTTGGTGCCAATGATCATGCGCGCGATTTTCTGGGTCAGATAGGCCTCTTCGTTACTGGCCTTGCTCGAGCCGATAAACCCTATCGTGTCCGGGCCATAACGGTCGCGGTCTTTCAGCAGACGGTTCGCCACGAGGTCCAAGGCCTCGTCCCAGCCGGCTTCGCGGAATTTGCCATTCTCGCGGATAAGCGGCGTGGTGAGGCGCTTTTCGCTGTTGACGAAATCCCAGGCAAACTTGCCTTTTATGCAGGTGGACACGCCGTTGACCGGCGCCTCTTGCATGGGCTGCACCTTCAGGATGTGGCGATCGCGGGTCCACATCTCAAAGCTGCATCCGACTCCGCAATAGGTGCAGACGGTTTTGGTGCGCTTGATCTCGGGCTGGCGCCACGCCATATCTATGTTCGACAGCGCCATGACGGGCGGTGCCCCGATGGTGCGCTCGAGTTTTTTCACGATATCGATCATCGGCCGCTTGATCGATTGCGGCATCGCGGTGAAGGGGCCTGCGTCCGGCTGCATGGATTTCTCCAGGAGAGCATTACAGGGGCAGACGGTGACGCACTGGCCACAGCTCACGCAGCTGGAATGATCGATGGACTGACCGCCATCCCATAGCACGCGCGGGTGCTCCATGCTGTAGTCGATGGTCAATGTCTCGTTGACCTGGACGTTCTGGCAGACTTCGACGCAGCGTCCGCAGAGGATGCATTGGTCCGGGTCGTAGGTATAGAAGGCGCCGCTCTCGTCTTTCTCGTACGGCTTGCGCTTGAATTCATAGCGCTGGATAGGGATTTCCATATCGGCGACGGTGTTGTGCAGCGTACAGTCGCCAGTATTGTTTTCACAGACGGTGCAATAAAGTTCATGCTTGCCGAGCAAGCGGTCCATGCCTTCTTCGCGTGCCGCGGTGGCGTTGTGCGTCTGAGAGGCCACCTGCAGTCCATCGCGCGCCTCGACGGCGCAACCGCGCTGCAGTTCGCCGTCGACCTCTACCCAGCAGACGTCGCAGGTCTGTAGCGGGCCCAATGTAGGGTGATAACAGACTTGGGGGAGATCGATGTCGTGCTTGGCCAGCACGTCTAATAAGGGCTGACCCGTTACCGCCGTCAGCGGCCGTCCATCGTAGAAAACGGTGCAAGATGCCGCGCTGCCCATGAATCCTCCTTCAGGTGGAGAGCGTGCGCTGGGGGTTCTGCCAGACCGCTCCGGTGGATTTCGTTACGTCGGGCCACGTCAGCAACTCGCATTCCTGCTTTAAGCAGATTGTCAGATTTGATGAACACCGGGCGCGCGCGCATGCAAAAACCCTCTTGCGTCCAAGTCGATAATCTGACAACAATGTCAGCTTATTGTCAGCTGGCCTCATCGAGCGCCTGGCCTGACTGAGCCGCTGCCGTATCGCGATGCTGGACCTTTTACGCAAGGAATGCCGCGCATACTCTTCATGGTCGACGAACAGAATTCATCGTCGCTGCGTCGCGGGATCGCCCTTGCTTTACTGACCTTGTGCGGAGCCTGTCGAACCCATGAACGACGCATCTACGACGCCAGCAGTCCCTCGTAGCGAATCACCCGCCCGCCCGGCAGGCGTGTTGTCCGTATTCGACGCGATTGTCATCATGGTGGGGCTCGTCGTAGGCGTGGGGATTTTTAAAACCCCGTCGATCGTCGCAGCGAATGTCGCCTCGGAATGGGCGTTCATCGGGGTGTGGATTGCGGGTGGGCTCATTACCCTGGTGGGTGCGTTGTGCTACGCCGAGCTGGCGTCGGCGGAGCCGCATGCGGGCGGCGAATATCATTTTCTGTCGCGCGCGTATGGCAAGCCGGTGGCAATGCTGTTTGGCTGGGCGCGCTGCACCGTCATTCAAACCGGCGCGATCGCGGCGGTCGCGTTCATGTTGGGCGACTACATCAGCCAGATTTTGCCGTTGGGTACCTATAGCTCTGCGATCTATGCCGCGCTATCAGTGATGTTCTTTACCGGCGTAAACATCATTGGGACGACGCAAAGCAAGACGCTGCAGGTGCTGGTCACTTTCATCGAGATCGGCGCGCTGGCGGCGGTGATTCTGTTTGGGTTTTTCGGTAGCGCCACGACACCCGTGGCCCCCACCCCTGCGTTGCCCGTGGAGACCGCGGCGCTAGGCACCGCGATGATTTTCGTATTGCTGACGTATGGAGGCTGGAATGAAGCGGCCTATCTGACCGGCGAGCTGAAAGACGCGCGACGCAATATCCCGAAAGTGCTGGCGCTGGGATCGTTTGTCCTGATCGCTCTGTACACCCTGGCCAATCTGGCGCTGTTGTCGATCCTCGGGTTGGAAGGCCTGCGCACGTCGGACGCCGTGGCTGCTGACATGATGCGCGTGGTCGCGGGTCCATCGGGCGAAACGATGGTCACGCTCGCGGTGGTGGTGGCCGCTGTCTCCACGCTGAATGCAACGATCTTTACCGGCTCTCGCGTGTTTTATGCGATGGCGCAAGACCTGCCCGCCTTGCGCTGGGTGGGCGTTTGGGATGGTCGGGGGAAAACACCCGCCAACGGCCACCTCACGCAGGGCGCCATCACCTTGGCGCTTATTGCGATGGGCGCCATCACGCGAGATGGATTCAAGGCCATGGTCGACTATACGGCGCCTGTGTTCTGGGGGTTTTTGCTGCTCGTGGGCGTGGCGGTATTCGTTATGCGTTGGCGTTATCCCGAGCGTAGACCTCCATACCGCGTGCCGCTCTATCCGGTCACGCCCATCCTGTTTTGCCTGACTTGCGCCTACATGCTGCACGCGAGCGTCATGTATACCGGTGTCGCGGGGCTGGCAGGACTGGCCGTGCTGGCCGCGGGCCTGCCCATTTTGCTGTTGCGCAAGAAAGCCGACGCGCCGATCGTCGCAACAGCGTTACGCGACGACGTTTCCACCTGAAGCTCCCTAGCCTGGAGAAAGTCCATGAAAGCGATGCAGCACTCTTTAGCAGCCGTAGTCGTGTCGATCTTTGCCTTGCAGGGCAGCGCCTGGGGTCAGCAGGCTGCCCCGGCGACGAATAAGTACCAGCCCACGGTCGGCCAAGCCGGCAAAGATGTGGTTTGGGTACCGACGCCGCAGGCGTTGGTCGACCGAATGCTGGACATGGCGCAGCTCACACCGCAAGACCGGCTCGTCGATCTGGGTTCCGGTGATGGCCGCACGGTCATCACGGCGGCGCAACGCGGCATCCCGTCGCGCGGGATTGAATTCAACCCGGACATGGTGGTGCTGGCCAAACAGGCGGCCCGCGACGCTGGTGTAGAGGATAAAGCGGTATTCGAAGAGGGCGACATTTTCAAAACCGATTTCTCCGAAGCCACCGTGGTGACGATGTTCTTGTTGCCCAGTTTGAACGTCAAACTGCGCCCCACCCTGCTCGATATGAAGCCGGGCACGCGTATTTTGTCGAACTCTTTCACCATGGACGATTGGGAACCCGACGAGACGGCGCGTGCAGTGAAAGACTGCTCGGCCTACTGCAGCGCGTATAAATGGATCGTGCCGGCCAAAGTCGCGGGCACATGGAATATGGATGGCAAGGAGTTGGTGCTGCGGCAGAAATACCAAATGCTCGAGGGCGCGATGCGCGACAACGGCAACGAGCTACCCATCAGCCACGGCCGTTTGACGGGGGACGAGATCCATTTCGCGGTGGGAGGCCAAACCTACACCGGCAAAGTGTCGGGCGACAAGATGCAAGGCAGTGTGCAAGGTCAAGGCACCTGGACGGCGCAGCGCGCGAGTTAAGCCACGGCGCTTGCCATACGGCCCGCGCGCAAGGACAATCTCTGCCAGCCGGCGCGGGCCGGCCTTTCGACGCCGGATATTGCCCATGACCAATTTCGTTCCTCCTAGCTACGACAACGCGCCTGATACCACCTGGTGCACGGCCGATTTGTGCGATCTGGCGTTGAACGATCCCACGCTTGAGCTGCGGATACTGCCGCCGGCGTACCGGACGTATGGCGGTCGCAGCTGGTATTTTGGGGAAATCGTCACAGTCGATGCGCCCCGGCCTGGAGGCGCGATGTCCCTGGCGCCTTTGCTATCGCAACCGGGAAACAACCGGGTGTTGCTGGTCGATGCGCAGGGTAGCCCTACCCAAGCCATCCTGGGCGACCGCATGGCGGCCATGGCGGTACAAAACGGCTGGAGCGGCATCGTGATACACGGCTATGTGCGTGACACCCGGATATTGGCGCGCATGCCGGTGGGGGTTCATGCCTTGGGTTCTATACCGACGCGTGCTACTGAAATGCCGCCAGCCGGTGCGGCACCTCAAGTGACGATCCATGGGCATACCGTGAAGTCTGGGGAATGGCTGTACGCCGACGAAGACGGTGTGATCGTGCTGGCGCGGCGGCATACGGCGGCCTGAGTTTCCGATCAAAACGCGTACGACGCCACCAAGCCCGCGCTCCAGTTGCGCCCGGCTGCGGGCTCGAAATACCGCCCGTTGCCATCATTGACGATCACCGATCCGATATATTCGCGATTAAAGAGGTTGTCGACGCGCGCGTAGGCGTCCCATGTCCAGGCGCGGTGCTGCCATCGGTAGCCTGTCGAGAGTGACGCCACAAAGTAGCCGGCCGCGGAATCGCTATTGGCGTCGTCCACATATACCTTGCCCATGAAGCGCCCTTCTACGCCAGCACGCCAGCCTTGCTCGGGCGCCCATGCCAGCGCGCCATACAGCATGTGTTGCGCAATGCCCGGAATCCGATTCCCCGAGCGGATTCCAGAGTCGCTGACGTTATCGCGATAGCGTGCGTTGATCCAGGTATAGGCCAGGTCGGCACGCCAATCGGAGACGACGCGTCCGCTCCAGGCCGCCTCGATGCCGCTGCGGCGCGTGCGTCCGGCATTGCGATAGGAGGTACGTCCATTAAAGTTTTCCGCGGCCACGATCTCGTTTCGGGTGTCGGTATGAAAAATCGCGAGTGAAAACAACCCTTGGTCAGCTTCGGATTTGTAGCCGATCTCGTAGTTATCACTGATGGCGGGCTTTAAGCCGAGGTTTAACCCTGCCCGTCCGTCAGGCCGATAGGACACTTCGTTTGTCGTAGGCGTTTCGAAGCCCTGTCCATAGGAGGCGTAGAGCGAGCTGGATGGCGTCAGCGCATAACGCAGCGAGGTCACTGGTAATGCTCTGCGATATCGTGCGCTGCCGCTATCGTCCGCATTGCCGTCAGACAGGTAATCATCGTCGGAGTCGAATTTGACGGTGCTATATCGCAGACCCGCGTCCAGCGTCCAGCGCGGCGCGAAATTCCAAGAGGCTTGCACATAAGGGTCAATGTTGTAGACGCGATTGGTTTCGTCGCGGCGCAGCCGGCCTTTCACCCCTAAGTCAGTGGGCGCAAAAGGCGGGCCGGTAAAGTTCTCATAACCCTTGCGGTCTTCATGCAGGCTGTCGTAACCCAGGCCCGCCACCAGGGTTAAGGGCTGCCCGGCCAGCTGCGAGCGCGTGGTCCAGCGCAGATCCAGGCCGCCGTATTGACGCTCCAAGCCGATGACGCCGCCCGCGTGGCCCGGATTCAACTGCGCGGCGGGAGGTATCGACAGATACTGCGTCATATCGCGCTGCCCAAAGTACACCATCGCGCGCAACTCATTATCGGCATCGATCTGCCGTTCATACAGCAGCCCGCCTTGGGTCTGACGTACGGTCTTGCGCGTGTTGTACTGGCTGGCCTGAGGCGTGGCCTGTCGCGGATCGTCTTCATACTGGGCGCGCGTCAGGCCCAATGGATCTTGTGCTTTCACGTCGACGCTATTGACGATGACGGTTACTCGGCTTTTATCGTCTAGTTGCAGGCCAAGTTTGGCATTGCCCAGATTCTTGCGCGCAGCACTGTGTTCGCGATAGCCATCGGTGGTCAATCGATTGAAGCTCAGCACATAGTCAAAATCGCCGTTTGCACCGCTGGCTTTGAGGCCATAGTTGTAGGTGCCGTAACTACCGGCGGATGCCTTCGCCTGAAGTCGCGGTGGAGCTTCGCCTTCTTCGGTAAATACTTGTACGACGCCACCCGCGGAGTTGCCATACAGCGCCGAGAACGGGCCGCGCAATACCTCTATGCGCTCCGCGGACGCGATGTCGATGTTAGACGTCTGTCCCTGGCCGTCTGGCATAGTGGCGGGTATGCCGTCGACATACAAACGCACACCACGCACGCCGAACGTGGAACGCGCTCCGAAACCCCGGATGGATAACTGCAAGTCCTGCGCGTAATTCCAGCGGTCCTGTATCTGCAGTCCAGGCACGCCACCCAGTCCTTCAGCCAGATCGATGCCGGGTGAATCGAACCGCAGGCGTTCTCCATCGACCACGCTGACCGAAGCGGGAATGTCGAGCAAGGCTGCGCTGTAATGGATGCTAGCGACAATGACCGGCGCTAAGGTGGGAACTTCCGCCTCCTGTACCGCAGTCTGCGCTGCGCTTTCGATCATGGGCAACAGGAGTCCGCATAACGTGAGCAGTGTGCGAGGAGGCTTGCGGATAAAGCGGGCTCGGTGCAGGGTCATTGAGGCGCTATCGGGTTAGTCAGGCGGACTGATGAATTGGGCCGCTCGGGAATCTGTCTCTGGACTCCATCGTAAGCGGCCCGAGCGCCCGGTACCAACCTAACGGGGCGCTGCGATGCGGGTGACGCTATCTCAGCTGCGCCAGCGCCGTGGGTTCTGGCGTCGCATCGGGCTGTGCGGCCTGCGACCCCTGTGTGGGTGTCACGCGCCAAACCGTATTCGATAAGTCGTCGGCCACGATCAGAGCCCCGCGCGGATCGACCGTCACGCCAACGGGGCGGCCTCTGGTTTTACCATCGCTATCGCGAAAGCCGGCCACGAAATCCTGCGGTGGCCCGGAGGGACGCCCGTCGGTAAACGGTACGAACACGACTTTATAGCCAGCCGGTTCACGCCGGTTCCAGCTGCCGTGTTCGCCGACGAACGCTCCATTGGCAAATTTCGGCCCCATCGATTCATGGGAAAATGCCACCCCCAGCGCGGCAACATGCGAACCGAGCGCGTAATCCGGCTTAATAGCCGAAGCGACTTTGTCCGGGTTCTGCGGCCGCACGCGCTCGTCGACATTCTGGCCCCAGTAGCTGTATGGCCATCCGTAGAAGGCGCCTTCCTGCACCGAAGTCAGATAGTCTGGAACCAGATCCGAACCGATCTCATCGCGTTCATTGACGACCGCCCACAATTGCTGCGTCTGCGGGTTGATCGCCAGCGCCGTGGGATTGCGCAGCCCGGTGGCAAAGGTCTTCGTTTCGCCGGTCTGGGCATTAATGCGCCAGACGCGCGCACGGTCGGCCTCGGCGGTCATGCCACGCTCGGTGATGTTGCTATTCGAACCGATACCGACATACAGATATTGACCATCGGCACTGGCCGTCATGGCCTTGGTCCAGTGATGGTTGATCTCTGATGGCAAGGGCGTCACGGTTTCCGGCGGCCCACTGGCTCGTGTCTGCCCGGGCTGGTAATCAAAGCGAACCACAGCGTCCTGATTGGCGACATAAAGGTTGTTGCCGATCAGCGCGAGGCCATACGGGGCATTCAATCCTTCGGCGAAGACGGATTGCTCGTACGTTCCGTCGCCCTCGGGATCTCTCAATAACGTCAGACGGTTGCCACCCTTGACGGGGCTGGTGCCCTTGGCTTTGATAATGCCGGCGATCACGTCCTTGGGCGTGATCTTGGCGGCGTTGCCACCTCGCCCTTCGGCTACCAGAATGTCGCCATTGGGCAGCAACAAAGTCTGCCGAGGGATCTGCAAATCCTTGGCGATCGCGGTGATGGTGAATCCTTCCGGGACGGTGGGCTTCTTGTCCCCCCACTCCGTCGGTTCCGCGATCACCATGTCGGGCAATAATCCGCGTTCGGGCTTGGGCAGTTGCGGATCGGGTCCCACCTGGGCCGATCCCGATTGTGCGCCGCAGATACCCGCTGCAGTCATCAAGGGTATGGCGGCGAGCGAACGTAGGTATTTCATACGGAGCCCCTATACGTGGTGCGTACAACATGCGGCGTGCGAAAACCTAGCCACGTGGCAATGCATGCCAGCACAAACGTGATAACCGACATCACCAGTCCTGTTGGCATGCTGGCCCACGCGTCGCGCGCATGCATCAGGGCATTCAGAAAGCCCACTACCCAGGTAACCAACAGCACGATGGCATAGGGAACAAAGCCCCGGGCGCGCTGGATGGGGCGGAAAATGCCCACAATGGCGCACACTAACGCAACCCCGCTAAACAGCAGTGCGCCAGCGAGCATCCAGGACGAGAAATTTTTCCACTGGATTTCGAAGGTTTTGGAATAGGCGACATCGGAAAGCAGCGTTCCGAGAAACAGAGCCAGTGCCCCGGCCAACAACACACCATGCAGGGGATGTACGGTCGGAGCGTACCGGGGTTCAACAATGACATTCACGGGTATCCCCTTTGGAGTCGTACGGATGACGGCGGGGAATGCCGCAAGAATCGCGCCTGGCCGAAGCCGTCAAAGCCGTCATCAGGGTCGATGGGAACAGCACTTGCAGCGCGACGCGTGGGTAGCACGTACCTGCGTTGATGGAGATTTGCCATGACCGATTTGATTAAACCCGCCGTCCCCGCCGCGAACCGGGAAGGGCGTCCCGCTCACCCCGACCCCAATCGCGGCGCACCGCGTCCTCGACACACTTCGGATGAAGAAACAGCGCGCCCGGACATGGACCATCCGCCCCGCGCTCAGGGCGGCGATCGTCCGGCTTTCGATCGCGGCACCGATGCCGCCGACGAAGCGGCGCGCAATGGCGGAATCTCCCGCGAGGGCAATTTCACGCCGCCCGACACAGGCCGGGAAGACCCGGGCCGCAAAGGTGGGCGTACACCGCCGGGTGGGGACAGATAGAGGGTTTAGCCCCGGGCACGTACCTTGCCGGCGGATCATTTACATAGTTCTATTCATGGAGGCGATGATGCCTGCTAAGTCTCAAGCCCAACAACGCGCCGCGGGCGCGGCGTTATCCGCCAAGCGCGGTGAACAGAAAAAGAGCGACTTGAAAGGAGCCTCGAAGTCCATGTATGAGTCCATGGACAAAAAGGAACTGGAAAAAATGGCCTCTGGATCTACGCGCGGTAAACCTCAACACAAGCACGATTCATAGCGACACCGGCAGGGAGCCGAGTATCCTGAACGCACTTTCCACCCGTGCCGGAATGGGAAAATTTTTGTTCGCCAGCATCACAATACCCACCTGGTGATGCGGAATAAACGCGACGTAAGCGCCGAAACCATTGGTGGAACCTGATTTGTTGATGTACATCGGCTTGTCTGGCGACACGGGTGGGTGCAGTATGGCTGCGGGATTGGAGTGCAGCGCCATCTGAGTAGAGTTGCCGTCAAGCAGGCGGTCGATAGTGGTCGGCCATTCATAACTCTCCCAGCCTAGCCCTTGCCTCATGGGTCCTATTTGATAGTAACCAGATAAGCTGGCATTCACGGCAAGCCGCAACATTGGATCGAGCGGGTCGCGCTGCATATGCGCGTCCACGAAACGAATCAAGTCAGCTGCCGAGGTCTTGATGCCATACGCCTGGGCATCAAGCATGCCGGGCGACATGCGTATGGGAGCGCCGTCCTTGGTATAACCGTACGCATAGTCCTGCATCTTCTCCGCGGGCACATTGATGAAGGTCTGCTTCAGGTCCAAGCGCTCCAGTAAGTCCTGGATGAGCGGCTGGAAAGGCTCTCGCATGCTGTTAGCCACAAGCAAACCAAACAAACCGATGCTGGGATTTGAATAGCGCCGGTGGGTGCCCGCAGGATATTGCGGCGTCCAACGCTGAAAGTAAGCGAGCATGCTCGGGTAATCCGTGACCTCGGGCGGAAGCTGCAAAGGCAGCCCCCCAGCGGTATAGGTCGCCAGCTCCAGCAGGCTGACATCGCCCAAAGCGCTACCTGACAGGTCCTCCAGATACTTGCTCGCTACATCGGAGAGCGCGATCGAGCGATGCGCCAGCGCGTATCCGCCCAGCAGGCCCGTATATGTTTTGCTGATGGAGCCCACCTCAAAAAGAGTGCTTTCCGTGACGCGCTGGCGGCTTTCCATTGACGCCACGCCTTCGTTGATAAAGACGTGGCGGCCTTGGTATGTCACCGCCACCGCCATCCCGGGAATGGCGTGCGTTTTCATCAGCCGGCGAGCTTCCCCACGCACCATCGTCATCAAGTCCGCGTCTGGCTCTGCGGCCGCCGCCTTGACAACGCCTGGCACGAGCAGCGTTCCCGCAGCCAGCGCGCCCGCATTAAGCAGCGTGCGTCGTTTCATCCATGTACTCCTGCTACTGTCCGACGCATGATGATCGCACGGCCGTCAAAACGGTACCATCACCCGTAACGACGCTCGATGACTCTGAATGTGGGAAGAAAAGTCTCCGTCATACTGCAAGCGAAAATCCACGCCGCCCGCATTGGTGACCTGCAGGCCGGCCCCTACCCGACCAATCACGTCATCCATCGGCACCGAGGTCTTGAATGCGCTCGCGCCCGCGGGTGCACCCTGCAACCGCGCTTTGGCGGTGTATTCATCTTTCGAGAGAAACGTCACGCCCGCATAGGCGAACGGGCGCAGCACCGCACCATTGTTCAACGGCAGCTTCGCGCCCGCCTCCAGCGTGGGCGACAAGCCCACGATGAACTCGTTACTGCTATCCACATCAAGGTGCAAGTCATTGCTCGATTCACGATAGCGCGGCATATGGGTATAGAAGGCGTCCAAGTCGACATAGGGCTTCACATAAAACTGCTCTGATGCAAAGGTGCGCGCCGCGCGCAGACGCAAGCTCGCGCCATACACATCGAGGTTGGAGCTTGCGGTACTGCTTTGCCCCGGAATGCGGATCCGGCGGTCGATGTCGAACTGGCCATAGCCTCCGCCCAAAGCGGCTGAAAAGGTCCAAGGCCCTGTCTCGCGCTTGAGCACCACGCCTGCGTAGCCGCTATCGCCCTTGCCGCTCACGCGGCCATCGTCGCCGCGCAAGTGGGTATTCTGATAGGCAACCGAGCCACCGAGAAACCAGCCGGGGCTCACCTGACGCTGTCCGCCGACTTGATAATTGATGCCATCGTATTTGAAGCCGGCCACCCCGCCCGAGCCATCCTGATCAATACGGAAGCTGGTGACTTGTCCCCACACGCAGTCCTGCTCGCCTGACAATGGATCATCGATCTGATCTTTGGGACAAGACATCATGGCATTGTTAAAGCGCGCCATGCTGGCTTGCATCTGCGCCGCGGGCGCAACGGCGGCTCCTGGGGACAAGTCGGAAAGCTGGCCCGCATAGGCATCCGAGCCCTGACGCGATGCCATATCCAACGATGCAAACAAGGGCGCGAGTTGCGTGTTGCCCCCGAGATCCCACGCACTCTGCAAATGGCCCGCGACCGCACGAGGGTTATCTTTCAACTGCATCGAAGGCGCGGCAAAGTCAGCGCTCGCCGCCCGGACCCGCAATTGCTGGCCTTGCAATTGGGCGTCGTAGTTCACGACCGGACTATCCAGCGCGCTGGGCATACCCTGAATGTCCCCCTGCACGGTCGCGAGCGTCACGGCACGATCAGGCAACAACGTGACCGGCCGCACATCGACTTGCCCGTCTAAGCGCGCGTTGCCTTGCACGATCATCTGCGGCGCCTTCACGGCCGCGAAATCCACATCGGCCTGCAGGAAACCTTCTGGACGCAGGTTCAGCTCACCGTCGATGGTCAGCGTCCCGAAGCTGCCCGGCGTACCGATGATCAGCCGTCCCGCGTTGTCCACATTGGCCTGGTAAAGCGTCGCATGGCTCAAGGTACCGCTGGGCATATTGCGCACGTCGCAGACGATACCGCCGCCTTGGCATGCGATGTTGCCCTGGATTAGACCCGCGTTGTTGACGGCCAACGCGCCCGTGCTGGATCGTTTTGCCATCGCGGCGGTCGATTGCTGTACCGGTGCGCCGTCACCACGCACCGCCGAGCCACCATCGCCGGCGACGATTTGCGCATCGGCCCCGACATTCAGCACATTCTGCCCATCACCCGCGATCCATACGCCGTACGCCTGGGTACCTGTTCCACCGATCACGGTGCCATTCACGTTCACCGTGATCGTGCCCGAGCCCTGCGGACCCGCGCTTTGCGCAAAGATGCCCGTGGCGCCCTGACCCGACACATTGATGGTGCCGTTCTGAGTCACCGTCACGTCTTGTCCGCGTCCCTGCCCATCGGCCGCGCCCGTACTGCCCGCAAAGCCCCCATTGGCAGAGCCGCCTAACCCGCCACCGCCGCCAATGGACTGGGCCAAGATCCCGAATGCGTTGGCGCCCGTGGTGCTGAGGTTCGCGTTGGATGTCACGTCAACCACGCCGCCATCACCGTCGCCGCTGGTCACGGGCCTTCCGTCAGCGTTCACCCCCGTGGGGATCCAGTCCGCGCCGTTTAGCTGCACGCCCATGGCGGTATCGCCGGCAATGCCACCCCCGCCGCCGATAGACTGTGCGATCAACGCATGGGCACCCGCGCCGGCCGTCGTAATGGTGCTGCCGGCATTCAAGTTGACCGTAACGGCGCCGCCATTGCCCGAGGCACCGTTACGCCCACCTAAGCTCACCGCCGTCAGGTTGCTGGATTGGCCAGCCCCGGCCAGGCCACCGCCGGCGCCGATGGATTGCACCAGCAAGCCATAAGCACGATCACCGGATGTGTTGGCGGCCGTGCCAAAACTGGCGTTTACCGTGCCGCCCGATCCGGACAGGCCGCCATTGCCGCCTACGGAAATCTGCATGGCGTGGCTATCCTGTTCCAGCAGCTTCGAACTGCTGTTACCCGCGCCGCCCGTGCCCCCACCCCCACCGATGGACTGCATCGCGATCGCCGGGGAATCGTCCCCCGAGG
>NZ_WSJA01000019.1:0-97753 GCF_009763235.1 Bordetella sp. 15P40C-2
ATGCCGGAGACCGCACACTAGCGCTGGCCCGCCCTACTCCCGCCCGCAATGCAGGCTCGCGCCGAGGGCGCTAACGCTCAAGCGTCGGTGCGAGGCTCAATCCAGACACGTCCGCGATGACACTGCACGACATGGTCGCCATGAGCGACTTTCATGTGCCGGTCGTGACCAAGGCTATGGAGCTGCCGTAGCTGGCGCAACAAGTCTGCCAGGCGCGCCTCGGTCGGCATGCGCGCGCCATTGCGGCGCAGCCAATAACGCAGCGCCAACGACTGCCGTGCAGGCGACAGGCTGCGCCACTGTGCCAGGGAAAAACTGATGCCATCCGGCGATGGCTGCAGGCCTGCGAAATCGCTTTGCGCGACTTCGTCGAGAATGCTGTTCGATTCCGCGGCATGACGAGCGTGGCTGGACAAGCGCTTCTGCCAGCCAGGCCACCGTACATCCAACACGGGCGTAAGCAATTCACGCACCGCCGCGCGTGTATATCGCGGGTCCGCGTTGGTAGGATCTTGAACGGCGTGCCACAGATATTGTTGAGCAAAGGCCTGCGCGGCCTGCAAAATGCGCGCGCGACTTTGATCCAACCAAGGGCGATGGTAAGTAATGCCATCGCGCTGCATAGAGGGTGCCATAGCGGCCATCCCCTCCGGCCCGGTGCCTCGCAGCAGGCGCAACAGCACGGTTTCTGCCTGATCGTTCTGATGGTGGGCGAGAAGAATATGGCGAACGTCATGGCGCTGCGCCAATTCGCTTAACGCCGAATAACGCGCATCCCGGGCGGCGGCTTCTATGCCCAGCCCAGAATCGTTTTCGACTTGAGCATAAGCGGTGGCCACCCGCACACCGAGTGTCTTGCCCAATGCCTGCACATGATCGGCCCAGCCATCTGCAGCCACCTGCAAACCGTGGTGGACATGGAACAAGATGATCGGCGCGCCGCGTTCGCGTGCGATGAGGCTGGCATGCGCGGCCAGCATGGCGGAATCGGCTCCTCCGCTGGTGGCAACGGCGACACATTCACCCGACGGAATCGAATCAGCAGCAAGATGCAGTGTGGACTTCTCCCCCGCAGATTCAACCGCGCCTGGCCACCCACGGCGCAAGGCTGCGATTAAATCCGGTTGAGGAAACACTGCCGCCTCAGGCGCGGACTTCTTGGAATTTGCCGTAGGACAACAGGCGCTGCACGCGCTGTTCGACCAACTGTTCAGGCGTCATACCGTGGAACTGACGCAAGGCGTCTCCCAACGCTCGACGCAGCAGGCGCGCCATCACGCGCGGGTCGCGATGTGCGCCACCGACAGGCTCATTGACCACGCGGTCAATAAGACCGAGGTCCTTTAAGCGCGGCGCGGTGATGGCCAAGGCCTCGGCAGCCTCCGAGGCCTTATCAGCGCTACGCCACAAGATCGAGGCGCAGCCCTCGGGCGATATCACCGAGTAGGTCGCGTATTGCAACATCAACACCGCATTCCCCACGGCGATCGCGAGCGCGCCACCAGAGCCACCCTCGCCGATGATCGTGGTAATGATGGGCACCTTGAGTTCGGCCATGGCATAGATGTTGTGCCCGATCGCTTCCGACTGACCGCGCTCTTCGGCGCCCACGCCGGGATACGCGCCCGGGGTGTCGACAAAGGTGAAGATCGGCAGCTTGAACTTTTCCGCCAAACGCATCAGGCGCAGGGCCTTGCGATAACCCTCTGGACGCGGCATGCCAAAGTTGCGCGCAGCGCGTTCCTTGGTGTCGCGACCCTTTTGGTGGCCGATGACCATGCAGGACTCGCCGTTGAAACGGGCCAAGCCGCCCACGATCGACTGATCGTCGGCGTACTGACGATCACCATGCAGTTCGTGGTAATCGGTAAAGATCTCGCGAACGTAATCCAGGGTGTAAGGGCGCTGCGGATGACGGGCCACCAGAGCGGTCTGCCACGGCGTCAGCTTGCCGTAGATTTCCTTGGCCAGCGTTTGGCTTTTCTGTTGCAGGCGGCTGATTTCGTCGGAAATGTCGACGGCGGAGTCAGCCTGCACATAACGCAACTGCTCGATTTTGTTCTCGAGCTCAGCCAGCGGTTGTTCAAATTCAAGGAAAGTATTGCGCATGAAGTAGGGTTCCGATATGGGGTGCCGGGTGATGCGTCAGTCCTGAACCGGGTTCGATTCGAGGCTGCGCCACAGGTACCAGGTCGCCACGGTACGCCAAGGCTGCCACGCGGACGAGACCTCTCTGGCCTCGAACCGCGAAACGGGCTCGCCGCTGAAGTAGTGTAACGAGATTGCCTTAAGCAGGCCCAGATCATCCAACGGCAGCACGTCGGGTCGCTGCAGATGAAAGATCAGAAACATTTCGGCCGTCCACCGGCCGATGCCACGAATGGCGACCAATTCAGAGACCACGCTCTCGTCGTCCATCGAGGTCCACTTCTCGGGGTGGACCCGACGCTCGGCGAAATGCGTGGCCAGATCTTGTACGTACTCACATTTACGCTGAGGCAAGCCTGCCTCGCGTAATCCCGCCAAGCCGACGTCCAGCACGCCAGCCGGCGTAGGGCGACGGCCGACAGTGTCCAGGAATCGCTCCCAGAGCGAATCCGCCGCCTTTGTGGAAATCTGCTGTCCCAAGATGGCACGCGCCAGGGTGACAAACGGCGTGCTGCGCTTGGTCAGCCAGGTGTCGCCATGCTGCGGGATGATTTTCTTGAGAATGCGGTCACGTCGCATCAGATGTGCGACGGCCTCTTCCCAATAATCGGGTTTGGCGACAACGATTTCTGGACTAGGCATGATGGTCCAGCGTCCTCAGGCGCGACGCCATTGCGTGATGCCGCCCGGCTTGTCATCGAGTTCGATCCCCGCGTCGCGCAACTGAGTGCGGATACGGTCCGCCTCGGCGAAATTTTTCGCCTGTTTCGCCGCCGACCTCGCGGCGACCAGGGCGTCGATCTCCGCATCGTCCAGCGCACCGCCAGCGGCAGACGCACCTTGGCCGAGACTGGCGGCGGAATAGCGGGTCGCGCAGCGGAAATAATCGGCCGGGTCCTGTTGCAACAGACCCAAAACACCAGCCAGGGCCTTGAGCTGCCCGGCTGCTGCGGCGCTACGGCTGCGGTTGGCTTCGGTGGCGAGTTCGAACAAGGCTGCCAACGCACCCGAGGTATTGAAATCGTCATCCATCGCGGCCTTGAAGGCCTGCGCTTGCGGCGACTCCCAATCGACGGCGCTCTCGTCGGGCGCGACGTTGAGCAAGGCCTGATACAAGCGGTCGAGCGCGTTTTGCGCATCGACGAGATTGTCGGGGGTGTAGTTCTGCGGGCTGCGATAGTGGTTGCGCACGATGAAAAAGCGCAGCATCTCGGCTTCGCGCGGATTCACCGCATAATCGGACTGATTCGCGGCCGGTTCGCCCTGGGCGATGGTCTGGCGGATCGTGCGGAAATTGCCGAGCGACTTGGACATCTTGTCCGAGTCGACCATGAGCGGGCCGCAGTGCATCCAGACATTGGCCAGCACCCCGCCGAAGGCGCCCTCGGTCTGGGCGATTTCGTTCTCGTGATGAGGAAACTTCAAATCCGGACCACCACCGTGGATATCGAGCGGTAGACCCAGCAGCGCGCGGCTCATGGCGGAGCATTCGATGTGCCAGCCGGGACGGCCAAGGCCATAGGCCGATGGCCATTTGGTGTCTTCGGGTTCCTCGGGCTTGGCGGCTTTCCACAGCACGAAATCGAGCGGATCCCGCTTGGCCGAGCCGACCGCCACGCGTTCGCCGGCACGCAGGTCATCCAGCGCCTTGCCGGAGAGCTTGCCATAGCCGGGGAAGCCGCGCACGGAATAGTTCACGTCGCCATCGTCGGCGCGATAGGCCAGGCCGTTTTCCTCGAGCTTGCTGATGATATCCAGCATGTCGGCCACGTATTGCGTGGCGCGCGGCTCGCGATCGGGCGGCTGCACGCCCAAGGCGCGCTCGTCGGCGTGCATCGCGGCGATGTAGTACTCGGTGACCTCGCCGATGCGACGGTTCGTTTCCACGGCCCGGCGGATGATTTTGTCGTCGATGTCCGTGATGTTGCGCACGTAATCCACGGCATAGCCGCTGGCGCGCAGCCAGCGCTGCACCACATCGAAAGCCACCAGCATCCGGGCATGACCCAAATGACAATAGTCGTAGACCGTCATGCCGCAGACGTACATGCGCACCTGGCCGGGCTGGGCCGGCTTGAAGGGTTCTTTCGTACGCGATAACGTGTTGTAGATGTGCAGCATGACGCTTGAACAGGCCTCGATGGGTAGCGGGGTACAGTCTGCGCCGGGTGGCGTAACAGCGGCGAAATAACCGTGGACGCAACCGGGGCTAAAATGGTGGTCGTCAAGTATAGCAAGTGGCCTCGCCACGCGCCGGTCTGCCCTTTTTCAACGGAACCCCACGTGACCTTGAACCGCCTTCTTCGACCCTCGCTGATCATCGCGGCCCTGGCCGCCCTACCGGTTGGCGGCGCGCTGGGACAGTCCATGGGCGGCGGCGGCAATCTGCCCTATAGCGACACCGAGACGCGCACCAAGCTCGACGAGCCGCGCCCCGAGGGCGGCTGGAAGGCGCTGGCCAATCTGCTCGAAGCGCTCAAGCCCGGCGTGGATACGCGCCTGGACCCCACGCCCTCGCAGATCGCCGCGCATATCGAGCGCCTGCTCAACGCCGGCAAGACGCAAGAAGCGCTGGAAATGATCGAAAAGCGCGAGGCCGCCATCAAGGGGCAGCGCGGCACGGATGTGCAGCTGATGTTTCAGCACGCGCGCGCGTTGGCGGCGCTGGACCGCGTGCCTGAGGCGATGGACATATACCGCGACATGACAACGCGATTTCCGGAATTGCCGGAACCCTGGAACAATCTAGCGGTCCTTTATGCGCAGCAAGGTGAATTGGATCAGGCTCAAAGCGCCCTCGAAATGGCGCTGCAGGCGGATCCGCAGTACGCCGAAGCCCGCGCCAACATGGGCGATATCCAGCTCATGCTGGCGCTGCGTACTTACCAGAATGCGGCAAAACAAGGCGTGCCCGGGACGAACACCAAGGCACGTGAAATCGAAAACATGCTGAAGGAAAGTCAACACAGATGATTTCGCGCTACTCTCCTCTTCATTTGCTGCGTATCGCGGCTTGCGGTGTTGCGCTGGCGATCGTGCCGGTCGCGGCGAGCGCCCAGTCGGCAGCCTCTTCCACACCCTCCACAGAAGGCACTACACCCATGAGCACCTCTTCCCGCGTAAAACTGCAGACCAATCAGGGCGACATCGTGATCACCCTGGATGCGGAAAAAGCGCCCAAGACCGTGGAAAACTTCCTGAGCTACGTCAAGAATGGTTTCTATAACGGCACGATCTTCCATCGCGTGATCGATGGCTTCATGATCCAAGGCGGCGGTTTCGAACCGGGCCTGAAGCAAAAGCCCACGCAGGCTCCGATCGAAAACGAGGCTAACAACGGCCTGAAGAACGACAAGTACACGCTCGCCATGGCTCGCACCAGCGACCCGCATTCGGCCACGGCGCAGTTCTTCGTCAACGTAGCCGACAACGATTTCCTGAACTTCACCGCACCCACGCCGAATGGCTGGGGCTACGCCGTATTTGGCAAGGTGACCGAGGGCACCGACGTCGTGGACAAGATCAAGGGCGTGAAGACCGGCAACAGCGGTTTTCACCAGAATGTCCCGACCGAAGATGTAATCATCGAAAAGGCCGAAATCGTTGAATAAGGTGACACTGCAGGGCCCGATCTGGGTTGCTTCGGATGTGCATCTGGGTCCCGCGACGCCGGCCACGGCCGAAGCGTTCACGGGATTCCTGGACGCGGCCGCGGACGAAGCCGCGGCCCTGCTGCTGCCGGGCGATATTTTCGACGCCTGGATCGGCGATGACGTCATCAAGGTTGCCCCGCCCTGGCTGGCGAGCGCGCTGCAGGCATTGCAGCGCACGGCCAGCCGCATTCCGTTGTACCTGGGACGCGGCAACCGCGATTTCCTGATGGGCGATGAGCTGGCCGGAGCACTAGGCGCGAAAATGCTGCCGGACGTCGCGATTCTGGAGACGGACTTTGGCCGCATTCTGCTTTCTCACGGCGACGAGTACTGTACGGACGATACGGCGTATCAGCAGTTTCGAACGATGGTGCGTAATCCCGAGTGGCAGGCGCAGTTCCTCGCCATGAGCATCCCGGAAAGGATGGCGATGGCGCAGCAGGCGCGTGGCGAGAGCCAGTCGGCAAACCAGATGAAATCCGCCGAGATCATGGATGTCAACGCGCAGGCAGTCGAACAGGCGTTCAGGGACGCCGACGTCGACATCATGGTGCATGGACACACCCATCGCCCTGACCGGCACGTGCTGGAAGTCGACGGACGCCGGCGCGAACGCTGGGTGCTACCCGATTGGGAATGCGACCATGCCAATCCGCCGCGCGGCGGTTGGCTGGTGATCGATCGTGAAGGACTGGCGCCATACGATCTGGATCTGGCCTGACGGCTGATGCAAGTCCCAAAAAAAACGCTGGATTGCGACAAAGCAACCCAGCGTTTTTTATTGGCATCGGACGAGTATCCGTCCAATAAGGCGAGCGCGCGGCCTGCGATACGGTCCCACCCTCCTCATCTATTTACCGCTACATCTTGGTTGTCAGCCAGATTGCGACCACGATACCCAATGCGATGCGGTACCAGGCAAATACCCGATAGGTGTGATTGGCGACAAAGCGCAATACGGCGCGCACGACGACCAGCGCGCTCAGGAATGCCGCGACGAACCCCACGGCGATGCCAGAGAGGTCATTGCTGCTGAGCACATCCATGTTGCGGTACATGTCGTATACCGCCGCGCCCAGCATCGTCGGCATGGCGAGGAAAAACGAGAACTCGGTCGCCGTCTTGCGCTGGATGCCGGCGATCATGCCGCCGATGATCGTGGCGCCTGAGCGCGACACACCGGGAATCATGGCCACACACTGCGCCACGCCCACGCCCAGCGCCTGTTTCCAGGAGATCTGTTCCAGCGTATAGGCCGTAGCACGCTCATCCGATGCGGCATCATCCGCCGCGCCCGGCTTGTCGCCCGGCGTGTGGTGCGTCTTGCGTTCGACCCACAGCATAATCAGCCCGCCCAGCACCAGCGTCACGGCAACTACGCCCGGGTGATAGAACACGCCTTTGATCGTCTTGATGAAGATCGCCCCGATCACCGCCGCCGGGAAAAACGCCAGCAGGAGATTGCGCGTAAACGCCATCTCGGTGGCATTGCCCGTGAGCGTGCCCCGAATCAACTGCCATAGCCGCGCCCGAAATATCCACATCACGGCCAGAATCGAACCCAGCTGGATCACGACTTCAAAGACCTTGCCGGAACCCGAATCGAACGAAATCAAGTCGCCCAGAATGATCAGATGCCCGGTGCTGGACACCGGAATGAACTCTGTCAGCCCCTCGATAATGCCCAGGAAGAAGGCCTTGATCAGATAAATAGTGCTTTCAGTCACAATATGCGCGCGGTGGGGTTAATGGCTATCGCCATCGGCATCGGCATCCGAGGGCGTCAGAGGCGTGCGCTCAACACGCACCGACGCAATGCGACGGCCGGCTAATTCGAGCACCTCGAAATGGAAACGGTGATGCAGGTCCTCGCTGTCGCAGCGATCGCCCGGCTTGGGCAATTGCCCGAAACGCGCCAGGAGGTAACCGGCCAGCGTGGAATATTCCTGTGCTTCATCCACCAGCCCTTCGGTTTCCAATACCTGTTCGACATGATGCAGATCCGCTGCACCGTCGATTTTCCAGATGTTGTCCTCAATGGGAGAAATGTCAGGCTGTTCGTCCTCGTCCGGGAATTCGCCCGCGATGGCTTCAAACACGTCGATGGGTGTCACGAGCCCCTCGATGGCGCCGAATTCATCGGCCACCAGCACCAACTGGCCCTTTGAACGTTTCAGCGTGTCCATCAGACGCAGGATGCCGATCGATTCATGCACGATGATCGGATCGCGCAAACGATCGCGGCGGATGCGACGTTCCGAGATCAAGTCCGCCACCAGGTCCTTGGCGCGGCCGATACCGATGACTTCGTCCAGCGAACCCCGGCACACCGGGAAGAAACTGTGGGGCGTACCCATCAGCTGCTCGCGGATGACATCGGGCTCTTCGTCGATATTGATCCAGGACACATCGGTGCGCGGCGTCATGACGGAATGGATAGAGCGTTCGGCCAGGGTCAATACACCGCTAACCATGTTGCGCTCTTCCACCCCGAAGGCTTCGACCTCGGCCTGCTGCTGCCCCGGCACGGTGGCGTCCTCGACATCCACAGGAGGGCGTTTGCCCAGCATGCGCAGCACCGCGCTGGCCGTACGGTCCCGCATGGGGCGCGAGGCGTCCAGGCGCAGGATGTTGCGGCGAGCGACCTGATTCAACGCCTCGATAGCGACCGAGAAGCCAATGGCGGCGTACAGATAGCCCTTGGGCACCTTAAAGCCAAAGCTCTCCGCCAATAGCGAGAAGCCAATCATCAGCAAAAAGCCCAGACACAACACCACGACTGTCGGGTGGGCGTTGACGAACTTGGTCAACGGTTTGGACGCGATCAGCATCACGCCGATGGCGATGGTGACAGCCATCATCATGATGGCCAGATGGTCCACCATCCCGACCGCGGTAATCACCGAGTCCAGCGAGAACACTGCATCGAGCACGACAATCTGCGTCACGATGACCCAGAAGCTCGCGTACACACGCGGGCCGGCCACAAGCGCGGCCTTGCCTTCGATACGTTCGTGAAGTTCGAGCGTGCCCTTGAAGAGCAGGAACAGGCCTCCGATCATCAGGATCAAATCCCGACCGGAGAAAGTCACGGGCCCAACGGAGAACAGCGGAGCAGTGAGAGTGACCAGCCATGACATCACTGACAAGAGACCCAGTCGCATGACCAGGGCGAGGCTTAGTCCGACGATACGCGCGCGATCGCGCTGCGCAGGCGGCAGCTTGTCAGCCAGAATGGCAATAAAAAGTAGGTTGTCGATCCCCAGGACGATTTCTAATACGACCAGGGTCAGCAGGCCGACCCACGCGGCGGGGTCCTGCAGCCACTCCATCAAGTGCTCCGGAAGTTAAGGAACCGCCAATCGTACATGGAAATACAGCATTTTGCCGGGGACATCGCGGCAAATCGGGGGAAAATCCCTGCCATACCCCCGAAATCCAGCCTCCAGCGGGTGAATCACCCGCTGATTAGCTTGCCCTTAATCCTGCTTGGGCTGCAGATGCGCGAGCATCTGAGCAAAGATCTTCGGGCTGGCCGCAAGAACGTTGCCCGAATCCATCCAGCCTTGTTCGCCGTCGAGGTCGGCAACCAGACCACCGGCTTCTTGCACCAGCAAGCTGCCTGCGGCGAGGTCCCAAGGCTTGAGCTTCAGGCCGCAAAAACCGTCCAAGCGGCCCGTGGCCACGTAAGCCAGGTCCAACACGGTCGAACCCAGGCGGCGCACACCGCTGCAATGCTCGGTCATTTGACGGAAACGGCCACCGCCGGCGTCGGCATCGGTCGAACGCGGCCAGTGGGCGCCCAGCAACGCCTCGCTATAGCGGGTACGGCTTGCCACGCGCACGCGGCGGTCGTTCAGGAAGGTGCCGCTACCACGGCTGGCGGTGAACAATTCGTTGCGCGACGGATCGTAGACCACGGCTTGCGTGACCTGACCGCGCTGCGTCAGCGCGATGGACACGGCGTAGTTCGGCAGGCCGTGGATAAAGTTGGTCGTGCCGTCCAACGGATCGATAATCCATTGGAATTCGGCCTGGTCGGGGCCCTGCAGCCCGAATTCCTCGCCGAGCACGGCGTGATCGGGATAGGCGGTTTGCAGGGTCTCGACGATCGCCTCTTCGACGGCGCGATCCACATCCGTGACATAATCGCGCGGTCCTTTGCGCGCTACGCTGATTCGATCCAGATCCAGGCTGGCACGATTAATGATGGTGCCGGCACGCCGGGCCGCCTTGATGGCGATATTGAGCATCGGGTGCATAAAATTCCGTACGTATGCAGTAAAGCAGAAAAGGAAATACCGGAATTCCGGCAGTTCCCTTTGAGCGAAAACAGGGGGCGGCCCTGCCAATTCCGCTCGGCAAAGCCCCGAAAAAATCAGGATGGCACTAGGCCAAACCGGGTATTTTAAATGACTCAAGCATTTTCACGCGTTCAGTTCATCATGGTACAGCCCAGCCACCCCGGAAATGTCGGGTCGGCGGCGCGTGCCATCAAGACCATGGGCTTTCAGGATCTGGTCCTGGTCGAGCCGAAATTTCCCGACATGACGAGCCAGCCGGAGGCCATCGCGCTGGCCAGCGGCGCGGTGGACGTGCTGGATCGCGCCCGCATCTGCGCCACGCTGGAGGAAGCCCTGGAGCCCGTCACACTCGGTTTCGCGCTGACCGCGCGCGTGCGCGACCTGGGTCCCCCACCCTGCGATATTCGCCAGGCGGCTGAACTGACGCGTGAACACTTGGCCAGTCCCGACACTGGCCACGCGGCCGTGGTGTTGGGCACCGAACGCGCGGGGTTGACCAATGCGCAGATCGCGCTGTGCCATCGTATCTGCCAAATCCCGGCGAATCCGGAGTACAGCTCGCTCAATGTCGCGCAAGCCCTGCAGCTGGCCGCGTGGGAAATGCGTTATGCGTTGCTCATCGGGCAAGGCGCGCCTCTGCTGCCGAGTTCGTCGGCGCAGCAAGCCGACCCCGGCGCCGCCCCCGCCCCCAGCGCCGCGGTGCAGGCGTTTTTGAAGCATTGGGAAGAAGCACTGATCGAGGTGGATTTTCTGGACCCGGCGCATCCCAAAAAACTGATGCCCCGCATGCGACATCTGTTTAGCCGCAGCGGTCTGACGCGCGACGAAGTCGACATGCTCAGAGGCGTCTGTACCGCCATGCTGCGCAAGGCACGTGGCGCCACCAAATAGACGGTAGGCACCCGCCCGGCTGGCTGCGCGCAGGCGGACGCCTTGGCGCGCTCGCACTTCGGTCTTCTCGAATCACCACGCGATCCGCGGAAGCAACCAGGCAAAAAAACAGGCGGGCTTGACGCCCGCCTGCTGATTCACACCGAGAACGCGATAAATCGCGCCGCGCTCGAGTTAGTCGACTTGCGCGCCCGAGCCCTTGACGACGGGAGCCCAGCTCTCGACCTCGGACTTGATGAATGCAGCGAATTCTTCCGGCGTGGTCTTTTCACCGACGGCGCCCAGGCTTTCAAACGCCTTCTTCACCTCGGGATTGTCCTGCGCCTTGACCATCGCGGCGTTGAGCTTTTCGATCACTTCGCGCGGTGTACCAGCCGGGGCGATCAGACCGAACCACGACGACACGTCGAAGTTTTCAAAGCCCAGTTCTTGCATCGTGGGCAGGTCCGGAGCCGACGGGGAGCGGTTCGCCGTGGTGACGGCCAACGCCTTGAGCTTGCCGCCCTTCACGTGCGGCCACGAGGCGGGCATGTTGTCGAACATGAATTGCACTTGACCGCCGATCAGATCGGTCACGGCCGGGGCGCTGCCTTTGTACGGCACGTGCAGGACATCCAGGCCCGTACGCATCTTGAATAGCTCTCCGGCCATGTGGATGGACGTACCGCTACCGGACGAGGCGAAGGCCAAAACGCCGGGATTCGCTTTGCCGTATTCAACCAACTCTTGCACGGAGTTGACCGGCACGCCCGGGTTGACCACGAGAATGTTCGGCACCTTGGCGCCCAGCGCGACTGCGTCGAAATCCTTGGTCAGGTCGAACGACACGTTGCGATAAAGCGTCTGGTTGATTGCACTGGTCACCGCCACAAACAGCAGCGTGTAGCCATCGGGTTTCGCGCGGCGCACGTAGTCCGTCGCAATGTTGCTGCCAGCGCCCGGCTTATTTTCCACCACGAAGGTTTGACCCAATTCCTGAGTCAGTTCCTTGGCCATGATGCGCGCAACTACGTCGGTGGTGCCACCTGCGGAAAACCCGACAACGATGTTGACGGGCTTATCGGGGTAGTCCGCTTGGGCACTGGCGGCGATAGCCAGCGAGCCAAAGACACCGGCGAGCAGGGTAACTGCGTGGCGAATAAAACGGGGTTTTTGACATTTTGTCATGTCGTGTCTCCTGTAAAGCGTCCATGTGACGGACACTGTGATCGGCAGAATCGGGGCAATTGTACTAGCCAGGTGCATCCCAGCAAGGTACAGTCCACCCTATGGACGAATAGATGCGCTAATATGGGGCACGACGCTCCATTGCAGTGCAACATTTTTGAGTACCTGATGTCGAGTTCCGAGAGTTCTTCTGGCCCACGCACGCTGCGGCGCGGCCTCGCTGTACTGGCCACATTGAGGGATCACGGCCCCGGCGGGCTAAGCGTCACCGATATTGCGCGATTAACCGCGATTCAGCGCCCAACGGTGTACCGATTGCTGGCCGCCCTGATGGATGCGGGGCTGGTGCTACCGATACCGGGCACCAAGAAATACCGCGCCCAATGGGCCAAAGTCCCAGAGGCGGCGCATCCCGACCCGCGCGTCGCGCAGGCCATGCCCAGCTTGAAACGGCTGGCAGAACGCACCGGAGATGCGGTGTTTTTGGTGGTGCGCGAGGGCGATGAATCGGTCAGTCTGCACCGCGAAATCGGCGGCTATCCGGTGCAGATCCTGGCGACTTATGCTGGGAAACGTCAGCCGCTGGGCGTCGGCTCGGGCGGCATGGCGATCCTCGCGGCATTGCCGGATGCGGTGGCACACGGCATTGTGCAGCGCAACTCGGGGTATTTAGACGAGTATGGCGGAATGACAACACATGAGATGTTGCGTCTCATCGAAAACACCCGTTCGCGCGGGTATGCAGTGGTCGGAAACCATGCGGTGCGCGGCGCGCTCGGCGTGGGCTGTGCGCTGCTGGATCCTCAGGGCGCACCGCTATTGGCGATTAGCGTAACCGCTATCATCGACCGCATGCCGGCACCGCGCCAGCGCGAAATCGCGGGATGGATACAGGCGGAACTCGCGCGCCTGTCGCTGCGCAACTTATAACGGCAGCGAAAGCAATCAGGCCGCCCGTCGCCAGGCGGCCTGATTAACAGCGATCGGGTCGTGCCGTCGTCTTATGCAGCAATGTCTTCCTTGCCTGGCGCCTGAATCTCGCGCACGGGGACGGGCGGTTTGAAACCCGCCGCGGCCAAGCTCTGGCGAATCTGATGGAACAGGCCCCAACGCAGTTCCCAATACTGCGAGGTGGCGCTCCACATACGGATATTCACGACCGTGCCGTTGTCCTTGTATTCCGTGACTTTGACCAGCGGCGCGGGGTCCTTCAGCACCAGGGGATGGTCCTGCACGATCTGCGTCAGGCAAGCGATCGCGGCATCCAGATCATCGGCATAGTGCACCGTGACCGGCAGATCCAGCCGGCGCGTCGTATTGCGGCTGTAGTTGGTGATCGTGGCGTTCCACACCACGCTATTGGGCAGCGTGATATAGATGCCATCGCCTTGGACCAGACGGGTTAAAAACAGGCCGACTTCGACGACCGTGCCTTCTGTCCCGGTGCTGAGCGCCACGTATTCCCCCGTGCGCAGCGGACGCAGAATAATCAGCATGATGCCCGCGGCGATATTCTGCAGCGTGTTCTGCAGCGCCAGACCCACCGCCAGACCAGCCGCGCCCAGCACGGCGATGAGGCTCGCCGTCTGTACGCCAAATCGCGCCAACACCGCAATCACGGTGAAGATGCGCACGGCCCACACCACCACCGTATGAAACATCGGCACGATAGTGGCGTCGATGCGTGGCGAGCGGGTCGCCACCCGGCGCACCCAGCTACCCAGCAGCGACGAGACCCACCATCCCACGATTAGTATTAGCAAAGCCGTGGCAACGTTCACGACGCCGTCGGCCAAGCGTGGCACCACTGCTTCCAAGCCGATTAAATAATCATCCATACCAAGCCCTATGACTCAAGATAGGCGCGTCTGTGCGCCCTGAAAAATGAATAGGCAGTGAATGTATCAGACCTGGATGACGGCGCGTAGCGATACGCGGGGATTACAAACGCCGGAAATGATTGTCCCAGGACAGATCACTCGATCGCGTCAGAATCGGGGCCGCCTCTTGCTCGGGCCCGGCCTGTACCAGTTCGCCCATGCCGCTATTGACCAGAAAACGCGCAGGCGCCAAAGGCGCGACTCCGCAGCCGTCAGTCAACGACGTCACGCCCTTCAATGTCCCATCGGCGGCATTCCAATACAGCACCTGGTTACCCACCGGGCTGCTGGTGGCAATGACCTCGCCCGTGGGATCGGCCGCCACCGAGCCTATGTAATTCCGACAGTTGCGCAGCACTTCGTCCGGGCCGGTGAAGAGCTCCGGCGTCTGCCCGCGCCGATGTCGCCCCACGAGCGGCGGTCGCTCGCTGGCGGGGCCCATATGCTGACAGCCAAACCAAACCGTGCCATCGGCAGCCAAGGCGAGATGGCGGATCGACAGTTGATGCAGTGACGGTGGCAAGGCTACACGTTCGAGCAGCTGCCCATTGCCCGCATCGATATAAGCGAGCGATGGCTGCATCGTGTCCAGATTCAGCTCGAGCTTGCCGTAATCCGGATGCGTCAGAATGCCTCCATTGGCCACGCACAAGGTCTTGCCATCGGGCAGCAACACGACCTCATGCGGCCCGATGCCGCCGGTGGAGAATTCGCCGATCCGGCGATAGGCGCCGCCCGGCGAGGCGTCGTAAATACCTAGAACGCCCTGCCCCGCCTCGTAATCGTTTTCGGTGGCCAGCATGCGCTGGCCGTCGGGCAAATAGACGCCATGGCCGAAAAAGTGCCGCCCTTCGGCCGCGGCGATGGCCTGGGGTTCTGCCGAGCCATTGGTGCTGAACCCCACGGCAAAAAACCCAGGCTGCCGCCCGAACACCACCGCGCGACCGCGCTGCGGATCCAGCGCAAAACTGTGCCCACGCGCAGGCATAGGCACCACGTACTGATCGCGCCCCTGGGCATCCAGTACCACCGCCTCGTACCGACCATACGCTTTGCGCGCAGCCAGATACAGCCGGCCTGTCTCCGGAGCCTGCACGCCCGAACGCGTGTCCGCGCTCGCTCCTTGCACTTGCGCCCACGCCGACGTTGCGGCCAAACCCATAGACCCGGATGCCGTCAACGCGGCCCAGGTCAGAAAGCGTCGACGATCAATCTCCATCTAAGGCATTAAATCCTATGGTGATACCCAAGGCCGGCGCCAGATTCTGGTCGACGATATCTTTCGCGTTTTTCAATATCAGGCCCGCCAATGACAGCTGTCGCCAGCCGTTCTCGCTGTCGAGCACGGTGGCCAGAGGGGCATCGATCTTATCCAAGGCCTGCGCACCACGCGCCAGTTCGCCACCGACCGCCGGCCCTATCCATGCTTCTTCATCGGGGTATTGGAACGCCGCCGCGCTATAGAAATCGTGCAGGCCCTTCACGCCGGCCGCCAGCGCCGGCACGGTCAGGCCACTGCGCGAAAAAGCGCCGCGCGATTCGCGTGTCTGTTGCGGCGAAGCGCCCAGCATCGGCATCAGCTTGATATCGCGGGCCGACTGCAACCCGGTGGATAGCGCCTTGATGGCTTCAGCAGCGACTTCCTGTTTGTTGCGATAGAGATCGCTATGCGCGCCCGGCGCGACGAACTGTTTGCCGAAATCGCCTTGAGCGCTCCACGCCTGACGCAACTCGCCGGCCACCGTGGAGACATTCGCCGCGACCGCGACGGCGTAAGCGCATGCGTACCCATTGAACTCACCCTCGGGCGATTTGATCAGCCCCGGGCTGTCGTACAGCACAAATTCCAAAGCAGGCAGCCCTTGCGTGGCGACACTGCGCGAGGCCAGCGCACCGGGCGCGAGTAGAGCGGGGTCTTCGGCCGCCAGCAACGTACGAACCTGGCGTGGCATCACGCCTCGCGTATCGGGCCAAAACGCCAGCTTTTCATAACGATTGCTCTGCACGAGCGGGCCAAACCGCAAGAACGCCACCGCCGCCCAAGCCTTGACGGTACCGGCGAAGGCTTCACGCACCGCATTGGCATCGCCACGCCCCTTGGCATCGCACCAAGTCTTCAGCGCGGTTTCCAAGCCTGCTGCCTGATTGGCGAGGGCTACCGTCGCGGGTCGTGCGTAGCCTTCGGCCAGACGCTGCCCAATATCGGCGGGCACCTGCGCCAACGCGGGCCACGGGGCCGTTGCCACCAGGGCCGCGACCATCCATTGCTTAAGCTTCATTTTGGCTCCTCTGGGATTCGCTTACAGCGACTCCAGGAATCGAATCAGGTCTGCGCGTTGCTCGGGTGTCATGGCCACGACACGATCGCGCGCCGCTTGCGCTTGGCCGCCATGCCACAGGATAGCTTCGAGCAGCGTGCGGGCGCGGCCGTCGTGCAGCCAAGTGGCATGCGGATTGACGGTGCGAGTCAAGCCAATACCCCATAACGGTGGCGTGCGCCATTCGCTGCCGCTGGCGCCGTCCTCGGACACCTTGTCCGCGAGGCCTTCGCCCATGTCGTGCAACAGCATATCGGTGTAGGGCCAGATTAGCTGAAAGCGATGTTCCGGGCGTGCGGCGTCACGCCGCGTCACGTATTTAGGCACATGACACGCCACGCAATTGGCTTCATAAAAAAGCTTCTTGCCGGCGAGCACGCGAGCATCGTCCACATCGCGCCGTTGCGGCACGGCCAGATTCAGTGCATAGGTGGTCACGAAATCCAGCAGCTCGCCCGGTACTTCGTGTTCGCCCAGATGCGGCTGCGCGCCGTGCGGCATTTTGAGGCACTCATCCTGCGCTTTCGTGCAGTCACCATAGTGGCTGGGAAAGAGCGGCGTGGACAAGCCCATGTCGTTCGAGAACGCGGCCGCGCTTTGCTGCTCCACGCTCGGCTGGCTGGCCTTCCAGTTGAATCGGCCCAGCACGCGCTCGCCGGTACGCGCATCGCGGGTCCAGTTTGGCCTGCCACGAATACCGTCGCCGTGATCTTTTGCCGCGTTGGCAAGAATGTCGTCGGGATGAATCGCCTCGAGCAGACCCAGACCGATCATGGGTTGCGCCAAGCGTGGCGAGATCTGGACATCCTCGCGCATCGGGCCATACCCGAGATTCTCGATGCGGTAGGTCGGCTTCATCAGGGTAGCGGTCTCGCCGCCATTGAGCGCGACGGTGATCGGCTCATAGTCGATCTCCAGCCGTCCCTCGGCCGGCAGGCCCGCTACCGAGAAATTCTGCAATTGCACGCCGTACACCGGCTCGGGCACGAAAGGCCAATGGCCGGAGGCGAGCTTTTCGCGCTCCAGGTCCGTGCTGGGTGGCACGGACAGTCGCAACAATAGCGCGACAGTATCCGAGCGCTCCATCGGATCGAACCCGGGCACCGATCCCCGACCGTCCTTGGTATGACATCCCTGACACGAGCGCGCATTAAAGAGCGGCCCCAGGCCGTCGGAGGCTTGCGTGGACGACGGCGCCGATACCCAGTCTTTTCTGAACAGCCCGTTGCCCACCAGGAACTGCTGGCGCCCCTCGAACGTCAGGTTCGCCGACGGCTGAGAAAATATATCGGCGTTAACCAGCTTGCGCGTCGTACCCGCGCCCGCCTGCAGCGATTCGAATGGCTCGGATTTGCTGAAATCGCTGGTGGGCGCCGTGACTTTCGCCACGCGCGCGCGATCTTCGTCGGACAGATCGTCACGACCCACAGAAGCGCCGACGGCGCTGACAGTCGTCAGCGCCGCTAGCAAAGCAACAACACGAAAGTTCACTGAAATACCGCTTCCGGCTTATCGAGACTATCGGAACCCTCAAGCGCGACGTCGCCAAGATCCAGCACGGCAATCACGCGTTCCAGGCTGCGCGTCTGATCAATCAGCGCATCGATGGCGGCTTGCACCACCGCATTGCCTTCGGCGTTGCCGGCGGCAATCATCTGATCGTAAGTTTCCACTTTCTCGGCTCGGTCGCGCATGGCCTGCATCGCAGCCACCGTCGCGTCGAGTTTCGCGCGCATTTCCGCGTCCAGCTTGGGATCGCGCGCTTTCACCAGGTCGGACAAACTTGCACCCTTGACCGTCTGGCCGTCGGTGCGCAGGTATTCGCCCAGGTAGACGTTACGAATACCGATTTGATCGTAGTAGTGCGAGTTGTGCGTATTGTCGGAGAAGCAATCGTGTTCTTCTTCCGGATCGTTGAGCATGAGGCCCAACTTCATGCGCTCGCCGGCGAGTTCGCCATAAGACAGGCTACCCAGCCCGGTGACCATTGCGATGAGGCCAGCCTTGGGGTCTTCGGACACGGCCTTGCGCGCCGGGCCGTCACCCTTCCAGTTTGCGACCATGGTTTCCAGATCGGATACCAGCAAGTCGGTGGCGGCTTTCAGATATTGAATGCGGCGCTCGCAGTTGCCGCCGGTGCAGTTCTTCGGATCGAAATCCGTATGCGGGCGATTGCCGGCATGGCGCTCCTGCGGGGTGCCGGTACGGTCGGCCGGCGCGGGGCCGGTCCCGTTCAAGTCTTGGCCCCACAGCAGGAACTCAATCGCGTGATAACCGGTAGCGACGTTTGCCTCGTTGCCATCGGCCTCATGCAGCAGATCCGCCAGCAGCTCGGGCGTGATATTGGTCGCATCGATGGTTTTACCGCCGACATTGATCTTCGAATTGGCGATCACGTTGACCGCGTAAAACGCGTTCTCGTCGTTCTCGGTGCCATACGAAGCATCCACATAGTCAATCAGCCCTTCGTCCAGCGGCCATGCGTTCACGCTGCCTTCCCAATCGTCCACGATGGGATTACCAAAGCGAAATGCCTCGGTCTGCTGGTAAGGTACACGCGCCGCCAGCCAGGCCTGACGGGCAGCCTTGAGGGTGTCAGCGCTGGGGTTCGCGATCAACGCATCGATGGCGGTGCGCAGCGCTTTGGCTGTGGCGAGCGAATCTTCGTAGCCTGCCAGCGCGATATCGGAATAGGTCTGCACCACAGCCTTGGGTTCGGCCGCCGCTTGGGCCGTGCCGCCAACCAGAGCCGCCACCAGCATCGCGCCATAGAGCAACTTGCGCATCGAAACATTCTCCTTGGACTGAGCGAAGGCGTGTAACGTCTTCACGCATTTCTGACACTCAAATGAACGAACGCAAGTGTAAACAATTTTCGTTTAAGGTTCAGCCCCTGGGATGCTTTTTGGAAAATGTCCCAGCGTCCGGCGCCATGGCAGCGTGGCTGGGACCAGCCGCACGGCTAGTGCGATGTCGTTGGGTGCAGCCAGCGGCGCAATACCTTCGTGATGACGGGGATACAGATATAAGACAGCACCGGCGTCATGCAGACCGTGGTGACGAATACCCGCCAGAAGATCGGCAGCGTGCTCAAAATATCATTGGCCAGGATGCTAAAGAGTAGCAACATCGGAAAGTAGGCCAGCCAGACGCTGATGGCCTGCTTCCAGCGCGGCGGCGTTCCGTTGCCAGTAGAAAACCACGCGTTCAGACCGCTGACCCGATGCACGCGGCTTTCGCGCACCAGGCTGGCCCCACGCTCCAGCCACATTTTGCGCGGCAAGGAGTTTTCCCAGCGGGCGAGGCTTTCCGGATCTTCGAAACGCAGCACGATCTGGTACTCGTCGCCGCCCTCCGGCGGTTGCAACACGCCTGAACCCAGAAAGCCGGGAAAGCCAGCGGCCAGCAATTCGCCCTGTCGCATCCACTTCAGAAAATCGCTGTATTTCTCGGGCGCAATATGGCGCGTGACAAACATAGTGACCGGGGCGGAAACAGAATGGGCAGACATTTAATGACTCCATACAGCTGGGCTAGCGGTGCGAGGGCTCAATCCCCGCTACCTAGTGATTACCCTAGCAAAGTGCATGCCAACTTTTCTCTTGGGAGCGAGCCGGTATTTACATGCATCTGCGGTGCTGCAATGCAGCATCGCTGCACCGCATTAGGGAAATCACCTAGCCCTGCACCATATCGGTGCAAAGCATAGGCCAGAATAGACCCTCCGTCGGTTGCAGGAGTTTGCTTGAGAGCGCCAACCCGGACGTCTACACTAATTGCTCCCTATCCCCTGGAGCTTCGCTCATGAGCCAACTCAACATCGCTGTCTTCGTGGGCAGCCTGCGTGCTGCCTCCATCAACCTGCGCCTTGCTCGTGCGCTGGAAAAGCTGGTTCCCGAAGGTATAGCGTTTCAATACGCCAGTCTGGGCGATGTGCCCCTGTACAACCAAGACCATGAAATGGACATGCCCGCGCCGGCAGCCACGATCAAGCAATTGGTCGCCGACGCTGACGGCCTGCTGTTCGTCACGCCCGAGCACAATCGCTCCATTCCCGCCGCCCTGAAAAACGCCATTGACTGGGGTTCACGCCCTTGGGGTCAGAACTCTTGGACCGGTAAAGCCGGTGGAATCGTGGGTGCCTCCCCCAGCGCCGCCGGTACGGGCATGGCGCAGCAGCATCTGCGCAATATCCTGGCGGCCGAAGGTGTGAATATCTTTACCGTGCCAGAAGTCTTTCTGCAATATAAGGAAGGCTTGATTGACGACGATTACCAGATCACCAACGAAGGTACTCGCCAGTTCCTGCAGGGTTGGCTGGAAGGCTACGTCGCCTGGATAAATAAATTCAAAAACTGAGCTTTGTGGCGGCCGATCTCAACAGTCGGCCGCGCTGTCGCGAAAAGCGCAGTGGCTTTCGCGGCTGTTATCCCCTGTCGATGTGGACAAGCCGCTGAACAGCTTTCGGACAAGCGAGATTTTTTCTTTCCAAACAAAGACTTGTAGACAGTGGTCAAAAAATGGGCACGAGGCGCAGGAGTGACTAATTCGCTCGCCGGAACCCCCGATCACGCGTTCATCAGGGCCCGCGCCATACCTGATACGCATCCAAGAGCCCGGATATTCACAACCTGTACGCTTATCCCCCAGGAATGTGGACAAACCCTTTGACAGGTTTCGGACAAGCGCAAAACATCCTTGAATAACAATAACCTGCACATCCCGGTGAAAATTTGCGCATCCAGCGATATCTGGCGCACATGCGCTTACGCGTATCGAATCAACGCCCTGATCCGCGCAAACCACCAGTCCAAATTCCGGAACAGGGGAAAACCTGCAGGCTTATCCCCCGCCGTTGTGGAAAACCTACTGAACAGGTTTCGGACAAGGCAAAAAAGGGCTGCAAATCCAAGCAGTTAGAAGCGCCGATCAAATATTGACCAGCGATTCGACTCGTGCGCTCGCCCTAATCCTCGTCTTCCAGGCGCATCCCGATCTTCAGTCCAACCTGCCAATGCGCGATCTTGCCGTCCCTGATATGGCCACGCACCTCGGTCACCTCGAACCAGTCGAGATTGCGCAGCGTCTCCGAGGCGCGCGCGATAGCCTGCGCGACCGCGTCGTCGGAAGACGTGGTCGATGAGCCGACCAGTTCAATCTGCTTGTAAATGTGGTTATCGGACATGGACGACCTCCTGAAAAGTAGAGCGCGGAACTCCGCAAGTTGCATACCCGCGCGGCGCGAGCGCGCCTAATCTGGGCCCCGAGGCAACTCGGGAATGTTGGTCATGAGACTTTCTGGCGGCCTCCTCACATTTTGAGAAGTATTGGGACTGACCGAATTAATCCGGCCGCTTTATACGTAAACCAAATAAGTACATATTTTTAGTATTAGGAATTACCAGTAGTTAATACCTACATATTCCGGGCAATCATTGCAAATCGATGCAAAAAATAATAATTCCATCATATTAATTGCTGAACTTAGATGCAATTACGTGAATTTCGGAACTTTTACACGGAAATAGCAGCGTGTTCTTAGACGAAACTTCTGCTCACTGGATCGAAAGTCCTGTATTATTTGAAAAATCCGCGGGACCGACCTTGCGGATTACATTTATTGCTAATTTTTGCAATGGGAGGCTTCCATGGCGGTTATCGGTATAGATATTGGATCCAGTAATCAGGTAATTAATTCGTCGAACTACGACGCCGATGCAGGAGATACCCTGCAGTTAAATGTGCTGGGAAGTAATACGCTGACCGTTGACGGTGTCGACGCAGTGGCTAACACGCTGGTGGGCGTGCAGGCCATTGGGACGCCGACATTCGCCGTTATTAATGGTGGCAGCCTCTCATTGAACTATGGCCTCGCCAACGTTTCAGCCCTGACCGGCGTCAATTACGAGATTGGCGATGGTTCCTCGATCACGGTGGACGCTGCCACTCTTGCGGTCGGTATTGTTGCCAACAACAACATTACGTTCACTGGCAACGGCGGGGGGGCGTTCGTCTATGATCCCGCATCGCTATCGCTGGCGACTCCCACCACATTCACGGTCAACAGCATGGCGGTCGGCGATTCCTTATGGGTCGAAGGTCGCAGCAACGGCACGCTCAGCTATAATTCCGCCACGCAGACCGCCACCTTGAACTACAACGGTAACCTCTCGACTGGTTTGGAAGCCGTCCGCTTCCAAATCCAGAACATTTCGCAAGCTGACTACGATGCCATGGTGGAACAGTACGGCACCTCGGGTATCGGCGCATTCGTGTCGCCCGTATGCTTCCTGCGTGGCACCATGATTCAGACCACCAAAGGCGAAGTCGCCGTGGAAGATCTGGTTGCTGGCGATGTTGTTATCGGCAAGTCCGGCGAACGCACCGTGAAGTGGGTCGGTTTCCGCAAGACGTTCACCAAGCAGATCCCGGCAGACCGCCGGGCCGAGCATATGCCGATCCGTATCGTACGCGATGCCATCGCTGAAAACGTGCCGAGCAAGGACATTGTGGTTTCGCCCGGCCATCACCTCTACGTGGAAGGCAAGCTGGTCCGCGCCAAGGACCTGGTCAACGGCAAGACCATCTACCAGGAAACGCATCACATCAGCTACGAGTACTTCCACGTTGAACTGGATCAGTTCGATGTGATCAGCGCCCACGGCATCATGTCCGAGTCCTGGGCCGATGGTGGTAACCGCGACTACTTCCAAAACGCCGACGTCACCGCCCTGCGTCCGGAAGATCGTCAGCGCCGTCTGGCCGACCGTCCCGGCTTCACGGTCGTGCGCAACAAAGCCGAGATCCAACGCCTGCAAGCGACCTACGCCGCTCGCGCCGAGGTGCTGGAACAAGACAGCGCCACTGAGCTGAAGGTCGCCTGCGCCTAATTTGGGCCAGCGCCACTGATACCCGCGGCACTTGCGAAGTGAAGCGGCTTCCCACTCGATACCTGTATCGAGTGGGATTTTTTTTGGACGTCGAGTTAAAAGATCGCTCGCAATCAGGTCACCGCAGTCCGCTGCTTGAACTCGGGCTTGTCCCAGCTACGGTTATCCAGCACGTCCTTCAAGATCTCCACCGCATCCCAGACATCGGCGTACCCAAAATACAGCGGCGTCAGGCCGAAGCGCAGCACTTCCGGCTCGCGGTAGTCGCCGATCACGCCGCGTGCGATCAGTGCCTGCATCACCTCGAAGCCATGGGGATGCCGGAAACTCACATGACTGCCGCGCTCGGCATGCGCGCGCGGCGTCACCAGCGTCAGCGGATGGCCGGCGCAACGGGATTCGACCAGTTCAATGAACAAGTCACCCAGCGCCAACGATTTCTTGCGGACCTCCTCCATGCCGGCGGCATGCGCCACGTCTAAGCCGCATTCGATCAAGGACATCGACACGATCGGCTGCGTGCCGCACAGATAGCGCCGTACGCCACCCGCCGGCTCATAAGCCACCGCCATATCAAAGGGACGGCTATGCCCCCACCAACCCGACAGCGGCTGCCAAAAGTCTTGGGTATGATGCGGAGCAACCCAGATAAACGCGGGCGAGCCAGGACCGCCGTTCAAATACTTATAGGTGCAGCCCACCGCGAAGTCAGCGTTGGCACCATTTAAATCCACGGGTACGGCCCCGGCTGCGTGCGCCAGGTCCCAGATTGTCAGCGCGCCTTGGCGATGCGCCTGAGCGGTAACCGCTGCCATGTCGTACATCCGGCCGCTACGGTAGTTGACGTGCGACAGCAGCACCACGGCCACCGATTCGTCCAGTGCCTCGTCCAAAGGCAGATCATCGTCAATCAACCGCATTTCGTAGCCCTGTTGAAGCAGGTCGATCATGCCCTGAATCATGTACAGATCGGTCGGGAAGTTGTCGCGCTCGGACAGGATGACGCGGCGCGTGGGATGCTTGTGCTGCTGAATCCGCAGCGCGGCGGCCAAGGACTTGAAGATGTTCAGCGAAGTCGTGTCGGTAATGACCAATTCGCCGTCGCGCGCGCCCAGCAGACGCCCAAGCTTGTCGCCCAGGCGCGCCGGCAGATCGAACCATCCGGCCGAATTCCAACTGCGGATAAGGCCCGTACCCCATTCCTCATTGATCACCTGGGCGGCGCGTGCGGCGGCAGTCTTGGGCAGCACGCCCAGAGAATTGCCATCCATATACACCACCCCTTCGGGCAAATCGAATTGGTCCTTGAGGTGCGCCAGGGGATCCTGACGATCGGCGGCGACGCAGGCTTCGCGAGTGTTCATAGTCCATTCCTTCTAACGAGTTGCTAAATAGATACTATCAGCGCGAGCACGCAAAAAAGTTGCAAAGTCGTTCGTGACTGACCCTAGTTTTTCGAATTTAATTGCGTCAAGCTGCTTTGATAAGAACGAGATTGCGGAATGCAAATTGACACCATCGACCAACGAATCCTTGCCCGTTTGCAAGAAGACGGTAGCCTCAGCAACCAGGACTTGGCCGATCAAGTCGCGCTATCCCCCTCGGCATGCCTGCGACGCGTGCGTGCGCTGGAAGAAGCGGGGCTCATTCGCGCTTATCGCGCGGTATTGGACGCCGAGAAGCTAGGCTTTGATCTCGAGGCGATCGTGCACGTGTCGCTGGACCAGTCGCGCGCCGGCTGGCACGAGGAATTCCTGGCGTGCATCGCGCTGCACGACGAAATCACCGAGGCCAGCATCGTCACTGGCGCGTCCAACTATATCCTCCGGGTACGCACGCGTAATTTGTCGGCGTTTTCGAACTTTGTCGAGGATAAACTCAGCAAGCTTCCCGGCGTGCGCAACCTTTGCTCGCATATCGTCATGCGTAAGGTAAAAAATCGGGATAGCATGCTGCCGCTGGCCAACTGGCGCTGAAATACGTCGGGCGACAGCCGATGCACGCGCTCGGACAAGTCTTAAAACCCATCGCCGCCCCAAGGCTTGAACGCCCCTGAAGTCGCAAACCGGCTCGTCCGTGAGGACGGTTTTAATCGGCCTGCCCAAAAAAACTACACTAAGGCCTATGAGTAGTAAGGCGTACGATGCGGTGTCCCGAGCACCCGGCTCGACATTCATCGTCTTCGTACACCGCCGAACCGTATAGAAATATCAAGTGAATTCAACGTCTATCGAACCCAGTCTCGCCGGCCATACCCCCATGATGCAGCAGTACCTGCGCCTCAAAGCCGAGGCGGGGCCGCTATTGCTGTTCTACCGCATGGGAGACTTCTATGAGATGTTCTATGAAGACGCCGAACGCGGCGCGCGCCTGCTGGGGTTGACGCTGACCAAACGCGGGGCCTCCAACGGCACGCCGATCCCGATGGCCGGTATTCCGGTGCACGCGATGGAGCAATACCTCGCCCGGCTGGTCGCACAGGGCGAATCGGTCGCGATCTGCGAACAGATCGGCGACCCGGCTGCCTCCAAAGGGCCGGTGGAGCGGCGCATCGTCCGTATTGTCACCCCCGGCACGCTTACCGACGAAGCGCTGCTGCCGGCCAAGGCCGACCGCGCGCTGGCGGCGATCTGCATTCATGGCAAAGGGCGCCTGCAGCGCGCAGCGCTGGCGTGGCTGAATCTGGCCAGCGGCGAGTTTCGGGTGACCGAGTGCGCTCCCGCACAGCTGGAATCCGAGCTGCATCGTGTGTCTCCGGCAGAACTGGTGTGTCCGGAGAGCCTGGACCTGCCCTTCCCCTTCGAAGGCGCACGCACGCGCGTACCGGACTGGCATTTCGAAAGCGACGGCGCGCGAGCGCATTTGCTGGCGCATTTCAAGACTGATTCGCTGTCCGGTTTCGATGTCGATGACATGCCCGCCGCGATTTGCGCGGCCGGCGCGTTGCTACGTTATGCCGCGCGCACGCAGTCGCAGGCCCTCGCGCACGTGCAGGGTATGGCCGTGGACCGACCCGGCGAATACGTGTTGATGGACCCGGTCACTCGACGCAATCTGGAGCTCACGCAGACCATTAGCGGCGAGGATGCACCGACTTTGTTTTCGTTGCTGGACGGATGCCAGACGCCGATGGGCAGCCGCTTGTTGCGGCGATGGCTGCATCATCCGTTGCGCGATAACGCGGCGGCACTTGCCCGTCAGCAAGCCATTGCCGCGTTGCTCGCGGGACGCATGGATGTGGCGCAAACATTTAGCGATGCGGACCTGCTGGAATCTTTGCGCGGCGCCTTGAATGCCTTTCCGGACGTGGAACGCATTGCCTCGCGATTGGCGCTGCGCTCGGTGCGCCCGCGCGAGCTGGCAAGCTTGCGCGATGCGCTGCATGCCCTGCCCACCCTGCATGATCTGATTTCGCCGCTCGCCGGTACACCTCGCCTGGGTCAGCTCGCCGCACATCTGTCGCTGGACCCCGCCATCGCCGAGCTGCTCACCCGCGCGATTGCACAAGAACCCGCCGTGGCGATACGCGACGGCGGCGTGATCGCGGCCGGCTTTGACGCCGAACTCGATGAACTGCGCGCGCTGGCGGCCGATGGTGGCGACTTCCTGCTGCAGCTCGAAGCACGCGAGCGCGAACGCACGGGCATTAACAATTTGCGCGTGGAATTCAATCGCGTGCATGGCTTTTATATCGAGGTCACCAAAGGCCAGACCGACAAGGTGCCCGAAGACTACCGTCGCCGTCAGACGCTAAAGAACGCGGAACGCTATATCACCCCCGAGCTGAAGACCTGGGAAGACAAGGTGTTATCCGCCCAGGACCGCTCGCTTGCGCGCGAGAAATGGTTGTTCGAACAGGTTTTGGACGCCGTCGCCGCATTCGTGCGCCCGTTGTCGGAATGCGCCTGCGCGCTGGCCGAACTCGACACCCTGGCAGCACTGGCCGAGCACGCCCGTCGCCACGATTGGATCGCCCCGCAGCTGAGCGAGCAGGCCGAAATCTGCATCGAAGCCGGCCGCCATCCGGTTGTGGAGCGCACCATCGAGCGTTTTACCCCCAATCACTGCGTGCTCGAGGCAACGCGCCGCATGCTGTTGATCACTGGTCCAAACATGGGCGGTAAATCGACCTATATGCGTCAAGTCGCATTGATCGCGCTGCTGGCCCGCGTCGGCAGCTTCGTGCCTGCGACCAGCGCCACCGTGGGCAAGATCGACCGCATCTTCACGCGCATCGGTGCAGCCGATGATCTGGCGGGCGGTCGCTCCACCTTTATGATGGAAATGACCGAGGCCGCCGCCATCCTGGCTGCCAGCACGCCGAACAGCCTCGTACTGATGGACGAAATCGGCCGTGGCACCTCGACCTACGACGGGCTGGCGCTGGCGTGGGCGATTGCGCAGCGGCTGGTGACGCATAACCAGGCGCTGACCTTATTCGCGACGCATTATTTTGAATTGACGCGACTGCCTGCTGAACAGCCTACCGCCGCCAACGTCCATCTGGCCGCGGCCGAATCCGCGGGCGGCATTGTGTTCCTGCATGAAGTCCGCGAGGGCCCCGCCAGCCGCAGTTATGGTATCCAGGTTGCTCAGCGCGCCGGCATCCCGGCCGCCGTGATCCGCCATGCCTCGCGCGAACTGGAACGCCTCGAAGCGCAAGGCGCGCCTACGCCACAGCTCGGCTTGTTCTCCGCAGCCATCGAGGCAGACGCGCAGGCCCATGCCGCCCATGATCAACACGAAGAATCCGCGGCATTACAAAGCCTGCGCGATGAGCTGGCCCAAATCGACCCCGACAGTCTGACGCCGCGTGAAGCGTTGGACGCTCTTTATCGCCTCAAGGCGTGTTTACCGTGAATATCAACGAGTCCCTGCCCCTGCTGGGCGGCCTGAGCGCCGCTGACTTTATGCGCCGCTACTGGCAGCGCAAGCCCTTGCTGATCCGTCAGGCCATTCCGAATTTCAAGCCGCCGTTAAGCATCGCGCAGGTCAAAAAATTAGCGCGCCGCGACGATGTGGAATCCCGCTTGATCTGGCGCGAGGAAGGCGCGTGGCAAATGGAGAACGGGCCGTTCGCCCGACTGCCTAAAGCCACCGTGCCCGATTGGACCTTGCTGGTACAAAGCGTGGATCTGCACGATGACGCGGCGATGGCGTTGATGCAGCTATTCCGTTTCATTCCGGATGCGCGCCTCGATGACATCATGATCAGCGTGGCTTCCGATGGCGGCGGTGTGGGGCCGCATTTCGATAGTTATGACGTATTCCTGTTGCAAGCAGCAGGACGCCGGCGTTGGCGCTATGGCCGCCAGAAAGACTTAAGCCTGCAGCCGGATCTGCCGCTAAAGATTCTGCAGAATTTCGAGCCCGAGCACGATGTGGTGCTGGAACCGGGCGATATGCTGTACCTGCCACCGCAAGCAGCGCATGATGGCGTCGCGGTGGGCGGTGACTGCATGACCATATCGATCGGATTCCGCGCGCCCACGCAGGCGATATTGGCGCGCGGTCTGCTCGAAGCCGCGGCGGATCAGGTGATGGCGCGTGTCGGATTGCTCGGCGGCCCCTATGGCGAGCCGCCCTTGCCTGGGCCGCGCCTCGAAGCACTGTATCGAGATCCCGGCCAGCCAGCCGTCGAAACGCCCGCGGCCTTGCCTGACAGCCTGGTGCAGGCCACGCTAGATACTTTGGCCAAGGTGCGGTTCGATGATGCGGTGGCCGCGCGCTTTTTGGGATGCTGGTTAACCGAACCCAGCAATCTCAGCGTGTTTGAACCGCCGGCCGAACTCGCGGTCGATCTGGCGTTGGAATGGCCGGAGCGAGGATATCTCCAGCTGGATCGCCGCAGCCGCATGCTGTATCGCGGCAAGCAGTTGTTTATCAACGGAGAAGCGGCTCATGTGCCCGCGGAGCCGGCGCTACGCGCACTGGCCGATGCTCGCAAGCTGGCCTGCAACGACCCGCGATGCCGCAAGCTGAGCGACGACGCGCGGGAAACCTTGATGGACTGGCTGGACTCTGGCTGGCTCCACTATCGGGAAGCCTGACAAAAGATCTACCCGGTGGCTCTCTACCGTATCTTCCTGTCACGATGCTGTATCGGTCGTGCACAGAGCGCGATCAAGCCTGATTTTCTCGCAACATAGGGAAACGTCGCACACCTTGCTGTAAGGCCTGTTACGTTTGGGATGCCACCGCTTTAACTTTCACACTCCACAAACCGGACGATTCCTGTAGCCTGAATACTCGTTTCCCCTATTGGGATTTACCCCCAGCTGGGGCGGCAACATTGTCATCTAACAGGAGTCTCAACATGATCAGCAAAACTTTGATTATCGCCTCGGTTATGGCCGTCGCGCTGACGGCTTGCGACAAGAAGGACGACACCGCTGGCGCACCCAGCTCCGCGCCCGCTACCACGGCGCCGGCCCCTTCCACGCCCGCACCCGACACGTCCACCCCCTCGTCGAGCACGCCTGCTCCGGGCGGTACTTCGTCGCCGAGCGGCCCCACCTCGCCCAGCGGCTCGCCCGCGCCGAGCTCGGGCGGCTGAATCTAAACCGCCGTATTCGCCTGGACTGGCCACACCGCCAGTCGCAAAAAGGGCCACGACACGAATGTCGCGGCCCTTTTTGCTTAGGCCTCTGGATTTAGACCATTTTGTCCTTGAGCACACCCAAGAGGCGTTGTGCCGTAGAACTGTTGTCCCGCTGACCGTTGGCGTCCAAAATCGTGACTTGCGTCTGACCACCGACTTCGGTCAGATGGACACGGTATTGAGCGGCCTGAGCGCGCTTGTCACCACCAAACAGACGGCTGAAGAAGCCCGGCTGATCTTGCTTGGCACCCGTGTCGGTATCCACATAGCGCACGAAATAATCGCCAGCAGAGCGATCGCGATCGTCGACGGTGAAGCCGCCCGAATCCAAAGCCACCCCGACGCGACGCCAGGCGCGGTCAAAGGATTCGTCCACGACCAGCATGGCACCGTCGGCACGCACATCCTGTTGGACGGTCGGCGACTGCGGTGCGGCCTCGGCCTGTGCAACCAGCCTGCGGGCGTTGTCGGTATCGGTGCCCAGATACACCATCAGGCGGGCCAGCATCGCGGCATTCAGACCCGGATCTTCTTTACCGTGCTCCCACGCAACCTGGCCTTCGTCCGTGCCAATGCGCTTTTCCAGCATTTGCTGGTGCGAGATATAGACCTCGGTGCGGCCGCCCACGCGTTCGACGCGGGTGCGAAATTTTTCGCGCTCGCCGCTATCCCAGGCGGAATCGAGAATCTTGCCCAAGGCCTGACGCAGCCAGCTCTCGGGGATTTTCGCCCGGTTTTCCGCCCAATTGGTTTCGATCAGCCCCGCTTGAGGGTTGTTGACCGCCACGGTGAAACCCGTTTCTGTCCAAAAATCGACGATCTTCGGGAAGACCTGTTCCGGTGGCTGGTTGATCACCAGCCAGCGTAAATCGCCGTCACGCTCCACGCGCATATCGTCACGCTGTGGCAGCACATTGCTGGTCTGGACCGAAGTCGTCGCGACTTGGCGACCCTGCTCCTGGTATTCCGAGAACGTGGTGCTACCCGAGGTCGGCGCGCGATAACGTGGGTCACTGGACGCCTGAGTCAAATCAGGCGGAATGCTCAGTGGCTCGCCGCGCTTGGTGCTTTTGTAGTCGACCGACTCCTCATTGCCGAGAAATTCATTAATTTCGCTGCAACCAGACAGCAAAGTCAGCACCATCAATGCCGACGCAGCGGCATGACGTTGATTCATACGCATCCTCACTTATGTTTAAAGCAGACCCGTTTCCTGGAGTGCGCGACGGACGGTCTCGTGATGCTGAGCGCCGAGCTCTACCAAGGGTAAGCGATAGCCCAGTGCCGTACGGCCCATCTGAGCCAGCGCCCATTTCACAGGAATGGGATTGGCCTCGATGAAGAGAGCCTTGTTAAGACGGGCCAGATACGCGTTTAGTTCACGCACCTTGGGCACATCACCTGCCAACGCGGCTGCGCACAGCTCGCGCATGAGTCGGGGAGCGACATTGGCCGTCACCGAAATATTGCCCCGCGCGCCCAAGAGCATGAGCGCGGCGGCGGTCGGATCGTCACCGCTGAACACCTGGAAGCTTTCGGGGGCTTCGCGCAGCAGCAGCGCGCCACGGCCGATATCGCCCGTAGCGTCCTTGATGCCGATAATGCCCGGCACCTGGGCCAGGCGCAGCACGGTCTCGTTGCTCATATCGGCAACGGTGCGACCCGGCACGTTATACAGAATGGTGGGCAGATCCACCGCTTCGGCAACCGCGCGGAAGTGCTGGTAGAGGCCTTCCTGGGAGGGCTTGTTGTAGTACGGCACCACCGAGAGACCGGCCTGCGCGCCCACGTTTTTGGCGTGGCGCGTCAGGTGGATGGCTTCGTCGGTCGAGTTCGCGCCGACCCCGGCGATCACCGGGATACGGCCAGCGGCGTGTTCGACCGCCACGCGGATCAACTCGGCGTGTTCCTCCATGGACACCGTCGGCGATTCGCCAGTCGTGCCCACCACCACCAGGGCGTCGGTGCCCTCGGCAATGTGCCAGTCGATCAGGGACCGATAGCTTGCGTAATCCAGGCTGCCATCCGGCTGCATGGGGGTCACCAAGGCCACCATGCTGCCTTGGAAAGTAATCATTGAGGAATCCGGGGATGCCATGAAAATGGGCTCCGAACCCGGAACAGGATGCCCCGGGCGAGAAACAAGTCAGTCGAACCGTTGAGTTTACCGGAATATTGAGATTTACAAGAACCAAGTCACGATGGCCGCGCCCACGTCCATGACCGGGCGCATCAGCGTCCACAGGACATCGGTCGCCAGCAACACGATCACGATCAACAGACCATAGGGCTCGATACGCGAATATTGCCAAGCCAGCCGGTGCGGCAGCAGGCTAAACAGCACGCGGCCGCCATCCAGCGGCAAAATCGGCAGCAGGTTCAGCGCCATCAGCACGAGGTTCACATTGATGCCAGCCATGCCGACTTCGTACCAGTAGCCTTCCTCCACGCCTGTGGCCAAAAGCAGACGCATGGAAAGCACCCACAATATGGCCATCAGCAGATTCGCCGCGGGCCCGGCCAGGGCGACCCACAGCATGTCCTGCTTGGGCCGGCGCAGCCTGCCAAAGTCCACGGGCACGGGTTTGGCCCAGCCAAACAGCATGGCCGGCCCCCCGAGCAGTTTGGACATAAGCAAAATCGCGACAGGCACCGCAATGGTGCCCACCGGATCGATATGCCGTATCGGGTTTAGCGTGATGCGTCCGGCCTGTTCGGCGGTCCGATCACCGAACAAGCGTGCAACGTAACCGTGGGCGGCCTCGTGCAGTGTGATCGCGAAAATAACGGGAATCGCGTAGATCGCGATGGACTGAATAAGGTCGGACATGAGGCGCCGGAAGGTTTAGCGGGGGAGTTCAGGCCAGCCCGAGCGTGGCAGGGTCGCCCCGCCCGTGGCGCATGACGGCCGGCTCATCGCCGGTCAAATCGATGACGGTAGTAGGAAGTTGTGGGCACGCCCCCGCGTCGATCACGGCGGCGAGCTGATGCGCATAGCGCTCTTGAATGATTTCGGCGTCGTTTAGCGCTTCTTCTTCACCCTGAGGGATCAGCGTGGTCGATAACAGGGGAGCCCCGACCGCATCGAGCAAGCCGAGTGTCACCAGATGATCGGGCACGCGTATGCCTATCGTTTTGCGCGAAGGATGCGAGACCCGGCGCGGCACCTCGCGCGTGGCCTCGAGAATAAAGGTCCAAGGTCCGGGCGTGGCGGCTTTCAATAAGCGATATTGTTTATTGTCGACGCGCGCAAAATGGCCAATTTCCGCCAGGTCGCGACATATCAACGTCAAATGGTGGCGATCATCCAGCCCGCGTAGACGCCGCAATCCGTCGGCCGCAGCCTTGTCGTCCAAACGCGCAACCACCGCATAACTCGAGTCGGTCGGCACAGCGACCAAACCGCCATCATTGAGCCACTGCGCGGCCTGTTTAAGCAAACGCGGTTGCGGATTGTCGGGGTGAATAGAGAAAAAGATTGCCATACGTTTTATCCTAGCATCATTAGCGCCTGCTCAGGAGAATCAACATGCGCATGGGTAAGTCACGGGAAAGCCGCAACATCGAGGATCGTCGTTCTAGCGGACCATCATTTGGAGGCGGTGGGTTTGGCGGCCGTCGCGGGCCAATGGGAATCGGCGCCATCGTACTGGCACTAGTGGCAATTTATTTTGGTGTAGACCCCTCCGTGGTTCTACAAATGGCGGATGGAAATGCTCCAGTACAACAACAGACGTCGACGCAGCCTCCCGCCAATGATCCCCAAACCAAGTTCGTCGCGCAAGTGTTAGGCGAAACCGAAGACATCTGGAACGATATTTTTCGGCAAAATCTTAATCGGCAATATATCGCGCCCAAGATGGTGCTGTTTCGAGGCGCGACGCCCACGGCTTGCGGCACCGGCCAGTCGGCCATGGGCCCGTTTTACTGTCCCGGCGATAACAAGGTCTATATCGATCTGAGCTTCTTCGATGAAATGGAGCGCAAATTGAATGCGCCCGGCGATTTCGCGCAGGCCTATGTGATCGCGCATGAGGTCGGCCACCACGTGCAGCATTTATTGGGCATTTCGGATCAGGTGGATCAACTGCGTCGCCGACAGCCGGCCCAGGCCAATGCATTATCGGTGCGCATGGAGCTGCAGGCCGATTGCTTTGCCGGACTATGGGCGCGCCGCGCCGATCAGGCGCGCGATATTCTCGAAAGCGGCGATGTGGAGGAAGGCTTGAACGCCGCCGCCGCCATCGGCGACGACACCTTGCAAAAGAAAAGTCAGGGCTATGTCGTACCCGATGCGTTCACGCATGGCTCCTCGGCGCAGCGGGTCAAATGGTTCAAGCGCGGCCTCGATAGCGGCGACTTGCGCCAGTGCGATACGTTCTCGGCGGAAACACTTTAAGGCCGTATTGCCTGCCTGCCACGCGCCGATCTTGTAATATTACGGCCCTTTCGGGCACCCTTTTCGGGTGCCCGCTGAACTACAGCCCCCGTAACGGCGCATGGCCACTAAGCAAGCCCCCCTCATTACCCCGGCAGAAGTCCGCGAAATCCTGGCAGAGCCCAAGGAAACCGCCAAAGCGGTGACCTGGGTGCATCGCCCTGCCCCCGGCCAGATGCAATGGATGGAGTTCGTGTCCTCGTGCCGATTGCGCGGCGAGACGCGCGACGACATTATTCTTCGCGCCATTTACCGACCGGCGCGCACGGCGGTGTATGGACAGGCGGCCATCACGCTGCCGGCGGCCTGTTCGGCCAGTCTGTTTATCGGCCCGCATCGCGTGCTGGGCATCGATACCAACGATGCCTATCACACGAATGTCTCGGGTTCGGATTTGCCGCTGTATCGCAAGGTGCTGGAGCAACGGACTCATTTGCATATCTGGCATCATGAAGGCGAAGGGTATGCCGAGCCGATCGAGCCGGCGCTGAACGACATCGCGACCTTGATCCCTTATTTTCTGCAGCGCGCCAACCTCACCCTGCCGGGTGGCTTTGCCCATCCGCTCAAAGGCCGCCAGATTGAATTGCTCATCTGATATGACCGCATTTCTGCCCCCCGCCGGCTGGACCGTTGTCCCCGCCGGAGAACGCGCCGTACGCGCGATCACGCCCGTTGCCATGGGCTTGGACGGCCAGCATGCCAGTTTCTACATCGCGCGTCCGGACGACGAGACGTTTTTCCTGACCGATGCGGGCGAAGCCGCCATGCATGCCGCGACCTATGGCGTCGAACTGCATGCCAAGCGCCTGGAACAACTGAACCAGATTCCTGGCTTGAGCCTCGCGCGCTTTGATCACAACGGCGCGATCACCGCGTCTGGTCCTCAATCGCAGCTGCAAGACGCCTTGTGGGATGCGATCAAGCTGACGACGGCACTGACCTTTCAATGCAGTCAATGGATGCCTAAATTCAGCCGCCTGCGTTTTCGTGCGGAGGTTGGCCGCACGCTGGCCGAGGCGGTGGGGATGGACCGTCTGGTGCATGGTGCGCGCGCACGCGGCAGCAGCGGCCATACCGCCGAGTTCGCCTATGCCGTGCGCAGCGCCTCTGGTGAATCGCTCACGTTTATCGAACCCATCGCGCTCAAGGCAGGCAAGAAGATCGATTGGACGCAGGTCTATCAGACGCACGGCAAAATGTCGGATGTGAAAATGGCCGATGCGGACAACGGGCGCCTGGTGATCCTCGAAGACGGCGCCACGGCCGAGGAATTCAACAAGGCGGTTTCTATCCTGGAGCAGTCCGCCATTGTCCGACCGCTGGGCAAAGCGCGCAGCTGGTCAGAGATTTTCGCGCATTGATGCGCTATCCCGCGACACCGGTCAGTGCATCAACGATGGCGCAGCCGTGGCTGATCGCCACATGCACGGCCTCGCGGGGGCTATAGACCACCTGCCCTTCGGCAAAGCCCGGAACGGCATATTCATCGCCTGTGTCTTGCACCGCCCCGGCAGGCACGATGACCACGGACGCGGTGAATACCGGTGACCCGGAGGCCGGCGCGTTATCGCCAGGCGCGGAGCGGCTGACTTTGGCCGTCAGGCGGTATCCCTTGTAAATCAGATTATTCTGGTGCACTCGTATGCCCTCTCTAGTGAGGCAGCATACCCGGCATTTCGTGACATGTCGGATAAGTTTTGTAACCAGCTTGCAGTTTGGGCCGTCCGCGCACGCCCCGCAGAGCGACCCTTCGCAAGCGGCTGCGTTCCACTAAGTTGAAAATTCCACCCTCATTTGCCTACTCCAAATTTTTCATGCTAATATTCGGCCTCTTTGCAGTGCAGCGGTGGCTGTAGCTCAGTTGGTAGAGTCCCGGATTGTGATTCCGGTTGTCGTGGGTTCGAGCCCCATCAGCCACCCCAGTTTTTATTTCTCGCGAATGCCATGGCATTCGTTCGAGGATGCAAATAACCCGCCCAGTGAAAACTGCAGGCGGGTTTATTTTTTCGGCTGGCGCCGTAGCGCCAGGGCTTCAGTTACTGGCGCACCATCTTATCTACCGCGAATCCTTGCGTGCGCGCATAGTCCAGCAGATCATCCACGCGCGCCTGATCGGCGTCTTTCTCGCGAGTTAGCACCCACAGGTATTCGCGGTCGGGCGTACCGACCAGGGAATATTCGTAGTCGCCGGCCAGCTTGATAATCCAATAGTTCCCCCAGACCCAAGGCAGCCACGATGTCCACGCAGGCGCGAATCGCACTTGAAGCTTGGCGGGATCGGGCGGTTGTACAGAGGGGTTCAGCCGGCCTTGGGCCGTGGCAACCTTGGTTTCGCCGTTCGCTTTCTTGCACTGATTGGTCACGCCCAGCGTACCGTCTTCCCGCAGCACATAATCGGCCTGCACATCCGACGCACAGTCATCCTGGAACCGGTTGGGCAATCGCGCCTGTTCGTACCAGGTTCCGGCGTATTTACTTAGGTCCACGCTGCTCTGCGTGGGCAAGTCCGTTCGGGTGGTCGCGCAACCGGCAAGCGCCGCGACGAGTGATACCGCAATAATCGATCGCATTTCTACACCTCCGTAATGTTTGAAGTCAGGTTACCCGGAATTGGCCAAGCAGGTGATTCGAGGTGTCGTAAAGCGCAATCTGCTTTCAACATCTGTGTCAGGAATTGTCCGGACTTGGTATCCTCACGGCCTAATCGAGCCGGCATCGCGCTCGGCCGTACAGAGAGAATCATTCCGTGTTTCCTATGGATCGTATTGTCGAACTACTACAGGCATACTGGCCGCATCTGGTTTTCGTGGTCAGCTTGCTGGCCGGAACGGGGGCTGCCGTGCATGCCGCCATGACCAAACAGGATGTGCGCGCCGCGATTGGCTGGGTGGCGGTCACGCTGTTCTCGCCGCTGTTTGGCGCGCTGCTGTATTTCGTGGCGGGCGTCAACCGTATCCGTCATACGCGCGTGTCGCAGCAACGCGACGAAACGCCGCATAGCTATGCCACCTACCCTCAAGTGCCCATCAAAGACGTGGTGCCTGCATCGGACAGGCAGTTCGCCTCGTTAAGAATCCTGGGCGATACGATCAGCAATTTCCCCGTCGTGGGCGACAACAGCATCACGCCACTGGCCGGCGGCGACGAGGCTTATCCCGCCATGATGCAGGCGATCCGGGAGGCCCGGCACTGCATCGCGATGCAAAGCTATATCTTCGATAACGATCAGATCGGGCGGGAAATGGCGCAAGCCTTGATCGAAGCCCATGAGCGCGGTGTCAAGGTGCGCGTACTGATCGATGCCATCGGCAGCAAATATTCGCGCCCTCCGATCGTCCGATTGCTGCATCGCGCCGGCGTGCGCACGGCGCTGTTCATGACGAATCCGCTGGGCGTCTTGCGCATGCCCTACGCCAATCTACGCAGTCACCGCAAGATCATGGTGATCGATGGCACCATCGGCTTTACGGGCGGCATGAATGTGCGTGCTGCTTTCGTGACCGCGATCGCAGGCGATCAGACGAACCGCGACGTGCATTTCCGCATGGAAGGCCCGGTGGTGGCTCAACTGATGTCGGTCTTCGCCCATGACTGGAATTTCACCACTCATGAGCCACTGATCGGCGAACCCTGGTTCGTGCCGCCAGCGGCCACCGCGGCCGGCACGGTGCCGCTGCGCTGCGTGCCCTCGGGGCCCGACCGGGCGATGGTGAGCACGCGAAATATGCTGTTGGGCGCGCTGGCGGTAGCGCAACACCACATCCGCATTCAGTCGCCTTATTTCCTGCCTGATCAGCCGCTTATCCTCGCACTGGCCACGGCCGCGCGGCGCGGCGTGCGGGTCGATGTGGTGATTCCCGGCCGCAATAATCTGCGTTTAGTGAACTACGCCATGACGGCGCAACTGGATCAAATCATCCGCACCGGCTGCCGCGTATGGCGTTCGTCCGGGCCGTTCGATCATTCGAAGTTGCTGACGGTAGACGGCGCGTGGTCGTATGTAGGTTCGTCGAACCTCGATCCCCGTAGTCTGCGCCTGAACTTCGAGCTGGATACCGAGGTTTACGACCACGAGATCGCGCAATGGATTGCCAACCGCATTGATGCGCAAATCGCCAAGGCTCGCCAAGTGACGCTCAAGAGTCTCTATGACGAGCCTTTTATCAAGCGTTTGCGCAACAAGGTGATCTGGCTGGCGTCGCCCTATCTGTAGAGGGGCGAGCGGCCTGCTGATGAGCCAGCGAGAGGCATGCTGGCCCGCCCTACACGATTCGAACGTGTGACCGCTCGCTTAGAAGGCGAGTGCTCTATCCAACTGAGCTAAGGGCGGGGAGGCCGCGCGTATGATAACGCGCGGCAATTGTACCGTGGCGCGAGGCACCGCGCGAAATCGCTAAATAGCGTAAGAAAACCCACGCCACGTCCGCTTCTTGCCCCAATGATGCAATATTGCCGCACGCTTACAAGCGGTTGCCGACAAGAAGGTAGACGATGTTACATTGCCTCGTCGCTATATCACCCTATGTGTATGTCTTCGGCCTCTCTTTATTCTATTGGCGCGGTGCGCCCCTTGCTGCTGGCGGCGATATTCGTCGCGGCCGCGCCGGCGGCAGCCGGAATTTCATATCAGCTTGAACGCCCCACCGCGGCGGCGGGCGAAACCGTGCAGATTCAGGCAGTGCTGTTCAACGATGGCACAGCGATGACCAACTGGCGTGCGCCCGAGAATCTGGTCGTTCAGTGGCGCAGCGCCGACGGGCGCGTGGTGCGCAGCCTCGCCAAGCTGGCCACCGCCAACACGCAATTCGATATCCCGGTCAATAATTTCGCCCGTATGACCTGGAGCACGGTCGTGCCTGCCACAGCTGACGGTCTGCAAGCCGTATCGATTGAGGGCCAGCCGGCGTTGATGGCATTGGAAGTGACGAACCGAGATAACGGCACGCTGGTCAGCACGCCTGCCACCGTGCCGGTGGTGGACCCGCATACCGGGCAACCTGTGCCACCCGCTGTCGTCGCCGCCGCTGGCGCGCATCCGGACGCGGGCCCTGCGCCGGCAGACACCGTGCAGGCAGATTGGCCGGCTCCAACCTCGGGATTCGACGCCTTTCGCAGCGCCTTGTCGGCGTATGAACCGATTTACTTCGATATCGGAACTCGCGGGGGCACGACGGCGCGTTTCCAGATCAGCGCGAAGTATCGACTGTTCCACCCCGCCGATGGGCGAGCGCCCACGTTTGGCGAGAACTTCTACCTTGGCTATACCCAACAGTCGCTCTGGGATCTGCAGGGTGACTCGATGCCGTTTATCGACACCAGCTTCAATCCCAGCATCTTCTGGCTCAACGAAAAAGTCTGGACCTCGGCGAGTGAGCGCTGGCGGCTGGGTCTGAACACGGGTGTGGAGCATCTTTCCAATGGCAAGGACGGGGACGATTCGCGCTCGCTGAACGACGTGTACATTCAGCCGGCCATCAACTATCGGTTTGACAGCGGTAGCACGCTGACGTTTTCCCCGCGAATCAAGGCTTATTTCGCCGTCGAGGACGACAACAAGGATTATTCCGATTATGCCGGTCATGTGGACTGGAAAGTCCGCTGGGCGCAAGACAACGGCGCGGTGGTGTCGGCGCTCTATCGGCAAGGTGCGAGCCGGCATCGCACGACGCAGCTCGATTTCGCATGGCCGCTCAAGCGCACCTGGCTCAATATGAACGGCTACGTGCATCTGCAGTATTTCAATGGCTATGGCGAGACATTGTTGGGATACAACCAGCGTGACCGCTCGCAATTCCGTATAGGGTTATCGCTGGTGCCCTGAGCACGCTGTCGCGCACCGTATTAAAAACGGGCGGCCCCCGATGCGCCGCCCCATAAAATCGTCGACAATATGGCCCGGGCGCAGGACGACAGAGCTTGCGTAAACAGGGAGACGGCGTTGACTAGCGGGTATCGCGGCAGTTGGTATTTTGGTTGGAACATCGTGGCAGCGGCCACGGTGCTGACGTTGTTGACGGTGGGCATGCGCATGGGCGTAGGCCCATTTTTTCTGCCCATGGCGCAAGACCTGGGGTTAAGCCGTAGCTTGCTATCGGGAATTATCGCGATAGGCATGTTGTGCTATGGCCTGGCAATGCCGATAGCCGGCATGCTGGTGGCGCGATGCAGCACGCGGTTTGTGCTGTTGCTCGGCACAGCAATCGTGGTCTTATCGTCAATCTGGGCCGTCAACGCTGAAACGACGTTCGGCTTTTTCATGTCGTTTGGCGTGTTGCTTTCGGTGGGATTGGGCTTTACCAGCCCGGTCGCGTTGACGCCGGTGCTGACGCGCTGGTTCACGCGGCGACGTGGCATGGCGCTCTTCTTTTTATCGACCGGTTCGATGGCTGGCATCGCAGTGATGACGCCAGTGCTGACCTTTGCCATCGAGGCAACGAACTGGCAGGCCGCGCTCATGGGTTTCGCGGGAATCTTCACGGTCATCACCGTGCCGGTGGCCTGTTTTGTCATTCGCGATCAGGCACCAGAAAACGCCGATCTGACGGCTGAACAGATTGCGCGCAAGCCGGCTACGACTCGCACAGCCAAGGCGCCGAGCCTGACTTTTCGCCAAGCCACCCGCAGCGCCCCCTTCTGGCAGATCACCGCGGGATTATTTGCCTGCGGGTTCAGCATGAATCTGCTGGGTACGCACGGCATTCCGATGCTGATGGACCATGGCTTCGATGCCAAGACGAGCTCGCTTGGCATCGGGCTCATCGGGCTGGTCGCGATCTTCAGCACGCTGGTGCTTGGGCGGATATCGGACACTTTGCCACGCCGCAAAATTCTCGCGGCAATTTATTTGATCCGGGGGCTGGGCTTTTTTGCGCTGTTGATTGTGGGCGCCCACTGGGAGCTTTACCTGACCGCCGCGATTGGAGGGATCGTGTGGGCCGGCAGCATCGCCATGTCTTCGGCGATTCTGGCCGATATTTATGGCGTGCGGCTTGTCGGCGTGCTGTATGGCTGTGCGTACCTGGGCCATCAGGTTGGCGCGATGATCAGTTCCTGGCTTGGCGGGTGGGGTTTTGAAGCGTTTGGGACGCACTGGGTGGCATTTGGCAGCGCGGGTGCGATTCTGTTGATTGCCGCCGCTGTCTCCATGCGTTTGCCCGCGCAAAACGCAATGCTGATGCCTGCGCCGAAGCCTGCATTGTGAGGAATCACGGTCTGTCGCCGAGACCTCGGGCGAATCATTGATCGGAATTCAGCCAACGCCACAACGTCGAACGGCTGATTCCCAGCCGCTGCGCCGCGCGCTGGCGGCTGCCTCCCGCAGCTTGTAGCGACTGCAGCGCGCGCTCGCGCAAACCCAGTCCGGGTTGCTCTGTTGGTTCGTCAGGGCGATCCGCATACAGCTCGGGGCAATCGTACCGGAGCGCCTCGTGATCGATGGGTTCGCCTTGCCCGTATTGGGACAGGAATACCGCGATGCGCTCGCTCATGTTTTCCAGCTCCCGCACGTTTCCAGGCCAAGCGTAGCGGCGCAGGCGCGGCAGCCACGGCGCGAGCCGCGCATCGATATCGTCGGGCACCGTGTCGCCCAGGCGGACTACGCAGCGCGTGACAAGAGCATGGAGCAGCGCACCGATATCGTCCGGCCGGTCGCGTAACGCCGGTACGGCCACACGCAGCGTATTAATGCGGTAGTACAGGTCTTGACGGAAACGGCGCTGGGCGATCAGCTCCTGTAGCGGTTGATGAGTGGCCGCGATAATGCGCACATCCACCGGGATGGCGGCTGTAGCGCCTACGCGCGTGATTTCACGTTCTTGCAGCACGCGCAGTAGACGGCTTTGCAATGGCAGGGGCATGTCGCCGATTTCGTCGAGAAACAGCGTGCCGGTGTGGGCGGCCTCGAACAATCCGCGCTTTCCGCCGCGGCGCGACCCCGTAAAGGCGCCCTCTTCGTGACCGAAGAGTTCGCTCTCGAGCAACGACTCGGCAAAGGATGCGCAGTTGACCGCGATAAACGGTCGGTCCGCGCGTCGGCTCTCGTTATGAATGGCTTGCGCGAACAGTTCTTTGCCTACGCCACTCTCGCCGGCGATCAACACGGTCAGGTCAGTGCGTGCATAACGCCTCGCGGTTTGCACGGCACGCTGAAAAGTCGGGCTCTGCCCGATGAGCGCATCGAATCGGTATTTGGCTGTGTGTTGCCTGCGCCGTTGCTGCACGCGCAAACTGGTGTCGGCCTCGTGGATGCGGCCGGCGTCATACAGCGTCAACGCCGCCCCCACGATGGCGCCGCGTTCGCGGATGGGCGTGCGATTGACGATCCAATCGCGCCCACCGAAGCGCTGCAGACCGGCGCTTTCCTGCTGGCCGGTCTCCAGTGTGGCGCGCAGTGTCAGTTCGGGGCGCAACTGATCCAACGGGCGGCCGGTGACATCCGCCCCTCCCGGGGCCAGCAGGCGTTGCATGGGCGGGTTGATGGCGATGACGCGATGGTGGCGGTCAACGGCCAGCACGGCATCCTGCAAGCTGTGCAGCACCCCGTTCAACTGCTCTACCCGGCCGGCCTCCAGTCGGGCCACGCGCGCGAGCTCCAGAGCATCCTCGAATCCCTTGCGTATGCTGGTCAACGAATATGCCAGCAGTCCGTGCAGACCAGCCTGCTCGGCCAGCTCCACGACCAGACTCGAACCTACGATGACCTGGAATCGCTCACGCCGCAGTTGTTCGAATCGCTGCCTGGCATCATCCGGTGTTTGATACGCATGTTGAACAATCTCGATATTGAGCAGTTCCTTGACGGCGTCCAGCTCCGGAATCGTTTGCCCATACATCACCACCCCCACGCGATCCGCAATTCTGCGCGCTTGAATCAAGGCTTGTAAAAGGTCGAAGCCACTCAGTTGAATCGTGGCCACAGGCGCCTGCAGCCCGGCGCGCAGAATGCTCGCGTTCGAGCCCGCACTGACAAATGCGTCAACCACGCCGCGATCGAGCCGGTCGCGCGCCATTGCCAGTGCCCCACCAAACGTGCCGTCCACGACTTCGATGTGAGCGCGTTTCGAGTACTCGGCGACGACGGGCATCGCGAACTCACGGATCTGCCTATAGCTCATGAAACAGATCCTCGGCAGATCGGCCGGCCTGGAAAAATTGGGATAGCTCATCGTGATTCGTCGCGACATTAATGGCGTTTCAATTATGTCGCATGAGACGTTTGCGTGACGCCGGAATTTTCCAATTCTTTATTTATCAACGCCTTACGATCTCTGAAAAACTGGCATAAGGTTTGCGATACCCACAGCACTCACAGTAACTGCTGCATTGGAGGTGCACTTTGGCGCTCGAACACATCACCGTCTTGGATCTGACTCATATGCTCTCGGGCCCATACGGAACCATGCTGCTGGCGGACCTGGGCGCGCGCACGATCAAGGTGGAGCCACCGGGCACTGGCGAGGGCACCCGGCGCTTGCTCGAGCACGACCCGGATTATTCGCGCGACGGTATGGGGGCGTATTTCCTGACGCTCAACCGCAACAAGCAAAGCGTGTGCATCGATCTGAAGAGCGAAGCCGGCTTGGCGGTCTTCATGGACCTGGTGCGCCATGCAGATGTGGTTTTCGACAACTTTAGCGTGGGTGTGACCAAGCGTCTGGGCATCGACTACGAAGCACTATCGGCCGTCAATCCGCGCATTATCACTTGCTCGGTGACTGGCTTTGGCAGCACGGGTCCGGCAACACAGCGTCCGGCATTCGACCAAGTGGTCCAGGCGATGGGCGGCGGCATGTCGATCACCGGGACACCCGAGACAGGGCCGACCCGCAGTGGCATTCCTATCGGCGATCTGGGTGGCGGGGTATTCGGCGCGATGGGTGTACTCGCCGCTATCGCGCAACGCGAACGCATCGGCCGCGGACAGCATGTCGATGTGTCCATGCTCGATGCACAGATTTCGCTGCTGAACTACATGGCGACTATGCATCTGATGTCGGGCATTGTGCCCGAGGGAATCGGGAACGGCCATTTCGTACACGTGCCGTATAACAGTTACCCCACGGCGGATGGTCACATCATCGTCGCATGCATCGGCGACGCATTCTGGAAGCGCTTTCTCGAGTGCATCGATCTGCCCGCGCTACGCAGACCGGAATACGATCAGCAGCCCGGGCGGTTCGCCGCCAAGTCGGAGATCGACGCCATTGTCAGCGAAGAGTTCCGCACGCAACCGACGGCGCATTGGTTGGAAAAGCTGTCTGCGGCGCGCATACCTTGCGGGCCGGTCAACAATTTCCGTCAAGCGCTCAACGATACGCAGGTACGCGCGCGCGACATGGTGGTGGATGTGCCGCTCAAAACCGGCGAGACCATTCAGATGCCGGGCAATCCGATTAAGTTATCCGCGGACCCCGCGCGTGCCTACGGTAGTCCGCCCACTTTGGGCGAACATACCGAGGACGTCTTGCGCAGCTTGCCCGGCTACGACGAAGAGCGCCTGAGCGCGCTGCGGACTCAAAACGTCATTGCTTGAGGGGCCCGCCATGTCGCAAGATCGCTTGATCATTACCGATGTCGCGCCACGCGATGGACTACAGAATCAACAGGTGCCCTTTCCCACAGACGCGAAGGTGCAGCTAATCAAGCTGTTGCATGACGCTGGCGTCAGCAGTGTCGAAGCAACAAGCTTTGTTTCGCCTAAAGCCGTGCCGCAAATGGCCGACGCGGCGGAGGTGATCGCGCGGGTGCAGCGCGAGCTGCCCGAGCTGCGCGCATCAGCATTAATTCCAAACCAGAAAGGGTTGGAGCGCGCCCATGCCTCGGGTGCACGTGAAGTCGCGGTCGTGTTGTCGGCGACACAGACAATGAATCAGAAGAACATCAATATGGACCTCGGTACCGCCACGCGGGTGTCCGAGTCTGCCCTGCTGGCTGCGCGCGAGTTAGGGCTGCGACGCCGCGCGTATGTGGCCGTGGCGTTCGACTGTCCGTTCGAGGGGCCCACCAACCTCGATACCGTCGTGGCGTTGGCAATCCGGATGCACGAGGCCGGCGCAGAGGAGATCATCATTGCGGACACGATCGGCTCGGCGGCTCCCGGCATGGTCAAACATCATTTTGAGACGCTGGCGCAAGCGCTACCCGTAGAGAAGCTGGCCGCGCATTTTCATGACACGCGCGGCATGGCGACGGCAAACGCCTGGGCTGCGATTGAAGCGGGTGTGCGCCGTTTTGATGCGAGCGTAGGCGGTATCGGCGGCTGCCCTTTTGCTCCGGGTGCTGCGGGCAACGCCGCGACAGAAGACCTGGTGCTGATGGCCGAACGCAGTGGTCTGACGACCGGCATATCGTTGCCGGGGCTGCTGCACGCGATCGACTTTGCTGAATCACAACTCGGTAGAGCACTAGGAGGACGCAGCATCGCGTGGCTGCGACGACAGTATCCCCCGCAGTAACCACACAACAACAAACGCATAACTCTAGGAGACAACTATGAAAATCGATCGCGTCGTTTCACCCCGTCGCCGTTTCGTTGTGGCCGCGCTCGGCGCCACGCTCGCGTTGGGTACGGTACCCACGCTGGCAGCAGAGTCGGCGGACCAGTATCCTTCGCGGCCCATACGGTTGATCGTGCCGTTCGCGCCCGGCGGGGTATCCGACACTGGTGCTCGGTTGGTCGCAGAAAAGATGGGGCAACGTCTGGGCCAACAGGTGATCGTCGACAATAAGCCGGGCGCCTCGGGCAATATCGGCACACAAATGGCGGCACAGGCTGACCCGGATGGTTATACGCTGGTGCTGGGCTTTGACGGCACGCTGGTGATCAATCCGCATGTCCATAAAGACATTCCTTTTGACACACTGAAGGACTTCGCCCCCGTCAGCAAGATCGGCGATGCGGCGCTGATCATCGTGGCCAATCCCAAGGTGCCGGCCTCCAACTTGCAAGAGTTGATCGCGTATTCGAAAACCCAGCCACAAGGCATTTCTTACGGTAGCGCGGGCGTGGGCAGCACACCGCACTTAGCCGGTGAGTTGCTGCGTCAACGCACGGGCATTGCGCTTGAACACATTCCGTATAAAGGCGGTGGACAAGCCATGGCCGACGTGGTGGGCGGCACGCTGCCCTTGCTCTATACAGCGGTAGCGGGCGCTTATCCCTATGTCGATCGCAAACAACTCAAGGCGATTGCCGTCAGCACCGACGAACGGCTGGCATCGCTGCCCGACGTGCCCACGATCAAAGAGTCGGGTGTGAAGGACTTTGTGGTGAATTCCTGGATCGGCATACTCGCGCCGGCTAAGACGCCACCTGCCATCGTCGCCAAGCTGCAGAAAGCCGTAAACGATGTCGTGCACGATCCGGACACCAAGGCGCGGCTCGCCGGGCTGGGCATTACGGCCTCGGGCAATACGCCCGAGGAATTCCGCAAACAAATCGCGGAAGATCTGAAGACCTACGAAACGGTAGTCAAGAGCGCGAATATTCAGGCGAATTAAGCGCCTTCAAAGCAGCCCGCCGTGAATCAATTTAAGGCCGCAGATCTGTGGGGAAGCGTCAGTGCGCTTCCCCATTGACCCCCAGCACTTCGCCGTTCAAAGATGCAGGGCATGTCCCAGCGCGCGCAATGCGGCTTCCTGTATCGCTTCGCCCAAAGTCGGGTGCGCGTGGATCGTGCCCGCCACATCCTCCAGCCTCGCCCCCATCTCGAGCGACTGCGAAAATGCCGCGCTCAATTCCGACACGCCACGCCCGACGGCCTGCCAACCGACAATCAGATGGTTGTCGCGACGCGCCACGACACGCACAAACCCTTCGTTCGACTCCAAGGTCATCGCACGACCATTGGCGGAGAACGGAAACTGGCTGACGATGCAGTCTAGTCCCGCCTCTTTGGCGTGCGATGGCCCAAGCCCCGCAGTGACAATCTCTGGGTCAGTAAAACACACGGCAGGAATCGCCGCAGGCGTGAAACGGCGTTTGCGTCCTGCGACCAACTCGGCCACCATCTCTCCCTGCGCCATCGCGCGGTGTGCCAGCATCGGCTCGCCCGTGATATCACCAATCGCCCAGACATTGCGCATCGAGGTCCGGCACTGTTCGTCGATACGCAACGCATTACCGGAGCGACTCAGCTGCAGCGATTCGAGACCCCACCCCTGCGTGCGTGGACGTCGTCCGATGGCAAGCAGCACTTGATCCGCGGGCAGTAGCGTCTCCGTGCCAGTCTCACCCTGCACGCGCACCGCATCGCCCGCCGCATTCAGACCCAGGACCTTACTCTTCAGGTGCAGCGTAATGCCCATCCTGCCAAGCGCTTTACTGACCGGCTGCGTCAGGTCCGCATCATAGCTGGGCAGAATCCTGTCCTGCGCTTCAACGACGGAGACCTCTGCACCGAGTTTGCGATAGACCGTGCCGAGCTCCAGACCAATGTAGCCGCCGCCCACCACCACCAGACGCTTTGGAATCTGGCGCGGGGATAAGGCTTCTGTTGAGGAAATCACACGATCGCCGAAAGGCATGGACGGCAAGGGCATCGGCTCCGAACCCGCTGCGAGTAGCAGATGTTCGCATTGAATGCGTTGTGCGCCCTCATCCGTTTTCACCTCCACCGTCTTGCCATCCAGCACGCGCGCCCAACCGCGAACCAACCGTACCCCGGCTTTCTTCAGCAGCGCTTCCACGCCTGCCGTTAGCCGGCTGACGATGCCGTCTTTCCACGCCAGGGTTTGTGCGCTATCGATAGACGGGTGCTGCACCGAAATGCCGAGCGTCGAAACGTGAGCTTGCTGACACGCGCGCTCGTATTCGCCAGCCGCGTGGATCCAGGCTTTGGAGGGGATGCAGCCGATATTCAGGCACGTGCCGCCGGGTTGCGAGCCCTCGACTATTATCGTGGGCACGCCTAATTGACCGGCGCGGATCGCCGCAACGTAGCCGCCGGGGCCCCCACCGATGATGAGCAGCGTCGTAGATAGAATCTCGCGCATCGTCTACGCCTCCACGAACAGCAGTGCTGGTTGCTCCAGCAACGATCGCACCGCCTGGATAAACTGCGCGGCGTCCATGCCGTCAACGACGCGGTGATCGAATGACGACGACAGGTTCATCAGCTGACGCGCCACCACAGTGCCGTGCTGAAACACGGGTCGCTCAACGATACGGTTAACCCCGACGATACCTACTTCGGGATAATTGATGACTGGCGTGCTGACGATGCCTCCGAGCGGTCCGAGGCTGCTCAACGTAATGGTCGAACCGCTTAACACGTCACGCGCGGCCTTGCCCACGCGTACATCTTGAGCCAGCTGCGCTATTTCTCGGGCGATACCCCAGACATCGCGCGCTTCGGCATGACGCACCACGGGCACGACTAACCCACTATCGGTCTGGGTCGCCACGCCCAGATGCACAGCGCCATAACGCGTGACCACACCGGCCTCGTCATCGTAGCGAGCATTGATCTGCCGAAAGTCTCTCAACGCCAGCACCATCGCCCGCGCTATGAAGGGCAACAAGGTGAGTTTGCCGCGCGAGGCGCTGAACTTGGTGTTGAGCTGCGCACGCAGTTGTTCGATCGCGGTAACGTCGATTTCTTCGACATAGCTGAAATGCGGGATGCGGCGCTTGGACTCCTGCATCTTCTGTGCGATCTTGCGGCGCAGGCCGACGACGGGGATCGCTTCTTCTTCGTGTCGCTCGCGATAACCGCCGGGTGCCACGGGCGCCGTGGCGCTCTGGCCTTGGAGATACGCGTCCAGGTCTTCGTGCTGAATGCGCCCAGCGGGACCCGATCCGGCGACGTAGCGCAGCTCGATCCCGAGATCCCACGCACGCTTGCGCACAGCGGGCGAGGCTAACGGACGTTCTCGCGCTTGGCGCGGCGCGGGGCGCGACACCGGCTCAGGCCTGGAGGGGAGAGACGGCTCGTCGGCGGACATCGTGCGGGGGACATCCGCGGCCGCTTCGGGCCGACGCGCGGGCTCGTCACCCTCTTCCTTCCGTTCAGCGCCGGCGCCATTTGCGCGCTGAACTTCTGACACCGTATCCGGTTTCGCCGTATCGGCCTCGGCCTTCACATTCCCCGCGCCCTCGACTTCCAGCCGGATCAGCTCCGCGCCCACCGCCATGGTGTCACCGACCTGACCGCCTAATGCGATCACCTTGCCCACTACGGGCGACGGAATTTCTACCGTGGCCTTATCGGTCATCACCTCGGCCAGCGCCTGATCTTCCGTGACGCTATCACCCACCTTTACCTGCCAGCCGACGAGCTCTACCTCTGCAATGCCTTCGCCGATGTCAGGCATCTTGATGATATGCACACCCATGTCATGCCTCCATCACACGTTGCATCGCCGCACCCACGCGGGCGGGGCCAGGGAAATACGCCCATTCCTGTGCATGGGGATAGGGAGTGTCCCAACCCGTCACACGTTCAACAGGTGACTCCAGGTGGTGAAAGCAATGCTCTTGCACGAGCGATACCAGTTCGGCGCCAAACCCGCAGGTGCGGGTGGCCTCATGCACGACAACGCATCGGCCGGTTTTGCGTACCGAGTCCACAATGGTGTCCAGATCCAGCGGCCAAAGCGATCGCAGGTCGATGATTTCCGCATCGAGACCGGTTTCTTCTGCAGCGGCCAGAGCCACGTGTACCGTGGTTCCGTAGGTCAATACGGTTAACGCTTCACCGGGACGAACGATCGCGGCGGACTCCAGCGGCACGCTGTAATACCCGGTCGGCACCTGGCTGGCGGGGTGCTTGCTCCAGGGCGTGACCGGGCGATCATGATGACCATCGAACGGGCCGTTATACAGGCGCTTTGGCTCTAAAAAAATGACGGGATCATTGCTCTCGATGGCAGCGATCAACAGGCCTTTCGCGTCATAGGGATTCGACGGCAATACGGTACGCAGCCCGCAAACCTGGGTGAACATGGCCTCCGGGCTCTGACTATGCGTCTGCCCACCATAAATCCCCCCGCCGCACGGCATGCGTATGGTCAGGGGCGCGATGAATTCACCGGCCGAGCGGTAGCGCAGCCGAGCCGCCTCCGACACGATCTGGTCAGAAGCGGGATAGAAATAGTCCGCGAATTGAATCTCGCACACCGGGCGCAAACCGTATGCGCCCATGCCGACCGCGACGCCGACGATGCCACCCTCGGAAATGGGCGTATCGAACACCCGCGAAGTGCCATACTTGGCTTGCAGCCCTTCGGTGCAGCGGAACACGCCGCCGAAATACCCTACGTCCTGGCCGAACACCACCACGTTCTCATCGCGCGCCAGCATCACGTCCATTGCGGAACGCAATGCCTGGACCATGGTCATCGACATGGTGGTCGGACCGCCATTCTTTTCGTGCGTCATGATCACACTCCCAGCGACTGGCGTTGCTGCCGCAGATGCGCCGGCATCTGCTCGTACACGTCCTCGAACATGCTGGCCGCGCTCGGCACATGGCCATCGAGCAGCGTGCCGTATTGTTCGGCCTCTTTCTGGGCGGCCATGATTTCGCTTTCGAGCTCTGCCCGGGCTTGCTCGTACTCAGGCTCGGACCAGATACCGCGCTGGATAAGGTGCTGTTTAAAGCGCGTGATGGGATCGCCCAACGGGAAATGGCTCCAGTCGTCACCAGGACGGTATTTAGAGGGATCGTCGGAAGTGGAATGCGGCCCCGCGCGATAGGTGACCCATTCGATCAGCGTCGGGCCGAGGTTGCGACGCGCGCGCTCGGCTGCCCACTGCGTTGCGGCATACACCGCCAGAAAGTCGTTGCCATCCACCCGCAAAGACGCGATGCCGCAGCCTACCCCTCGCCCGGCGAAGGTCGCGCCTTCGCCGCCAGCGATGGCCTGAAAGGTGGAGATCGCCCATTGATTGTTGACCACGTTCAAAATGACCGGCGCGCGATACACGTGCGCGAAAGTCAGCGCCGTATGAAAGTCTGCCTCGGCAGTGGCCCCGTCGCCGATCCAGGCGGAAGCAATGCGCGTATCCCCCTTGATCGCCGAGGCCATCGCCCAGCCCACGCCCTGAATAAACTGCGTGGCCAAGTTGCCCGAAATGGAAAAAAATCCGGCATCGCGTTTGGAATACATCACCGGCAGCTGACGCCCATGCAGCGGATCGCGTTCGTTGGACATCAGCTGACACATCATCTCCACCAAGGAGACATCGCGCGCCAGCAGAATGCTTTGCTGCCGATAGCTTGGAAAGCACATATCCGCGCGATCCAGCGCCAGGGCATGCGCCACGCCGATGGCTTCCTCGCCCAGGCTTTGCATATAGAAAGAGATCTTCTTCTGACGCTGGGCATTGAGCATGCGCGCATCGAAGAGCCGCGTCTTCATCATGACGCGCATGCCGTTTAGCAGCGTCTGGTCATCCAACTGCGGTGCCCAGGGGCCTTGCGCCACGCCGTCATCATCGATCACTCGCACCAACCGATACGCCAGATCCACCGTATCTTCGGCGGCGACATCGATCGGAGGTTTGGGAATTTCGCCCGCCGCAGACAGGCGCAGATAGGAAAAATCGGTGCGGCAACCCGGACGCCCGGTGGGCTCGGGGACATGCAGTCGTAGTGGGCCGTTTTGGCTCATGAAATGTCTCCACGCTTTGATTGTGTCACGCGCTCTTTTTCTGCCGTAGCCCGCCGCGCGGGGGTAACCGCACGCAAGGCCGTCGCTGGCGGCGTTACGGGGTGGTGTAACGCAACCTGCCATTGCAGATTAGCATAATGCATCTCGGCGGCGAAGAGGCGCTGATCGATGGGTCCGATATATGCTGTCCGCCCGCAGATGCGTTGTCAGTCGCGCGCAGGCTCGCTCATAATGCTGCGGCTGCTATGCCATCGGCGCGTCGCGCCACCCATTTCGCGTCACAAGGACCCTGCATGATTCGTCGATTGCAAGTCGCGCTGGCTGATATACAAAAACGAGTGTCCTTCCGGCTCATTCCCGCGCTTGTCTGCGCCGTGTTTCTGGCGGCCATGTTGCTGGCCCCCACGCCTGGCGGACTGACCGACAAGGCGTGGACGCTGCTGGCGCTGTTTCTCGCGACTATCCTGGCGATCATTCTGAAGGTGATGCCCATCGGCGTGCTGGCGATGATGGCGATCACCGCGGTAGCTGTCACGCAGGTCACCTCGACATCGTCCAAAGGCGCCATTTCGGACGCACTCTCCAGCCTGTCGAACCCCTTGATCTGGCTTATCGTGGTCGCCGTACTCGTGTCGCGCGGGTTGAAAAAAACCGGTCTGGGAAAGCGCATCGGCTTGCTGTTTATCTCGGCACTAGGGCGACGCACGCTAGGCATCGGGTATGGTCTGGCTGTCTGCGAGTTGGTGCTTGCCCCATTCACGCCCAGCAACACGGCACGCGGCGGCGGCATTGTGCATCCCATCATGCGCTCGATCGCGGCGGCGTTCGACTCCGATCCGGGGAAAGGCACGGAACGCAAGATGGGTACGTATTTGTCGCTGGTCAATATGCACGCCAATACGATCACCTCAGGCATGTTCGTCACCGCGACCGCACCGAATCCGCTCGTCGTGGACTATGTAGCGCGCGTGACCGATCAGAGTTTCAAGCTTTCGTGGACGACTTGGGCGCTATGCATGTTGCTGCCCGGACTCTTATGCCTGATGCTGATGCCCTTGCTGATGATGTGGCTGTCCCCACCACAGGTCAAGGCCACCCCCGACGCCATCGGCTATGCAAAGACAGAACTCAAAAACATGGGGCCTATATCCGCCGGCGAGAAAGTCATGCTGGGGACCTTTGCCACACTGCTGATATTGTGGGCCGATGTGCCGGCCGCTATTTTCGGACCGGCCTTTACGCTGGACCCGACAGTGGTAGCGTTCATAGGGCTGTCCATTCTGATCATCACCGGCACCATCAATTGGGATGATGTGCTGTCCGAGAAAAGCGCCTGGGATACGCTGATCTGGTTTGGCGCGCTCGTGATGATGGCCGAGCAGTTGAACCGGGCCGGTGTGATTCAATGGTTCTCCACGGGCCTGCAAAACGGCATCGTGTCCTCCGGCATGGAGTGGTACTGGGCAGCGACGTTGCTGGTGCTGCTATTCGTGTTTTCCCACTATTTCTTTGCCAGTACGACGGCGCATATCAGTGCGATGATGCTGGCGTTCCTGGGCGTGGGCGCCGCGCTGGTCCCGCCCGAGTATCTGGTGCCGTTTCTGCTGATGATGGTGGCGGGCTCCACGATCATGATGACGCTCACACACTACGCCACCGGCACATCGCCCATTATCTTCGGCAGCGGCTACGTCCCGCTAGGCACATGGTGGCGTGTCGGCTTCACCATGTGCGTGATTGAACTCGTTATTTACGCAACCGTGGGTATGTTGTGGTGGCGGCTACTTGGTTTTTGGTAGGCCTGCACCGAAACCGCGGGTCATAGGGCTCAGCGCAAGTATCTTCGGCGGCGGGAACTACGACTTTCAGCGCGTATCCCCGCTTCGTCACTATCAGGCCTTGATACCGAGCTTGTCGACCAGCGCCTTGAACACGGCATTGTCGCGTTCGATCACGGCCTGAAAATCGGCCTGGTCGAGATAGCCTTCACCCATGTTGAGTTCGGCCATCGTTTTGCGCAGCGCGGGGTCTTGCAGAGTCGTCGCCATGGCTTCGCGCAGTTTCTGTACCACGGCATCGGGCGTGCCACGCGGGACAGCCAGCCCACGCCAGCCGCCGATCAGCAGATCGATCCCGCGCTCTTGCAGCGTGGGGACATTTTCCCAGCCCGCGCCGATCCGTTTATCGGCCATGATGGCCAACGGACGAATCTTGCCCGCGGCCACGTAGTTGGCCACCTCCACAGGGGTCACTGCGACGGCTTGAATGTGCCCGCCCAACAAATCCAGCACGGCAGGATTGGCGCCACGGTAAGGAGCATGGTTGAACTGAACACCTGCTTTGTCTTGCAGCGCGGCGGCCGCCAGATGGCCTAGCGATCCGGGACCCGCGTTGCCAACAGTGATCGCGTCCGGTTCCTTGCGGGCGGCCTCGATCAAGTCTTCAATTGTCTGGAACGGCGAATCCGCGCGCACGGCAATCGTGGCCGGGTCGGCGTTCAAACGCGCCACCGGGATCACCGCATCCGAGTTGATCTTGGTCATGCCCATATGCGGAATCATGGTCAACTCGACGGTGATAATGCCGACCTTATAGCCGTCCGGCTTGGCATTGGCCAGTTCGGTCCAGCCGACAGCGCCACTGGCGCCCGCACGATTCAGCACGATCAGATCTTGGCCCACTTGAGGACGTGCCGCCTCGGCCAAGGCGCGTGCGAGCACATCCGTGCCACCGCCCGCGGCGAACGGCACGATCAATTCGATCGGCCGTTGTGGATAGGCGTCCGAGGCACGAGCCACGGCCGGCAACATGAAGGCGCCGGCCAGCGCGCCAAGGGAGCCGAGGAATTGACGGCGGGTAGTGACAGTCATGGAGATCTCCTTTGTACGTTGTTCTGCTCGCGGCCACGGCGGGCCGCTCAATATCATCAAAGACAGGGGCGGACTCAGGCCGTGGCGGATTGCGGTGCTACAGCCTCGTGCTCGGCGCGGCGACTACGACGCCAACCCGCGACAAGCGCGCGAAATGATTGGGCTACAGCCGCCTGGAACGTCCGATCATCCGTTTCGCCGCGCAGCCATGCCCGTGCGGGTGCGGCCCACACAGTGCGACCGATCATGAACCCTTTGACCACGGGCGCCTGAGCTTCGGCAAAGGCTTCGACCAACTGCTCCAGCGGTTGGGACAAACCCAAGATCACGGCCCCCCGGCACCACGGGTCGCGGTCGCGCACCAACGCGTCAAGCGCCTCCCAATTGGCCCGGCTCATGGCGCCAACTTTCCACCATTCCGGCTTGATCCCCATGTCGTAAAAATGCTGGATCGCCCGCACCACGGCTTGGCCGCGATCGTCTGGCCCCAGCGTGTCTTTGGGCGGAATGACTTCCAGCAGCAACTCGTGTCCGCTGGCGCGAGTGGCCGTCCAGACCTGGCGCAGCCAGGCATCTTGCTCATCACGCAGCGACTGGGCGTCATCGGGATGATAGAAAACCAGACACTTGACCGTATGCGACAGCGGCCAGTGCTGCAACTCGGTCGCCAGAGAATCCGTCCCGTCAAAACGCAGGGGACGCGAGCCCGGCAGTTCGATCGGCCGGCCTATCCACCAACCACGACCCGTGGCCTCGTGCAGCGCCTCGGCGCCCAGATCACGCCGACCATCGATCAGCACGCCCATGCGACCCGCATTGCCCTCGCCGCGCTCGACATCGGCCACGACCTCATTAATCAGGCGCTTGAGCGTGCGCAATCGTTCCAACGGCGCGCCAGTCTCGTGCGCGAGGTCCTCGAACTGACTGCGATGGTCGTAAGCCAGCACGCAGAGTTCGGGCCAGGCCGGGCGCGCCCGACTGACGCGATGCAGATGCGACAAGGCGGCATCATGATCGGGTCGCGTATGGCGATGCCCCGAGAACCAGTGCTCCAATTCCGCTCGGGTCGGCATGGCCGGCGCGCAACCGTGCCGCGACACCACAATCGCGCCGCAAGCATTGGCAATGGCGGCGGATTCCGCGAGGCTTTTACCGCGCAACAAGCCGGCCAGAAGACCCGAGGCGAACGCATCGCCCGCGCCCAATACGTTCAACACCTCGACGCGCTCGCCCATTACGGTGGGCGCATCGTCGATACGATCCGGCACCGGACCCTCGATCAGCGAGCAGCCCAAGGGGCCGCGTTTGACCACAAATACCGCTTGACTGCACGCGCGCACGCGACGCAGGCTCTCGATCAGGTCACCCTCGACGCCCCCTGCGATCAACCATTCTTCTTCAGTGCCGATAATCAAATCGAACTGATGCAGTTCAGCTTGCAGACGTGCGCTGACCTCTGCGCTGGCCACATAACGCGTTTCGCCATCGCCGCGCGTGGTCAGGCCCCACAACACCGGCCGGTAATCGATATCCAGCATCCGCACCACGCCATGTCGCGCCGCGATGTCCAACGCGCGGCGGCTCGCCGCCAGGACACCCGGCGCGCTCAAATGGGTGCCGGTGATAATCAGGCTACGGCAGCGCGCCAGGAAATTTTCATCGATGGCATCGGCATCCAAGGCCATATCCGCGCAGTTTTCGCGCGCGAATAAAAGGGGGAACGTGTCCTTATCCTTGATCCCCAACAACACCATGCCGGTCAGACGCTGCGGATCTATCTGAATCTGACTCGTGTCGCATCCTTCAAGGCGCAACGTGTCGATCAAGAACCGCCCATTCTGTTCATCGCCCACGCGCGAGATCATCGCCGAACGCAATCCCAGGCGCGCCGTGCCGAAGGCCATATTCCCAGACGAACCGCCCAGGTACTTGGCAAAACTGTGCGCTTCCTCGAGACTGCAGCCGATCTGCTGTGCGTAGAGATCGACCGCCAGCCGACCCAGGCAAGCCACATCGATCGGGCGATTAGCAGGAAAATTCAGCGGTGAAGTCGTCATGTGCTAGCGTGGGGATATCCCCGTGGTGGATGCTACTGGGCTGCTATCATAGTTCAAATAGAAAATATTTTCCAAAATAATGAAAAATAGAAAACTCCAGCCAGCCCCGCCGGGAAGTGAATCGCCCTATGCCGACGCGGGCGCATTTCTTGTGGCGCTGCGCGAACAATTCGATGCGCTCAGCCGACAGCTCAAGCGTATCGGCCAGTATGTCGAGATGCAGGGCGAGCGCGTCGCGTTCGACGGCATTCAGGCCACGGCTGACAGCTGCGGCGTGCCGGCTTCGGCCGTGGTGCGGTTTGCCAAGCACTTCGGGTTTTCAGGCTACACGCAGATGCAGCTCTTGTTCCGCGCGGATGCCGCGAGGCAGCTCGCGGTTCAGCATGATTACCAGGATCGGATTCGAGGACTGATCGCCAGCGGCGAGGCCACCGGACAAGCGGACGTGGGCGGCGCGCGGCTCGCGCATGCAGTCATCGAAGGCAGCATCGCCAGTCTGCAAGCCCTGCAGCGCGGGCTGCCCACGGATCAATTCGAAGCTGCCGTTGAGTTGATGCTGGAAGCGCCCGCAATCTGGCTCGCCGCGTCGCGGCGCGCGTTTCCGGTGGGGTCCTATTTGGCCTATGCCTTGCAACATACCTCTAAGCCCGTGCATTGGCTGCATGGCCTCGGCGCGATGCAAAAGGGCGAGCTACGCGCATTGGCGCCGGGCGATGTGATGCTCGCGGTGTCGTTCGAGCCATATGCCCCGGAAACATTGGAGGTCGTCGATCTGGCCTTGGCGCGCGGTGCCCGCGTGCTGGCGCTGACCGACAGCCAGTTAAGTCCGTTGGCGGCACGGGCGACGGTCACGCTGTTGGCTCAGGACAGTGCGACGTTCGGATTTCGTTCGCTGACCAGCACGCTATGTCTGGCGCAGTCATTATTTTTGGCGTTGGCGTATCGGATGGAACTGGCTTACGAGCCAGCAAAATAAAACTCGGTTCACCATCGCCAGAGCAATTCACGGCCGCGAAAAAATGAGACAAGTCTTAGCTCGTATCAATTGCACAGCGCAATAATAAAGTGAGACCGGTACGGAGCCGGATGGCCACGCACGCGCCACGTTGGTAACCCTGTTAACCAGCTGGCGCCGCTCCAAAACATTGAACAACGATGCTCAGACATTTTCTTCTGATTTCGACATTTTGCGGGTTGGCGCAGCTTACCGCCGTACATGCAACGGAAAATCCGGGTTTTCTTACTGCGAAGACGGCCCCTGACAGCCTGGCCATATTGCCCCCGCCTCCTGCGGAAACTTCCGTGGCATTCCTCGCGGATGAGGCCGAATACAAAGCCGGCCATGTATTAAGGGACCCGGAAAGAACAGCCCTCGCGGCTCAAGATGCCGACTACAAGAATTTCGGAAGCGCTTTCTCGGAAGCGTTTGGAATGGAAATTTCGGCCAGTCACACGCCGGTGCTGTTTGCACTCATGAATCGAATCTTGCACGACAGCCACGACTACGCGATGCGAAGCGCCAAAAACCATTACATGCGGGTGCGCCCGTTTGTTATCTATAAAGATGCGACATGTACGCCGGAGCGAGACAGCAAAATGGCCAAAACGGGCTCTTATCCGTCTGGACATGCGTCTTTTGGATGGGCAGCTGCCCTGGTATTGGCCGAAATTAATCCCGAGCGTGAAACGCAGATTTTGCGCCGGGGCCTGTCATTCGGTGACAGCCGGGTAGTGTGCGGTGCTCATTGGCGCAGCGACGTAGACAATGGGCGAATCATGGGCGCGGCAGTCGTGGCCGCACTACATGCCAACCCGCAATTCATGCAGGCATTAAACGCGGCAAAAAAGGAGTTTATTGAACTCGATGACCGCGGATCTCAAGCCATAGTTCAACGCCGTTCAGGAAACTAGATCAGCTCCACCGCTGACCGAAAAGCGGCTTAACCCGTCACGGTGGGTACAAGCCAACGCCCACCTGTACTCGGCGTTCAAAGACCACGGGTACGCACCGCACGAGGTTCGGCGCTATATCCGCACGGATTGTCGGGGCGCGAGCGTCAATCGTGGGAGTTCGGATATTTAGCGCTGTCGTCCGGGTCAAGCCCGATCTGCGCAACGCCGAGCGGGAACTGGTACGCCATGCGAGTCAAAACGCAAGCCTCGCTATACCATTGGTTTATTTGTCGAATTTAGCTGACTAGTCGGGCCTTTGTTTAAGCCTCAATCAGCAAATAAAAAAGGCCTACAGACGAAAATCTGTAAGCCTTTGATTTTATTGGTCGGGGCGGCGGGATTCGAACTCGCGACCCTCTGCTCCCAAAGCAGATGCGCTACCAGGCTGCGCTACGCCCCGACGGGTACTGCCATCTGTTAGACGCTGCGTGAGGCGACATCGAACAGGGAACGGAATGCTACCACATTCCGCACCGCGCTGGGATAGCCCAAACGTTGCCCCTCTCAAGCCGCGACGCCCTTATTTCCCGCGAACTTGATCGATCAGGCGACGATCGCGCTTGGTGGGGCGACCCGCGGTCAACGCCTGCGCGGGTTCCGGGGCAAGACGCCGCAACTCGGCGGCGCGTTCGCGCGCGACGATACTCTCGGCCGTTTCCTCATATAGCTGCCGCGCTACGGGCGCCGGGCCGCGCACCGCGCTGATGGCGCGAACCTCGACATGAATGGGCGGATCTTCTTTACGCACCGTAACCAGATCGCCAACGGCCACTTCACGCGCGGGCTTGGCCGGCTGATGATTGACCAGCACCCTGCCCTTGCCAATTTCCTGGGAAGCCAGGCTGCGGGTCTTATAGAAACGGGCTGCCCACAGCCACTTATCGAGTCGCAGTTTTTCCGTCATAAGGTGCATTCTAGCGGCAAAGCCCCGACGGCTCGCAGGGCAATGGCGGGGGCGATCCAGGGGTGGCAGATAGAATGCAGGTACGTAGACAACGCAGGACTTTTCTTAATGAGCAATACCTTTCTCGACAAACTCAAGCAGCGCCGCAGCCAATATGCCCTGGGCCGCGACGTATCCCTGTCCAAGGAAGACCTCGCTTCGCTGATTCAGGAAGCCGTCAAACACAGCCCCTCGTCGTTTAACTCGCAAAGCTCGCGTGCCGTGATTCTGTTTGGCGACCAGAGCGAAAAGCTTTGGCAAATCGCCATCGAAGAAGTACGCAAGGTCGCGCCGCCGGAAAATTTTGACAAAACCGTCACCCGTCTGACGAGTTTTGCGGCAGGCGTGGGCACGGTACTGTTCTATGAAGACCAGGACGTCGTTCGGGGGCTGCAAGAGAAATTCGCGCTGTATGCAGACAATTTCCCGATCTGGTCAGAGCAATCGAGCGGCATGGCGCAACTGGCCGTGTGGGCCGCGCTGGCTGACGCCGGCGTGGGCGCGAGTCTGCAGCATTACAACCCACTCATCGACGCGGCGGTCGCGGCTGAATGGAACATCCCGGCCAGCTGGAAATTGCGCGCGCAAATGCCGTTTGGGGCCAATGCCGGCGGATTCGGCGAGAAAGCCTTTATGAATGACGCGGAGCGCTTCCGCGTGATCGGTTAATCGCCACGCCGGCCCGCCTGGCCGGGGGCAATGCCGTATCGTTGCCGAAAGGCGGTCGCGAAATTCGCCGGGCTGGAATAGCCCGCGATCAGCGCCGCTTCGGTCACGCTCACGGCATCGCGCTCCAACGCCATGCGCGCCCGCGCCAGGCGCGCGTCGCGTAAATACGCGAACACCGTTTTTCCCCAGGCCGCGCGAAACTGTCGTTGCAGGGTATTGACGCTGACGCAGGCCTGGCGGGCAATTTCGACCAGACTCATCTCATCGGCCGCGCCGCTGTCAAGCAGGTCGCGCACCTGTTCCATCCGGACGCGTTCGCGCGGACGCAGCGTTACCCCCATAGGCGCCATCGCGGCGCCATCCAGATCCGACAGCGCATCGACGACCAACGCCATACAGCGCGACTCCTGATATAGCCGCCAAAGTGGTCCTTCGAGGGCCGATGGGGCCAACATCTGCGTGACCAACGCCACGGTCTGCGACGAGGCCATCCACGGATGAACGGACAGATGCCGCCGGGCAAACTCCAGGCAAAACGGCATCGTGTCGCCCAGACGTTCCCTCAGCCAGGCCTCGCTTAGCGTCAGACTGACGCTGCGCTCGATGTCGCCACGCCGGGATTGCCTCACGAAACGGGCTGGCTCGGTCAGCGCCACCATCGCGCCGGCCGCGCGGCCGTCGCGATGCGGCCCGAGCAACAGACGATAGCCGTCGTAGCTGACATCCGCCCTGCCCGCGACCGTAACAGCAATGCGCAGACCTGGCTGCAGATCGGCACGGACGGCCGCTCCCTGCAGGTCCCGCGCATCGACCCGATGTTGGATGAGGCCCTCGCTTAGCTTCGTCGTGTCGATCAGGCCCTCGAAAACAGGCTGCTGCGCGCTGGGCGCCTCGACAGCGTATCGCAAGGCACTATGGGCCGCCTGGCTATGTAACGCGGCTTTATCGATTAACCCGGCTGGCTGAGTTATCCGCGCAGCGCTCCCCGTAGAAACCGTGTCCATGTAACTTCAGATGACCAAATGAGGATTTAGCAAAGCAATTTGGTGTGCATTCAAAGTCGTGATCCGCCCTCGCCTGACATAATCGCCTCTGTGAATGATAGTGTAAATCATTCCTAATAATACTAATCAGCGCACCCCTGCGCGGGGATGCGCACAATGTTTTGCGCATTCGGAGAAGCCGGCCATGTCAACGCCACCTTTCAAGCGCCATTATCTCGGCGCCCTAGTCACTCTCGCTCTGTCAGGCGCTGCCCTGCCCAGCGTCGTTCAGGCTCAGATGAGCGAGGCCAACGCTCCCCTGCCGACGGACCCGGCCGTGGTGCAGGAGCTGTCCGCTGTCGAGGTGCTTGGCACCGCGGAAGAGGAAGTCAAAGAATCGCTGGGCGTTTCGGTGATCACGGCCGAAGAAATCCAACGTCGCCCGCCGACCAACGATCTCTCCGACATCATCCGCCGCGAACCCGGCGTGAACTTGACGGGAAACAGTGCTAGTGGCGCGCGTGGCAATAGCCGTCAGATCGACATCCGCGGCATGGGTCCGGAAAACACCCTGATCCTGATCGACGGCAAGCCGGTCGAATCGCGCAACGCCGTGCGCTATGGCTGGAACGGCGATCGCGACACGCGTGGCGACACCAACTGGGTGCCGGCCGAGGAAGTCGAACGTATCGAAGTCATCCGCGGCCCGGCCGCTGCCCGCTATGGTTCGGGCGCGATGGGAGGTGTGGTCAACATCATCACCAAGCAGCCCACGGACAAGACGACGGCATCGGCGACGTACTACATCAATCAGCCTGAAAACAGCAAGGAAGGCAACACCAACCGGGTCAACGCACGTTTGTCCACGCCAATCACCGATACGGTGAGCATGCGCGTGTACGCAAACTACAACAAGACGAATCCTGACGATCGCAACATTAACGCCGATCACGCGACAGTCGATGCGAATGGCGTGGCCAACACGTCCGGCCGCGAAGGTGTCATCAACCAAGACTTGAACGCGCTGTTCGCCTGGCGTCCGACGACCCGCGACACGTTCGAGTTCGAGGCAGGCTTTAGCCGTCAAGGCAACCTTTACGCCGGCGACACGATGAACAACGTAAACAGTGCGTTCTCGGATAGCCTCTACGGCAAAGAAACCAACGCGATGTATCGCGAGAGCTTTGGCGTCACGCACCGCGGTAACTACGATTGGGGTACGTCGCGCACGGAACTGTCGTACGACTACACGCGCAACTCGCGTCAGGCAGAGGGTCTCGCCGGCGGCCCGGAAGGCGCCCCGACCGATCTCGGCCGCGATACCGCGCGCCTGCGCACGCTGCGTGGCGCAAGCGAAGTCAGCGTGCCGTTCACGCTGGGCCTGCAGCAAGTGGCCACCGTGGGTATCGAATACCTGCATGAGTCGCTGGATGATCCGTCGTCGCTGCGTCAAACCTATACGGGTGGCACGATTCCCGGCACGGCGACGGGCGACCGTCCGACCAAGACCTCACAAGACAGCTACGCGCTCTTTGTCGAGGACAATATCCAAGCCGGCATGCGCACCATCGTGACGCCGGGGCTGCGTTATGACCACAACAGCGAATTCGGCGGCAACTTCAGCCCGAGCCTGAACACCTCGTATAAAGTCACCGACACGCTGCGCCTGAAAGGCGGTATCGCGCGCGCCTACAAGGCGCCCAACCTGTATCAATCGAACCCGAACTATCTGCTGTATAGCCGCGGTAATGGTTGCTCGGTCGCCGAAGCGAACTCCAACGGCTGCTACCTGGTGGGTAGTTCGGATCTGAAGCCCGAAATCAGCGTCAATAAGGAAATCGGCTTCGAGTATGACCCGGGTACGTGGAAAACCAGCGTCGCGTATTTCCGCAACGATTACAAAAACAAAATCGTCGCGGATACCGAGTATCTGTACCGTTTGAACAATGGCGCTCGCGTGCTGCAATGGTCCAACAGCGGCAAGGCCGTGGTCGAAGGCTTGGAAGGCAACCTCTTCGTGCCTCTGACCCCGACGTTGGACTGGAACACCAACTTCACTTACATGCTGCAAAGCAAGAGTAAGGATACGGGCGAGCCGCTGAGCGTGATTCCTCAGTACACGATCAACAGCACGCTTGATTGGTTCTACACGCCCGAATGGTCGTTCCAAGCCAACCTGACCTACTACGGCAAGCAGAAAGGACCGAAGACCAATATGCGTACCGGTGAAACGCTGGAAGGCAACGGCCGTCAAACCGTCAGCCCCTATGCATTGGTGGGTCTGAGCGTGGGCTACGAGCCCAACAACAACCTGCGTTTCCGCGTGGGCGTGAGCAACCTGTTCGACAAGAAGCTCTATCGTGAAGGCAACGCCAGCAGCGCAGGCGCGGCGACCTACAACGAACCGGGTCGCGCTTACTATGCCACGATGACTGTGACGTACTAAGCCGTACTCAGCATGGAAAATCGCCAGGGCCGTGATTGACGGGTCCTGGCGATTCTTTTTGCGAGGCCCCGAAGGGCGTTATCTTTGGTTCGTTGGCGCCTTAGCCAAAACGGCCCGTGATGTAGTCCTCGGTCTCTTTACGCGCGGGTTTGACAAAGATCTGGTCGGTCTCGCCAAACTCCATCAACTCGCCCAAGTACATATACGCGGTGTAGTCGGAACAGCGCGCCGCCTGCTGCATGTTGTGGGTCACGATGACGACCGTGTAGTCATTCTTTAACTCGGCGATCAGCTCCTCGATCTTCGCGGTCGATATCGGATCGAGCGCCGAGCAGGGTTCATCCAGCAGCAGCACCTCCGGCTTGATCGCCACGCCGCGGGCGATGCACAAGCGTTGCTGTTGCCCGCCCGACAAGCTGTTGCCGTTCTGGTGTAGCTTGTCCTTGACCTCGTTCCACAATGCGGCCTTGGTCAAGGCCCATTCCACGCGTTCTTCCATCTCGCCTTTAGAGAGGCGCTCGAACAGCTTCACACCGAAGGCGATGTTGTCATAGATGCTCATCGGAAAGGGCGTGGGCTTCTGGAACACCATGCCGACCTTGGCGCGGATGAGCGAAATATCCATCTTCGAGGTCAACAGATCTTCACCGTCGAGCAAGATCTCGCCCTCTGCGCGCTGACCGGGATAGAGTTCGAACATGCGATTAAAGGTGCGCAGCAGCGTCGACTTGCCGCAGCCGGACGGGCCGATGAACGCGGTGACCTTATTCTTGCGAACGGAGAGATTCACGTTGCGTAACGCATGGAACTTGCCATAGTAGAAGTTGAGATTCTTGACCTCCAGCTTAGGCCGGGCGTCGGGGGTCGTTGTTTTAGCATCGACCAGTACCGTATTTTGCATAGCGTTTTTTCCTGATGCCGCGCGCTCAGACGCGCCGCAGGGCGATCACGATTTCCGAAACAGGCTGCGCGCGAGGATATTGATCCCCAGCACCAGCAAGGTAATAAGCGTCGCGCCAGCCCAAGCCAAGTTGTTCCAGTCTTTGAAAGGACTGGCGGCATATTGATAGATGACGACGGGCAGATTCGACATAGGGGCGTTCATGTCCCATGACATGAATTGATTCGATAGCGCGGTGAATAGCAGCGGCGCGGTCTCGCCGGAAATGCGCGCGATCGCCAGCAGGATGCCGGTGATGATGCCGCTCTTGGCCGCGCGATAACACACCATGGTGATCATGCGCCACTTCGGGCATCCGAGCGCGGCGGCGGCTTCGCGCAAGCTGTTGGGCACTAGCAACAGCATGTTGTCGGTGGTGCGCACCACCACCGGCACCACCAGGATGGACAAGGCCAGCGCGCCCGCCCATCCGGAATAATGGCCGACCTGCGCCACATACACGGCATAGATGAACAACCCGATAATGATGGACGGCGCGGAGAGCAACACGTCGTTCAGGAATCGCGTCGCGGGCGCGAGCCAGCCGCGCTGGCCGTATTCCGCCAAATAGGTCCCGGCCAGCACCCCGATCGGCGTACCGATCAAGGTCCCCACGCCGGCCATCAACAGACTGCCCACGATGGCGTTGATCAGGCCACCATCCTGACCGGGCGGCGGCGTGATTTCGGTAAAGAGGCTCCACGACAAGGCTGGCGCGCCTTTCAACAGCAGGGTCAGGATGATCCAGAACAGCCAGAACAAACCGAACACCAACGTGGCCAGTGAAAGCGTCAACATAACTTTGTTGACCAGGCGCCGTCGCCGATAGATGCCGTTATTTGTGTTGATATTGTCGAACATGTGTTGTCCCCGGGGCTATCAGGTCTTTTTGCCTTCGTTAGCTGTCGCTCTGGAGAGCAGCACCTTTGACAGCGCGAGCACAACCGTGGTGATGAGGAACAGAATCAGGCCGAGTTCCAACAGCGCGGATTTTTGGATTCCGCCCGCCTCGTTGAATTCGTTGGCGAGCGCCGAAGCAATCGAATTGCCCGGCGAAAACAACGAGCCCGGGAACTGAAACGCATTGCCGATCACGAAAGTCACCGCCATGGTTTCGCCCAGTGCGCGCCCGAGGCCCAGCATGATGCCGCCGATCACGCCCGTCTTGGTATAGGGCAACACCACGCGCCACATCACTTCCCAGGTCGTGCTGCCCAGGCCGTAGGCAGACTCTTTAAGTAGCGTAGGCACCAACTCGAACACATCGCGCATCACCGCAGCGATGAACGGGATAATCATGATCGACAGAATAAGCCCGGCCGTAAAAATCCCGATCCCAAACGGCGGGCCGGCAAACAGCTCGCCCACGACAGGCAGACTACCCAACACCGAAATCAATGACGGTTGTACGTACTGCTGGAAGATCGGCACAAAGACAAACAGGCCCCACATCCCGTAAATGATCGATGGAATCGCGGCCAGCATCTCAATCGCGGTGCCGAGCGGCCGGCGCAACCACGCGGGAGCCAACTCGGTCAGAAAAATCGCGATGCCAAACGACACGGGCACCGCAATGACGAGCGCGATGGCCGAGGTCAATAGCGTGCCCACGATGGGCACCACCGCACCATAGCTCTGCTGTACCGGATCCCAATCGTTATGCCACAGAAACGCCAGGCCGTATTTGGACAAGGTTTCCCGGCTGCCATAGACCAGCGACAACATAATTGCCGCCAGCAATAGGAACACCAGGAACGCAAACAGCCGCGTAGCGTGCTTGAACAGCGCATCCAGTAGCGCGTGATTATTTGACTTCATAGGCGAACGCTAGGTGGTGGCGGCTGCTTGATGACCTTAGGTTTACTTCCAGACGGGCTTGCCATCGGCGGACTTAATTTCGCCCCATGCGTCACGGATCTGCGCCGTCACGTTATCGGGCAGCGGCACGTAGTCCAAGGCTTGCGCGGCCGGCGCGCCATTCTTGAAGGCCCAGTCAAAGAACTCGAGCACCGCGCGAGCCTGCTCAGGTTTGTCCTGCACCTTGTGCATGAGGATAAAGGTGGCCGCGGTCACGGGCCAGGATTTGGCGCCCGGCTCGTTGGTCAGCACCACACCCATGCCAGGCGCGGCCTTCCAGTCGGCGTTAGCCGCCGCGGCGGCAAAAGCGCCCTGATCCGGCTGCACGAATTGCCCGTCCTGGTTTTGCAACTGCGTCCATGCCAGCTTGTTCTGCTTGGCGTACGCGTATTCGACATAGCCGATCGAGTTTTTCAGCTGACCCACGTAAGCGGCGACACCCTCGTTGCCCTTGCCACCGTGGCCCGTCGGCCATTTAACGGCTTTGCCTTCACCGACCTTTTCCTTCCACTCTGGCGAGACCTTGGAGAGATAGTTCGTCCAGCCGAATGTGGTGCCCGATCCATCCGAGCGATGCACCACGATGATGTCGGTCGAAGGCAGCTTCAGACCGGCGTTCAGAGCCTTGATGGCATCGTCGTCCCACTTCTTGATTTTGCCGAGGAAGATATCGGCGAGCACGGGGCCCGACAGCTTTAGTTGGCCCGGCTCGATGCCGTCGACGTTAATGACGGGCACCGTGCCGCCTATCACGGCGGGGAATTGCAACAGGCCGCTCTTTTCGAGGTCGTCGGCCTTGAGGGGATCGTCAGAGGCGCCGAAATCGACGGTTTTGGCCTTGATCTGCTGCTGGCCGCCGCCAGAGCCGATGGACTGATAATTGACGGCCACACCGGTGGCGGCTTTGTAATCGGACGCCCACTTGGCGTAGACAGGGTACGGGAACGAAGCGCCCGCGCCAGTGACATTGGCAGCCTGCGCCGCGAATACGGCGCCGCCCAGGGCCACGCCGACGGTAATCTGCTTCAGTACACGCTTGAACATGGAGTTCCTTCTGTGCTTGTTGAGGAGGTCGCGGCGGGCGTTTTTCGCTCGCTCCGCTCATCGACAGCACGCATCTTAAAAGGCCAACATGACAAGTCTGTGACAGTTGCTGATCACGCGTCAGGCCACGCTATTTCAAACGCTCCATGAGATGTTCGTGCAGATTGAACGGCGCACGGTGATTACGCGCGGGCGCATAGGTGCCATCGGGCCGCTGATCCCAGGCGAGCTGGTTGTCGCGCCAGGCAAAGGTAAAGGCCTCTTCGATCACGCGTTTCTTGGCGTGCTTATCGCGTATGGGAAATGCGATTTCCACGCGGCGAAAGAAATTTCGGTCCATCCAATCGGCCGATGACAAATAAACGGTTTCCGCGCCATCCGCATAGAAATAAAAGACGCGCGAATGCTCCAGAAAACGCCCGACGATAGAGCGCACGCGGATGTTTTCTGATAGCCCTGGCACCCCTGCCCGCAGCGCACAGACGCCACGCACAACCAGGTCGATCTTCACGCCAGCCTGGCTGGCGTGGTAGAGCTCGGTGATGATGCGCTCCTCGAGCAAGGCGTTCATCTTGGCCATGATCTTGGCGGGGCGCCCTTCCTGAGCCGCGCGTGTCTCGGCCTGGATCAACGCCATCATGGTTTCGTGCATGGTGAAGGGCGACTGCACCAGCGCCTTCAGCTTGCGGCGCGCGCCGAGCCCGGTGAGCTGGCCAAAAACCTTGTCCATGTCCTCGCACAGATCCGGGTCGGCGGTCAGCAGGCCAAAATCCGTATATAGACGCGCGGTGCGGGGGTGATAGTTGCCTGTACCCAGATGCGCGTAGCGCCGTAGCTTGCCTTTTTCCCGGCGCAGGACCACGGCCATTTTGGCGTGCGTTTTATGCGCGACCACGCCGTACACGACGTGCGCGCCCACCTCCTCCAGACGCGCCGCCCAATTGATGTTGGTCTGTTCGTCAAAGCGCGCCATCAGTTCAACCACGACGGTGACCTCCTTGCCAGCGCGCGCGGCCGCCAGCAGGATTTTCATGAGTTCCGAATCCTCGCCGGTGCGATAGATCGTCTGCTTGATCGCCATCACGTCCGGATCCAGTGCGGCGGCAGTCAGAAAATCGATAACGGGCTGGAAGGACTGGTACGGGTGATGCAGCAGCCGGTCGGCTTTGGCGATGGCGGCAAACAGGTCAGCCGGCTTGTCCGCCACGCGATCCAGCGGCGGCGGAACCGAGCCGTGATGGGGGGTGTAGAGCAGGTCGGGCCGGCTACCCACCTCGCACAGCTGTATCAGGCGCGACAAATTCACCGGCCCATGTACGCGATAAGTGTCGTTGGCCGTGAGCGAGAACTCGTCCTGTAAGTAGGCCTCGAGTTCGGGCGGGGTGAGGCGATCGATTTCCAGCCGCACCGATGCGCCAAAATTGCGCTGCGAGAGTTCGCCCTGCAAGGCCAGCCGCAGGTTGGTGACTTCTTCTTCATCGACAAAGAGATCGCTGTTGCGCGTGACGCGCCATTGATAACAGCCCAGCATTTCCAAGCCGGGAAACAGCTCGCCCACGAAGGCGCGCAGCAGCGAGGTCAGCAGGATGTAGCCATCGGGCTTGCCCGAAATCTCGGGCGGCATCTTGATCAGCCGTGGCAACGCGCGCGGCGCTTGCACGATCGCAATAGACGCTTGACGCCCGAACGCATCGGCCCCGGACAGCGCGACGATAAAGTTCAGGCTCTTGTTATAGACCCGAGGAAACGGATGCGCCGGATCCAGCCCGATGGGAGTCAGCAGCGGCATCACATCGTTGGTGAAGAGCTCGTAGGCCCACTGCTGCTGCGCCGCGTTCCATTCCGAAGCATGCAGCAGCGCGATGCCCTCGGCATCAAGGCGCGGCAGGATGTCGTCATTGAGCAGCTGATACTGGCGCTCCACCAGTGCGTGCACCTTTTCCTGCACCCGTACAAACACCTCGGCCGGCGTACGGCCGTCGGGGCCGACCATGCCAGGATTCTGGCGGATCTTTTCCTTCAAGCTGGAGACGCGGATCTCGAAAAACTCGTCGAGGTTGGAGCTGACGATACAGACATAGCGCAGGCGCTCTAGGAGCGGGACTTCGGGATTTTCCGCCATCGCCAGCACCCGTTCATTGAATTTCAACAGCGACAGCTCACGATTCAAAAATGGGGAATCGACCTTCGATGCGGACATACCGAGTTCCATTACTAGGGCGCAGAGGCTGCGGTTTTACTGGGTTGACGTGACTGTTCCGTGACAGTGTGGCGAAACCCCATAGCCTACGCCAATTCCGCACACTCTGGCGCGATCGGTGGTGCGGCGCCACAAGGGTTCCCTATAATTGACGCTCTACTAGCCCTCCTCTTTTCCCGCATGGATCACCTTCTGGCCGCCGTGGACATCGGCTCCAACAGCTTTCGCCTATCCGTCGCACGGGTGGTTCAACATGAAGGCGAGCCGCAGCTGTACCCCGTCGACCGTCTAAAGGAGACCGTCCGCCTGGCGGCTGGTCTGGACGAGAATAACGTCCTGAGCCAGGACGCGATCGATCGCGCCATCGCGGTGTTGGGACGATTCGGCGAGCGCTTGCATAGCTTTATTCCTAGCCGTGTGCGGGCGGTGGCGACCAATACGTTCCGCGTGGCGCGCAATACGCCCGAGTTCTTGCCGCGGGCCGAGGCGGCCCTGGGGTTTCCGATTGAGGTAATCGCCGGGCGCGAGGAAGCGCGGCTGATTTATCTGGGTGTGGTGCATTCGCTGCCGGCCTCCGACAACAAGCGTCTGGTCATCGACATCGGCGGCGGCTCGACCGAAGTTGTCATCGGCAAGGGTCTGGAGCCCGGTCTGATGACCTCGTTGCACATGGGCTGCTTGACCTACAGCCGCCAGTTTTTCGCAGACGGGGTAATCACGGCCGAACGCATGCGGCAGGCCGAGATGATGGCGCGCCGCGAAGCCGAGGTGATCTCGAAAACCTACCGCCGAACCGGTTGGAAGGAAGCCTTCGGCTCCTCGGGCACGGCCAAAGCGCTCTACGCGATCCTGACCGAATGCGGCTTCTCGGATCGCGGCATCACGCGCGCGGGGATGAACAAGCTCAAGGAACGCATCATCCGTTCGGGCCGTGTGATTCCCTCGGAACTGCCCGGGATCAAGCTGGAACGCGCGGCGGTGTTGCCGGGCGGATTGGCGATCATGGGTGCGCTATTCGACGAGCTGGGCATCGAGCAGATGGACACCGGTGATGGCGCGCTACGCGTGGGCGTACTGCATGACTTGCTTGGGCGCGACGTCGCGAAAGACACCCGCGATCAATCGGTGCGCCAGTTCATGAAACGCTACCACGTGGACATGAATCAGGCGCAGCGCGTGCGGCAGGCGGCGCTAAAGTTCTTCGACACCATCTACGAGCCGGGCGATAAGCACGCCGAACTGCGCAATGCCCTGGCCTGGACCGCCGATCTGCACGAAGTCGGACTGTCGATCGCGCATGGCGCCTATCACAAGCACACGGCGTATGTGCTGGCGAACGCGGACATGCCCGGTTTCTCGCAAGCGGATCAGGAGTTGCTTGCGCTTTTGGCCCTGGGCCACCAAGGCAAGCTGACCAAATTGGAATCGATGGTGCGCCACCGCAGTCAATGGGTGGCGATTCTCTGCCTGCGCCTGTCGGTACTACTGATGCGTCGTCGCGCCGACATTGCGCAATTACCGTTGAGCGTGACGGTGGATGGAAAGCGCTTCGTCGTTCACGTCAACCAGATGTGGCTGGCCAAACATCCGCTTAGCGAATACACCCTACGCAGCGAAGAAGCCGAATGGGGCAAGGTCGGCTTTACCTTTGAAGTGCGGGAGCTTTAAGCCAGGCCGGCCGACGTGCCTGGCTCGCGGCCTCTCACGCCGATGCAGGAGCCACGACAGGGCGTTCAGCGTGGATGGCTCACGCGACATCCAGCCCGAAATGACGCCGGTATCGGCGGTTCATCTGCGTCATATCCAGCAATACCGGAAAATCGGCGGCGTTGAAATCCGGATCCCAAGCGGGCTCGCCGCAGATACGGGCGCCCAGATTCAGATAGCCCTTGATAAGCGGGGGGACGCGCCCGGGCAAGGTGCTATTGAGCCGTTCCACCGGATAACGGAATAGCGGCTGGATACGCGGCAACGTCGGATCCTGCAGGTGGCTCGCCACATTACGCCAGACCTCGGCGACCGTCACGCCATCGTCTCGCAAACTGACGCTCGCGCAGCCCAGCATATAGCGATAGCCGCCGCGCCGCATGAATTCGGACAGCCCGGACCACAACAACATGATGACCGCGCCATTGCGAAAATCCGCATGCGTGCAGGAACGGCCGACTTCCACCAGATCATGGCGCAACGCCGCGAGCCCGGACAGATCGAACTCGGATTCGGAATAATAGCCACCGGCCTCGCGTGCCTTTTCCGGCGTCAGGATGCGATATCCCCCCACTACCCGGCCGGTATCCAGCTCACGCACCATCAAGTGTTCACACCAGGGATCGTAGCGGTCCTGGTCCAAGCCCTCGTTTTCCTCGGGGAACACCACGCCCATGTCTTCGGTGAACACGGTAAAACGCAGGCGCTGAATCTCTTCGATTTCTTCGGCCGTGCGGGCGAGGCCAACCACATAAACCGGCGCGGACGATCCAGCCCACTGTGCTGCGCCCTTGCGGGCGTCCACACGTCCTAACTCAAGCATCGCACAAGACTCCTTACCATCGAGACAGTGTGCAGGCGGGATATGTCAGGCTTCTGACGCAAATATGGCATGACTGTGAGTGTACGCCCGCCCAGCGGTCGCTATCCGGGCGGAAATATGGAATGACGTTGAAGGTGTTTGCATAAACGAGGGGCCGGTCCTGTTGCAGGAACCAGCCCCTGACTGCACAAGCCGGTCCGCTCAGCCCAGGCTGGCCGCCAGCTTCTCGGCGCATGACGTCGCCAATGCGGCGTCCTCGGCCTCGACCATCAAACGCAACTTCGGCTCGGTACCGGACGCGCGAATGAGTACCCGGCCACGTCCCGCGAGTTCCTTTTCGACCTCGCGTTGCGCCGTCACGAGCCCATCATGAGAGGACCAGTCCTTGCCCGGCGTCCAGGGCACGTTGATCATTTTCTGCGGGTACATGCGCAGCTCGCGCACCCATGCAGCGAGGCTCTCGCCGCTGCGACGCATGGCGGTCAACACCTGCAGCGCGGCAATGATGCCGTCGCCGGTGGTGTGACGATCCAGGCAAAGCAAATGGCCCGAGCTCTCACCGCCAAACAACCAGCCGCGCGCCTGCATACGCTCCATCACGTAGCGGTCGCCGACCTTGGCACGCTCGAAACCCACGCCCAGGCGCTGCATTTCCAATTCAAAGCCGTAGTTGGTCATCAGCGTGCCCACCACGCCTTCGACCGGTCCTTGCGTCATGCGGTCGCGCACGATGGCGTACAAGAGTTCGTCACCGTTGTAGATCCGGCCGTCGCCGTCGACCATCTGCAGACGGTCGGCGTCGCCGTCGAGCGCAATACCGAGGTCGGCGCCGCGTTCCTTGACGACTTTGGCCAAGGACTCGGGGTGTAGCGCGCCCACGCCCTCGTTGATATTGAAACCATCGGGCGACACGCCAATGGCATGCACATCGGCCCCGAGTTCACGGAACACATGCGGCGCGACGTTGTACGCCGCGCCATGGGCGGCATCGACAACGATCTTCAGACCGTTCAAATCCAATTCGTGGGGGAACGTGCTCTTGCAGAACTCGATATAACGCCCTTGCACATCCTGCATGCGGCGCGCGCGTCCCAGGGCTTCGGAAGTCACGCAGCCCAGCGGTTCATCAAGGGCGGCTTCGATTTCAGATTCGATCTCGTCGGGCAGTTTCATACCCTGAGACGAGAAGAACTTGATGCCGTTGTCCTGATAGGGATTATGCGAGGCGCTGATGACGATACCCGCCACCAGGCGCAGCGCGCGTGTCAGATACGCGATGGCGGGCGTGGGCAGCGGCCCAGCCAGCAATACGTCAACGCCCGCGGCGGACAATCCGGCTTCCAGCGCCGATTCCAGCATATAGCCCGAGATCCGCGTGTCTTTGCCGATGACCACCTGGGGCCGGCCTGTGCCGCGCGCACCATAGTGACGCATCAGCACGCGCCCTGCCGCAAAACCCAGATGCAGCGCGAAGGCGGCATTGATGACTTCGCCACCGACTTCCCCACGGACGCCGTCCGTTCCAAAATACTTGCGCTGACTCATGCTCGAATAGCTCCTTGATCGGCTGCTTCCCAGACTTTTAACGCATCGACGGTAGGCGCGACGTCATGCACGCGCACAATCGCTGCCCCGCGCGCGACGCACGCCAACGCCCCGGCGACGCTGCCGGCAAGCCGGTCGCCGACGGGTTTGCCCGTCGCATCGCCAATCATGCGTTTGCGTGAAAGTCCTGTCAGGAGGGGGTAACCGGTAAGACACAGGTCGGAAAGACCGTGCAGTAATTGATAGTTGTGGTCGGCGGTCTTGCCAAAGCCGAAGCCAGGATCCAGAACGATGCGCCGCGCATCGACCGAGGCGGCTTGCAACTGCGCCACGCGCGCGACCAGAAAATCGTGGATCTCGCCCATCAGGTCGTCATATTCCGGCGCGAGCTGCATCGTGCCCGGCTCGCCTTTCATGTGCATCACACATAATCCGCAACGCGAATCGGCGACGGCCTCGATCGCGCCCGGCTGGCGGAACCCGTAGATGTCGTTGATCATGTCGGCGCCCGCATCCAGCACCGCGCGCATGACCTCAGGCTTGAAGGTATCGACCGACAGAGGAACGCCACAGTCGCGCAGCGCCTCGATCACGGGCAACAAACGCGCCAATTCGGCTTGCGCGGGAACCGGCTCGGCCCCGGGCCGGGTGGACTCGCCACCCAGATCCAGTATGTGCGCGCCCTCTTCGATCAGCCTATGCGCGTGACGCACGGCCGCGTCGGTGTCGGCATGCTGCCCGCCATCAGAGAACGAGTCGGGCGTGATGTTCACGATACCCATGACGAGCGGGCGCTCGAGACTCAGCTCAAAGCGCCCGCACAGAAGAGTGTCAACCATAGGAAAACACGCAGGGAACAGAACTTACACGGCAGCCGGCGAGCTGCTGCCCGTCGCCACACCAGCCGAGGGCGGCGGGGTGTCGGTACCGTCGGCGGGCCCTTGCGGGACCTTCGGCGGACGCGGCGGCCGACCGGAGGTGATGTCTTCGATCTGATCCGCGTCGATGGTTTCCCATTCGAGCAGAGCGGCTGTCATCGCTTCGACCATATCGCGATGGTCTTCGAGGATCTTGCGCGCGACGCCATACTGCTCGTCAATAATGCGACGGATTTCGTTGTCGACCTTCTGCATCGTGGCTTCGGACATATGCGTGGTTTTCGTCACGCTACGGCCGAGGAACACCTCGCCTTCGTTTTCGGCATAAACCATGGGACCCAGCTCATCGGTCATCCCGTAACGGGTCACGATGTCGCGGGCGATGGCGGTAGCGCGTTCGAAGTCGTTCGAGGCGCCGGTCGTCATCTGGTTCATGAAGATTTCTTCGGCGATGCGGCCACCGAACAACACGGCGATGGTGTTCAGCAGGCGTTCCTTATCCATGCTGTAGCGATCGCTTTCGGGCAGTTGCATCGTCACGCCCAGCGCACGGCCACGCGGGATGATGGTGACTTTGTGCACGGGGTCCGTCTTGGGCAGCATGCGCGCGACGATGGCATGACCGGATTCGTGGTACGCGGTGTTCTTGCGTTCCTCTTCGGGCATGACGATCGAGCGACGCTCGGCGCCCATGATGATCTTGTCCTTGGCTTTCTCGAAGTCCGTCATATCGACGGTGCGGCCATTGCGGCGCGCGGCAAAGAGCGCGGCCTCGTTAACCAGGTTAGCCAAATCCGCACCCGAGAAGCCCGGGGTGCCACGCGCCAGGATGCTGGCATCGACGTTGGTCGCCAGAGGCACCTTGCGCATATGCACGCGCAAAATCTGCTCGCGGCCACGGATGTCCGGCAGCGGCACCACGACTTGACGGTCGAAACGGCCCGGACGCAACAGCGCCGGATCCAGCACGTCGGGACGGTTGGTGGCGGCGATCACGATCACGCCCTGGCCGGACTCAAAGCCGTCCATTTCCACCAGCATCTGGTTCAAGGTCTGTTCGCGTTCGTCGTTACCACCGCCCAGACCCGCGCCACGTTGGCGGCCCACGGCGTCGATTTCGTCGATAAAGATGATGCAAGGCGCATGCTTTTTCGCATTCTCGAACATGTCGCGAACACGGGCGGCGCCCACCCCGACGAACATTTCCACGAAGTCGGAACCGGAGATACTGAAAAACGGCACCTTGGCTTCGCCGGCGATGGCCTTGGCCAGCAGCGTCTTACCGGTACCGGGCGAACCGACCATCAGCACGCCACGGGGAATGCGGCCGCCCAGCTTTTGGAATTTGCTGGGGTCACGCAGGAAATCGACCAGTTCCTGGACGTCTTCCTTGGCCTCGTCGCAACCGGCCACGTCGGCGAAGGTGATCTGGTTGGTGTTCTCGTCCAGCATGCGCGCGCGGGATTTGCCGAAGCTGAATGCGCCGCCCTTGCCGCCTCCCTGCATCTGTCGCATGAAGAACACCCAGACGCCGATTAACAGCAGCATGGGGAACCAGGAGACGAAAATGCTCATCAACAGCGACGGTTCTTCGCGCGCCTTGCCCGAGACGTCCACGCCGTACTTCAGCAGATCGGAAACCATCCAGATGTCGCCCGGCGACGTCAGGCTATAGGACCGCCCTGTATCCGGCGTGACATACAAGACGTCGCCCTGCACGTCGACTTTGCGAATACGGCCTGCCTTGGCATCATCCATGAACTGGGTGTAGCTCACGCCGTCTTGCGATTGCGTACGCCCATCGAACTGTTTGAATACCGTGAACAGGACCAGTGCGATCACCATCCAGACCGCGACTTTAGAAAAAGAGTTGTTCAAAGGTCGATCTCCCGCTTTTGATTCCGACCGGCAACCGCGCCCCCGCGTATATGGCACAGTCACAAGTATGTCAATAGTTCATTCTACCCTGTCGGGACCAATTACGCCTGGCGATCCGAAACGCGCTGGGTGAATCACCGCTAATAATTACAACTTCAGATCACGCGCGACCAAAAAGGTTTCGGAGGACTTATCCCGCGAGGCTTTAGGTTTACGCTCGACCACCCGTTTGAAGCGCTGTTTGAAGCTTTGCACAATTTGCGAAAATCCGCTGCCGTGAAAGGCTTTGACAATCAACGCCCCATCGGGCTTGAGATGGTTGCACGCAAATTCCATCGCCAGCTCGCATACGTGTTGAATGCGGGCTGAATCGGCGCTACCCACGCCTGATAGATTGGGGGCCATGTCGGAAATCACAAGGTCGACAGGCTTGCCGCCCACCAACTGTTGCAATTGTTCCAAGACCTCGTCTTCACGAAAATCGCCCTGGATAAATTCCACCCCGGCGATGGGTTCCATGGGAAGCAGATCCAGCGCGATAATACGACCATCGACCACACCCCCGGGGCCGGCCAGACGCTCGCGTGCGACTTGCGACCAACTGCCCGGCGCCGAGCCCAGATCCACCACGATATCCCCGCGGCGCAATAGTTTCTCGGTATCGACGATCTCGATGAGTTTAAAGGCGGCGCGCGCCCGGTAACCCTTTTGTTGCGCCATCTTCACATAAGGGTCGTTGATGTGCTGGTGAATCCAGTCTTTAGAGAATTTCTTTTTGGCCATTACCGTACAATTCCACGCATGCCTATATTAGAACTCACCTCACGCGAGCGCAGCGAGTTGCGCTCGGCCGCCCACCCGCTCCACCCGGTCGTCCTGATCGGCGACAACGGGCTGACCGACGCGGTCCTGAAAGAAATCGACCGCGCCCTGACGTCGCATGGGCTGATCAAGGTACGCGCCGGCGGTAGCGACCGCGACGAGCGCGAGGCCATGCTGGCGACGATCTGCGACACGCTGTCGTGCGCGGCCGTCCACCACCTGGGTAAGATCCTGATTTTGTTCCGCCCGCTGCCCGGTAATGTAACAGCCTCCGAGCCGACCGAGAGCACACCGTTGCGCCGCAAGCCTTCCGAGCCGCATACGCCCAAGAAGCTCGCGGCCGAAGGCAAGACCTTGTCCAAGCGACGCGCCCCGGCTCGCAAGCCTGCCGCCGCCGAGCCGCCTGCCAAATCGTTCAGCCGCCGTGACCTCAACGACGCCGGCCGTCCCGCGCGCCCGACGACCAAGAAAACCCCGGCCCACGGCATCCCGCGCCGTTCCGGCAGCGCGTTGAGCCTGCGCGCCGGCGCGCGCGGCCTGCGTGCCTCGGCGGGTCGCAAGACCACCAAGCGTTAACAACAAAAATAAAGCTGACCTGGCATCAGGTCAGCTTGCGCCGTAGCTTCGCGCCCCTGGCGGGGCGCGTTTTGCTTTCAGGCGTATCAATTAAGCGTAGCGTACGCTCAGGATTTCGTATTCGCGAATGCCCGAGGGCGCCTTGACCTCGACCACATCGGCCTCGGACTTGCCGATCAGGGCGCGTGCGACGGGGCTGGAGACCGAAATCAGATTGGCCTTGATGTCGGCTTCCAGGTCGCCCACGATCTGATAGGTCAGGCGCTCGCCCGACTCCAGGTCCTCGATATCGACCGTTGCGCCAAACACGACGCGGCCTTCGGCATCGAGCTCGGCGGGATTGATGATGTGCGCGTTGGAAAGCGTGCCTTCGAGTTCGGCGATGCGGCCTTCGATAAAGCCCTGGCGTTCACGGGCGGCGTCGTACTCGGCGTTTTCCGACAGATCACCCTGGGCGCGTGCCTCGGCAATGGCGTTGATCACGGCGGGGCGTTCAATGGTTTTCAGCCTGTGCAATTCGGCTTGCAGACGCTCGGCGCCGCGCGCGGTCAGAGGAATGGCAGACATGTCGTTTCCCAAACAAAAAGTGAAAAACGCCCCGAACGGGACGTTTCGGTAAAAAATTGCAATCAGGCATCAGTCAGCGCCGCGCGGGCGGGACGAGCCTATGACAACCACTAAAGATCGATCAGGCGAAAGCGGAATCGAACCCAATGACAACTGGGGGCTTTCGACCTGAGGTTTTGGCTATCCCCTACGCGCAGGTCGGTAGGGCGAAGACCAAAACAAAACCCCGGCTCGGGTTGGAACCGGGGCAAGCAAGGCCTCATTGTGGGGAAATTCCGGCGGAATTGCAAGCCGTTCAGGCACCTGTCATGCGCAGCCCGATCCCCCACCGCCTGGAGTCACGTTTAGATGATGCGACGTGCATTCCGACGCAACAATGCATACAGAATGATGGCGCCGAAGGTAGCGGTTCCGATGCCCCCCAAGGTGAAGTCGCCCAGCTTCACGGTGAAATCGCCCGCGCCCAGTACGAGCGTGACGGCAGCCACGATGAGATTACGGTTATCGCTGAAATCGACCTGGTTGACGACCCAGATACGCGCGCCGGCCACGGCGATCAGGCCAAACACCACCACCGACATGCCGCCCAGCACCGGGCTCGGAATGGTCTGAATCAGCGCGCCGAACTTGGGCGAGAAACCGAGCAGAATGGCAATAAACGCCGCCACCAGGAAAACCAAGGTCGAGTAAATCCGCGTGACTGCCATGACACCGATGTTTTCGGCGTAAGTCGTCACTCCCGTCCCCCCGACGGCGCCCGAGACCATGGTCGCCACACCGTCGCCGATGAACGCGCGCCCCATATAACGGTCGAGGTTCTGGCCGGTCATGGCGCTGACAGCCTTGATATGGCCCAAGTTCTCGGCCACCAGAATAATGGCGACCGGCACGATCAGGCCCATGGCGTCGGCGCGGAATACCGGCGCGGCGAAATGGGGCAAGCCCAGCCAATCCGCGGCGGCAACACCGGAGAAATCGATGGGCTTGCCCATGCCGAGTCCGTTGGCGCAAATCCCGTAGATCACACATGCCAGCAAGAGGCCAATCAGGATCAAAAGACGCTGAATCGTGCCGCGGGTGTAGACCGCGATCGCGCCCACGCACAACACGGTCACTATCGCCATGGCGGTTTCAAAGCCCGATCCGCCCATCGCGCCTTTGACAGCGATAGGCGCGAGATTCAGTCCGATAACGGCCACGACGGCCCCCGTCACCACGGGAGGCATCAGGGCTTCAATCCACGCCGCGCCGCCGCCACCGCGCGAGCTGGCGGCCGCCACGATCAAGCCAATTAGCGCATAAACCAGCCCGCAGGCAATGATGGCGCCCAATGCCACGCCAATGTTTGGATTCGGCCCCGATCCCGCATAGCCAGTAACCGCCACCACGCCGCCAATGAAGGCAAAGCTCGATCCCAGATAACTCGGCACGCGCCCGCCGACAAATAGGAAGAAGATCAGCGTGCCTACACCGGACATCAAGATCGCGACGTTCGGATCAAAGCCCATGAGCAAGGGTGCCAACACGGTGGAGCCGAACATGGCCACCACGTGCTGCACGCCCATCGCGACGTTTTTGGGTCCGGACAATCGGTCTTCCGGGCCTACTACTATGCCTGGCACGGAGTCATCGACCCGTTTCCAACGCGGAAAATAAGAATTCGACATGAAATCGCCTGTGACGAAACAGGATTAATTAATCGGCGGGCGAAGTGTAGGGGTGGGCGCCGGTCTCGGCAATCCGGTGATGCCCGCGGCAACAGGTCTAGGGCTCCTTTTGATGACCCACATCAAAATTTATGATTGGACGAGCAAGGATCGCGTGGCTACTTTGTGCGGACACCCAAAACACAACGGAGACTGACATGTCCAAGATGCGCACTGCCCTCGCGGGGGCTTTGTTGGCGGTGTGTGGCCCGGCGCTGGCTGGCACCGTGACCGTGATTACCTCGTTCCCAAAAGATCTGACCCAGGCGTATAAGTCCGCCTTCGAGAAAGCCAATCCCGGCATTACGCTGGAAATCTTGAACAAGAACACGGTATCGGGCATCGCCTTCGTCAAAGAAACCCCAGAGGGCCAGCGCCCAGAGGTATTCTGGGCAAGCGCACCAGACGCGTTCGAGGTCTTGGGCCGCGACAAGCTGCTGGCCTCGGCCGCCGATGTCGCCAACCCGGAAGTCCCGGACAAGATCGGGAGCTATCCGATCAACGCCCCCGGCGGGATGTACTTGGGACAAGCGCTGGCGGGGTACGGCATCATGTACAACACCCGCTATATCAAGGCGCATAAACTGCCGCCGCCCGCGGAATGGAAAAACCTGCTCGCTCCGGAATGGTTTGGTCATGTCGGGATGACCTCGCCTTCCCGCTCGGGAACCATGCACCTGACCGTCGAGACCATTTTGCAGGGCGAAGGCTGGGACGAGGGTTGGCGCACGTTGATCCGCATGTCCGGCAACGCCAGCCAAATGACGGAACGCTCGTTTGGCGTACCCGATGGCGTCAACAACGGTCAATTCGGCGCCGGGCCGGTGATCGATTTCTTTGGCCTGTCGAGCAAATACTCGAAATTCCCCGTCGAATTCGTCTACCCAACCGAAACGGCCATCGTGCCGGCCAACATCGCATTGATTGCCGGCGCCAAGAACACCGAAGAAGGCAAGAAGTTCATCGCCTTCACGCTGAGCAAGCGCGGCCAGGAACTGTTGCTCGAACCCAAGATCTCGCGCTTGCCGGTACTCCCGTATAAGGACCTGGGCGACAAGATCCCCGACGGCTACCCCGACCCCACCGTTCTGGCCGAGCGCAGCAAGGTGCATTTCGATGCCGAACTGTCGCAGAAGCGTTACTACGTTGTGCAAACGCTTTTCGATCAAACCATCACCTTCCGGCTGAAGGAACTGCAGGCCGCGACCAAGGCGATCTACGACGCCGAACAAAAACTCGGAGACAAAGCGCAATCCGGCAAAGCCGCCGAGTTGCTCGATCAGGCCCGCAAACTGGCATGGTCGCCGTTAATCGACGCCAAGGCCGTTAATGATCCCGAGTTCCTGGCGATCTTCCTACGCGACAAGAAAGACGCCTCCGCGAGCCAGCAAATCTCGCAACTCGAAGGCGAATGGAGCGGTAAAGCGCGCGCCAACTACGAAGAGGCGGTCAAGCTAGCGCGCGAAGCGGCTGCCCTGTAGCACCGCTGTTGCTGTAGAGACGTCACGCGCACACCGCAGCTACGACAGCCGATTAACGGTCACGCCCACGGGCATTGCCCCGTGGGCGCGGACGCATGTCATCGCGGCCACGGACCTCGTGCGCAATACTTTCTGAATTCCTCGTTCCGCGTCGTGACGCCGCGGGGCCTCTGGAGCATTTAATGACCTTTGCGAGCCGCTCGCGCCTGCCGGCGGGACCGCTATTGACCGCGCTATTGGTACTGGCTTTTCTGGGATTGTTCTTGATTGTCCCGGTTGGCACCGTTTTCTATAGCGCATTTGTCAACGCGGACGGGAGTTTTACCTTAGGCCACTTCGGGGCGTTTTTCGCCCAGCCTCTGATGCAGGAGGCCTTTTTCAATAGTCTTTATGTTGCGGGATGGTCAGCGCTGATTGCTTCGCTGATCGCCATTCCGCTGGCTTATTTCACCGTGCGCTTCGAATTCCGAGGGGCGCTCATTATTCAGACTTTAGGGGTATTGCCACTGATCATGCCGCCCTTCGTGGGTGCGGTGGCCATGCAATTGATATTCGGCCGCTCGGGCAGCGTGAACCTCTTATTGTCTGACTGGTTCGATTTCACACTGCCTTTCATGGAAGGCCTCAACGGTGTGATTTTCGTCGAGTCCATTCACTACTTTCCGTTCATCCTGATGAACCTGGTGGTGGCGCTGAGGAATATCGACGGTTCCATGGAAGAGGCGGCGTTCAATCTGGGCTCACGGGGTTTCAGGCTATTTCGCCGCATTATTTTCCCGCTCGCGCTACCGGGCTACGTCGCCGGCACATCGTTGGTCTTCGTCAAAGTCTTCGATGACCTCGGCACGCCGCTGGTATTGGGTACGACCAACATGCTGGCGCCGCAAGCGTATCTGCGCATCACCCAAGTGGGCCTTGAAGATCCGCTGGGATATGTGATCAGCGTCATCATGATTGGCTTCTCGATACTCGCGTTATGGTTATCGGCACGCGTGCTCAAGGGCAAGGACTACTCCACGCTGCAGAAAGGCGGCAGCTCGATTCAAAAGCGGCGGCTCAAGCCGGCCGAAAGCGTGCTCGCCTATGGCTGGATCACGCTGGTGCTGTTGTTGGTGTTGTCGCCCCACATCGGCGTGCTGTTGCTGTCGCTGGCTACCGTATGGAGCTATGCGCCGCTGCCCGATGGCTTTACGCTGGAACATTACGCGGCGGTGTTCAGCGATTCGCACGGCATGATCACCAATACGCTGTTGTATTGCGGATTGGCGGCTGGCGTGGACGTGATCTTGGGTACGGCGATCGCGTATTTGATGTTGCGCACGCGGCTACCGGCGCGGCAATGGCTGGATTTTCTCGCATCGGCCGCGCTCGCCATCCCCGGCATCGTGCTGGCCATTGGCATGCTGCGTACGTTCCGCGGCTGGGAATTCCCGCTGACGGGCACGCTGATCACCTCGTCGTGGCTATTGATCATGATCGCGTATTCCGTGCGGCGACTGCCGTATGCGTTGCGCTCGTGTGTGGCCGCCTTGCAGCAGATCAATGTGTCGTTGGAGGAAGCCGCCGAATCGCTGGGTGCGAACCGCCTGCGCACCATCCGGCGCGTCGTGGTGCCGCTGATGGCCGGAGGCATGCTGGCGGGATTCGTCACGAGCTTCGTCACCGCTGCCGTGGAGCTCTCGGCCACCATCATGCTGGTCACGCGTGACAGTCAGGCGCCCATGAGCTACGGCATTTATCTCTACATGCAAAGCGCGGCCGGACGCGGCCCGGGCGCGGCTCTGGGGGTACTGGCCGTGGTCGCTGTCGGTATCGGTACATACATTTCGCACCTGCTGGTCGAACGCGCGTCCGCGCGCCAGCGACCCGCACGCAACGAGGGATCAGAATGAAAAAAGTCAGCGTCGAATGCCGCAACATCCGGCTCTCCTACGGCAAGACCGAGGTGCTGAAAGACATCAACATCTACATCGAACCCGGCGAGTTTTTTGCGCTGCTGGGCCCCTCGGGCTCGGGCAAATCCACCTTGCTACGCCTGATTGCCGGTTTTAATCAGCATAGCCACGGGCAACTGCTGGTGGACGGCAAAGACATCAGCGGCACGCCGCCTTGGGGTCGCAATATCGGCATGGTGTTTCAGAACTACGCGCTATGGCCGCACATGACTGTGTGGGACAACGTCGCCTTCGGGCTCGTTGAACGCCGGCTGCCCCGCGCTGAGATCCGCGACAAGGTCGAAGCCGCGCTCGATCTGGTAGGCCTGTCCCAGTATGCCAACCGCCGACCCAATCAGTTGTCGGGCGGCCAGCAGCAACGCGTGGCGCTGGCGCGCACCATCGTCATCGAACCGCAAGTGCTGCTGCTCGACGAGCCCTTGTCCAACCTCGATAAAAAGCTGCGCGTGCAAATGCGCCAGGACCTGCTTAGCCTGCAACGTCGCCTGGGCATCACCACGATTTTCGTCACGCACGACCAGGAAGAGGCAATGACCACGGCCGATCGCATGGCGGTCATGGACCACGGCGTGGTCCAGCAGATAGGCGCGCCCACCACCCTGTTCGATTACCCGGTCAACCGTTTCGTCGCGAACTTCGTCGGCACGATGAATGTACTGGAAGGCACCGTGCGCGAGCGCAGCAGCAGCAACGTCGTGCTCAATGTCGCCGGTGTCGGCGATCTGCAATTACCGCTGGTCAGCGAGCCCCCTGCGGGCGAACGGCTCGCCGCCAGTTTCCGGCCGCATACCGTCCATATCGACATGGCCGACGGCCTGGGCGATGCGCGTTACGTTTGGCTGCCCGGCGTGGTTGAAGCCAGCGAATTCCTGGGTGAATTCACGCGTTACCAAGTCCAGGTCGGCGAGCATCGGGTGACCGCGGATCAGTCCCATTTAGCAGGACTGTCCCCCTTCCCCGTGGGCGCCCCTGTATCCATCGGTTTGGAGCCATCGCAGATACGTTTGCTGCCGGCATAATTGCCGACATGGAAATTTATCAAATTCGCGCCTTCGTCACGGTTGCCCGGTTGGGCAACCTGACCAAGGCCGCGGACGCACTATCCATCACCCAGCCTGCCGTCACCGCGCAAATCAAGGCGCTGGAACAAAGCCTGGGCGTCGCGCTCTTCGATCGCACGGGCGGCCGGCTGGCCTTGGCCAAGGCCGGCGAAGCCCTGCTACCGACCGCCGAATCGCTGCTAGTGCTCGGTGCGCAGCTCAAAGCCGAGGCCCAACACTTGCAAGGTAGCTTGCACGGCATCGTCGAGCTGGGCATTCCCAGCGAGCAACCCGATTTCCTCAGGCTCGGCGAACTCGCCGCCGCGGTACGGGACCAACTGCCACTGATCGAGTTGAAAACCGTCACCCTATCGGCCCTACAACTGCACGAAACCGTCAGCACCGGCCGCCTGCACGCCGCGCTGACCATCGTGGTCAATCCGCCGCGCGGCACACACTGGCTGCCCTTGCGCAGCGTCCGCTACCGCATCGCCATGCCCGCGGGCCTGGCCACCGCGCTAAAACGCGGGGGCTGGCGCGACGTCGCTCAACTCCCCTGGCTCGACGGCCCCGCCGGGTGCCATACGCACCTGCTGCTACGCGACATGTTCGAGCGCCACGGCCTCGCACCCCGCGTCGTCATGCAACACGACGACCAAGCGAACCTGAACGCCCTTGTCCGAGCCGGCGCGGGCTGCGCCCTTATCCGCGAGGAAATCGCGATGGCCGGTGCGGCCGCTGGCGATTTCATCGTCTGGGGCCAGGCACGCGCGGACGCCACCCTTGGATTCATGATTTCCAACGAACGCGCCAGCGAACCCGTGCTAGTCGCGTTAAGCTCTCTCATGCAAAACATCTGGAAAGCGCGCCGCGCCGACCCCCACCCTCACCAAGCATTGGCATGACAGAAATCTGGTTTATCCGCCACGGCGAAACCGCCTGGAACCGCGAAGGCCGCCTGCAAGGCTGGAAAGACATCGCGCTGAACGACGCCGGCATCGACCAAGCCTCCCAACTGGCCGCCCGCATCGCGACCCTGGACACGAAGTTCGACGCACTCTATAGCAGCGATCTCCAACGCGCCCATACCACCGCCGAACCCATCTCTACGGCTCTCGAGCTGCGCATCCGCACCGAGCCCGGCCTGCGCGAACGCTGCTACGGCATCCTCGAAGGCCTGGATCTCGGCCGCATTGACGAACTCGCCCCCGAAGCCGCAGCCGCCCGCCGCAGCCGCGACCCCAATCGCCCGATCGAAGGCGGCGAATCCCTAGGCCAGTTTCAATCCCGCGTGCTGGCTACCGTCCACGACCTCGCCCAACGCCACGATAACGAACGCATCCTGGCCGTCACCCACGGCGGCGTCCTCGACATCATCTGGCGCCACGCCAATGGCGTCGCGCTAGACGCCCATCGCCCCGTGCCGTTACTGAACGCCAGCATCAACCGCATCGCCATCGAGGGTCGCAAATGGCAGGTTCTGGATTGGGGCGACGTGTCGCACCTGGAGGCCGAATCGACCAGCGATATCGTGCCCTGAAGGCGAATACCAAGGGTTCTGCTCGCGCTGAAGCGATCCACGCTGGCGCTAACACTGTGTGAAAACGGCACCTCAAGGTGCCGTTTGCTTAACCAATATCATTGCCGGGCACGGCCTGACGCCGTCTAGTGTGAGTGAGGTCAGGGCACGCTGCGCCCATCCGCGCCAACCGACGCGACGCTTCCTTCTCGACCATTCGCTTCAATGCCTGCTGAAGCAAAGCCGACCCATCCTGAATGCCGGAAAAGTCGCGCGCCTTTGCGATCAGCTCGCTGTCCAAATTCACCGTGACACGCATACCACCCTCCTATCGCTGCATTCTCCAACACCAAATTCAACAATTGATGCCAAACAACAAGCCCACCAGCCCTCGCAAGCCACCACCGCAGTCCCGGCCGTTGGTCTGAGGGGCACACTGGCCCGTTGAGCGGCGGGAAGTCGCCGCAGGCGACCGAGGCCCCTGCTCGTGGGCCGAGCCGCTGCGACAGGGCCGGTGTGCCCCTCAGGCCAACGGCCGGGACGTCAATAGCACGACACCCACGGCCCCAACACCGCCCTAATCACCTCTGCCCCACCCGAGGCTTACGCGGCGCCCCTCGAGCCGCCAAGTCATACACCCAGTTAGGCAACAACCGCATCAACCGCGCCACCACCCCCATCTGCCACGGGATCACCGTATAAGACGTCCCCCGTTCAATCGCCACCTGAGCCCGCGCCGCAAACGCATTGGCATCCATCAGGAACGGCATCGAATACGGATTCTTCTCCGTCATCGCCGTCCGTATATACCCCGGCGCAATCGTCACCACTCGCACTCCGACGGGAGCCATCTCCAACCGCAAGCTCTCGCAATACGCGATCACCGCCGCCTTGGACGAGCTATAAGCCCCCGCCCCCGGCAGCCCTCGGATTCCCGCCACGCTCGCAATCCCCACCAATCGCCCACTACGCGCCCGCTTCATCGCCCCAATGAACGGCTCGAACGTCGCCACCGTCGCCAGCAGATTCGTATCCACGATCGCTTTGAACACCTCGAAATCTTCGACATGTTCCGTCAACGTGCCCGCACTGATCCCCGCGCTGGCGATCACCACATCCACCCGGCCGCCATTCGCCGCCAGAAAATCCTCCGCCGCCGCGTGCAATGCCGTGCGGTCACGCACATCCAGCGCATAACACCGATGCTCGCCTGGCAAGGAATCCGCCAATTCACGCAAAGCCTCCCCCCGCCGCGCTACCAAGCCAAGCGTGGCCCCCGCGCACGCGTACCGCCAGGCCAATGCCCGCCCCAGCCCGCTAGACGCACCCGTAATAAACACTGCAGTCATGGCAATCCGTTCAAAAGACTTTTCGCGAGCTTAACAGCCCACGGCTGCCCATTCGCCATGCATAGACACAGCAGACAGCGCTCACGCATAAGAACAAAGGAAGTCATTCTGACAGATGCCGTCTAACTAGCCGCACATCCTAGAAAACCGCTGGCGGCGGCGCACAGCCCGCAATATCAATCCATCAGATCCCGCCACTTCACCATCCGTTCCCCCAGATCGATCGCATCGCCATCCACGCTGAACCGTCCGTCACCCTGATGATGGATCAGTCGCGTTTCCTCCCGCGAGGTGTCGATCCAGATCCGCTGGACCTGCAACACCCACAAATCGTAGCGACGCACCCAGTCTTCGTCTGCCACCCGGCATTCCAGGTTGGCCCAGCACTCGCCCACCAGCGGTGCGTGCACCATCTCGGCCGGCAGGGGTGTCAACCCGAAGTGCGCGAATTTATCGAGCGTACTCCCCGAGCAATTGCCGATATCGACCACCTTCTCGGCCAAATCCACTGTCGGTACGGCCAGTACACACTCGCCGGTCTCCGATAGCGCCCGGTGGCTATGGTCCCACGGCCCAAGGATCACCCCGACTAGCGGCGGGTCGTGCAACATCATCATGTGAAATCCCAGGGTCATCACATTGGCGCTGCCGTCGGCGGCACGGGTCGATACCAACAGGACCGGACCGGATTCCAGGATGCGGTACGCCTTTTCTGCGGGCAAAGTGTCTGGCATGGCAGAGTCTCCTTAGGGAGAGCGCACGGCGGGCCACGCCGGACGCGGGCCCCTGAGTACGGGGCAGTATTCGTTGAAAGCCGTGGCCTGAGGTGCACTGCGCCACAACACGCGGTAGTAGGACATTGCCTGCAAGTTCTGTTCCCCTGGCGTATTGGCGGGCCTGCATAAAAAAACAGGCCCCGCAGGGCCTTGTTTTCATTCGAGCACGAAACCGCCTTACTGCTGCGGCAAGCTCGCATGCAGTTCCTGCAGAGGATAGACCTGCAGGCCCAGCCCCTGACGCAGATACTGCATCCCTTCCACCGCCGCGCGCGCACCCGCGATGGTCGTAAAGAACGTCACACGGGCCGCCAGCGACTGCGTACGAATCGTGCGCGAGTCCGCGATGGCGTTGCGGCGTTCCTCGACCGTGTTGATCACCAGCGAGATTTCGCCGTTCTTGACCATATCCACGATGTGAGGACGACCTTCGGTGACCTTGTTGACGATTTGCACGGGAATTCCAGCCGCCTCGATCTGGGCTGCCGTGCCACGCGTGGCGACGAGCTTGAAGCCCAGCTCATGCAAACCGCGAGCGACTTGCACCGCGCGCACCTTGTCCTGATCCTTCACGCTGATAAAGGCCGTGCCGCCCTCGGGCAAACGCACACCAGCTGCGAGCTGCGATTTGACGAAAGCCTCGCCAAAGCTCATGCCCACGCCCATCACTTCGCCCGTCGACTTCATTTCCGGGCCGAGAATCGTATCCACGCCCGGGAACTTCACGAACGGGAACACGGCTTCCTTCACCGAGAAATAATGCGGAACGATTTCGCGGGTAATGCCTTGGTCCGCCAGCGTGCGGCCAGCCATCGCGCGAGCGGCGATCTTGGCCAACTGCAGGCCGGTCGCCTTGGACACATACGGCACCGTACGCGAGGCGCGCGGGTTGACTTCCAGCACGTACACATCGCCACCCTGGATGGCGAACTGCACGTTCATCAGGCCGCTCACGTTCAACGCACGCGCCATCATCGTCGTCTGACGCTTGATCTCGGCAATAATTTCCGGCGACAGCGAATACGGCGGCAGGCTGCAAGCCGAGTCGCCAGAGTGCACGCCAGCCTGCTCGATGTGTTCCATGACGCCCCCGATGAACACCGTCTGACCATCGGCCAGGCAGTCCACATCGACCTCGGTCGCATCGTTCAGGAAGCGATCCAGCAGCACGGGTGAATCATTGCTGACCTTCACGGCCTCGCGCATATAGCGTTCGAGATCCTGCTGCTCGTGCACGATTTCCATCGCGCGGCCGCCCAGCACGTAGCTGGGACGCACCACCAGCGGGTAACCGATTTCGGCAGCATGAGCCAGCGCCTCGCCTTCGGTACGCGCGGTACGGTTAGGCGGTTGACGCAGACCCAGCTTGTTCAGCAGTTTCTGGAAGCGCTCGCGGTCTTCGGCCACGTCGATCGACTCGGGGCTCGTGCCGATGATGGGCACACCGTTGGCTTCCAGCGCGCGGGCGAGCTTCAGCGGAGTTTGACCGCCATACTGCACGATCATGCCGACCGGGTTTTCCTTGTGTACGATTTCCAGCACGTCTTCGAGCGTCAGCGGCTCGAAATACAGACGGTCGGAGGTGTCGTAGTCCGTCGAGACCGTTTCGGGGTTGCAGTTGACCATGATGGTTTCGTAACCATCGTCGCGCAGTGCCAGCGCGGCATGCACGCAGCAATAGTCGAACTCGATACCCTGACCGATGCGGTTCGGGCCGCCACCCAGCACGATGATCTTCTTACGATCGGTGGGCTGCGATTCGCACTCTTCCTCATAGGTCGAGTACATGTAGGCCGTACGCGTGGCGAATTCCGCCGCGCAGGTGTCGACGCGCTTGTACACCGGGCGCACGTTCAGCTGATGACGCAGCTTGCGAACTTCGGATTCCGCGGTATCGAGCAGGAAGGCCAGACGGCGATCCGAGAAGCCCATGCGCTTGAGTTGCCACAGGGTTTCGAAATCCAGATCGGACAGCGTCTTTTGTTCGAGCGCGAGCTCAATGTCGACGATTTCCTTGATCTGCGACAGGAACCAGGGGTCGATCTTCGTGATCTGGTGGACTTCGTCCAGGCTAAAGCCCTGGGCAAAGGCGTCGCCCACGTACCAGATACGCTCGGGACCGGGCTCGCCCAGTTCGACCTGCAGTTTTTCGCGGTCGGTGGTTTTTTGGTTCAGACCATCGACACCGACTTCCAGACCGCGCAGGGCTTTCTGGAACGATTCCTTGAAGGTGCGGCCGATCGCCATCACCTCGCCCACCGACTTCATCTGCGTGGTCAAACGCGAATCGGCCTGCGGGAATTTTTCGAATGCGAAACGCGGCACCTTGGTGACCACGTAGTCGATCGACGGTTCGAACGAGGCCGGCGTAGCGCCGCCGGTGATCTCGTTGCGCAGTTCGTCGAGCGTGTAGCCCACGGCCAGACGCGCGGCAACCTTGGCGATCGGGAAACCCGTGGCTTTGGAAGCCAGCGCCGACGAACGCGACACGCGCGGGTTCATCTCGATGACGATCATGCGGCCGTTTTGCGGGTTGACCGCGAACTGCACGTTCGAGCCGCCCGTATCGACGCCGATCTCGCGCAACACCGCGATCGAGGCGTTACGCATGATCTGGTATTCCTTGTCCGTCAGCGTCTGGGCAGGCGCGACAGTGATGGAATCGCCGGTGTGGACGCCCATGGGGTCCAGGTTTTCGATCGAGCAAACGATGATGCAGTTATCGGCCTTGTCGCGCACGACCTCCATCTCGAACTCTTTCCAGCCGAGGAGCGATTCCTCGATCAGCAGTTCGCTGGTGGGCGAGGCTTCCAGGCCGCGACGGCAGATGGTCTCGAACTCTTCGGCGTTGTAGGCGATACCGCCGCCCGAGCCGCCCATGGTGAAGCTGGGACGGATCACGGCCGGGAAGCCCGACGTGCCGGTCTCGGCCGCGATGCGGCGCTGGACTTCCCAGGCCTCTTCCATGCTGTGGGCCACGCCCGATTTCGCCGATTCCAGACCGATGTCGGTCATGGCCTGCTTGAATTTCTGGCGATCTTCGGCTTTTTCGATGGCGTGTTCGTTCGCGCCGATCAGCTCGACGTTGTGCTTGGCCAGCACGCCGTGACGGGCGAGATCCAACGCGCAGTTCAATGCGGTCTGTCCGCCCATGGTGGGCAACAGCGCATCGGGCTTTTCGCGTTCGATGATCTTTTCCACCGCCTGCCAGGTGATGGGCTCGATGTAGGTCACATCGGCCGTCTCCGGGTCGGTCATGATGGTGGCGGGGTTGCTGTTGACCAGAATGGTGCGGTAACCCTCGGCCTTGAGGGCCTTACACGCCTGGGCGCCGGAATAGTCGAATTCGCATGCCTGCCCGATGATGATGGGGCCGGCACCGATGATGAGAATGCTTTTTAGGTCTGTACGCTTGGGCATGATGCGATCTTTATTTCTTCTGGCCGGCCATCTGGCTGATGAATTTGTCGAACAGCACGATGATGTCGTGCGGTCCGGGGCTGGCCTCGGGGTGGCCCTGGAAGCAGAACGCCGGACGGTCAGTCAGCTCGAAGCCCTGCAGCGTGCCGTCAAACAGCGACACGTGCGTGGTACGCGCGTTTTCCGGCAACGTAGCCGCATCCACGCCGAACCCGTGGTTCTGACTGGTGATGAAAACGCGTTTGGATTGCACGTCTTGCACCGGGTGGTTCGCACCGTGGTGGCCGGTCTTCATCTTGACGGTCTTCGCGCCCACGGCCAGGCCCATGATCTGGTGGCCCAGGCAAATACCGAAGGTCGGGATCTTGCGCTCCAGAAACACGCGGGTCGCCTCGATGGCGTAGTCGCAGGGGCCTGGATCACCCGGGCCGTTGGCCAGGAACACGCCGTCCGGATTGAGCTTCAAGACTTCGTCGGCCGTCGTCTGCGCCGGCACCAGCGTGATGCGGCATCCGCGATCGGCCAGCAAGCGCAGGATGTTGTACTTCACGCCGAAGTCATAGGCGACCACGTGGAACTGGTTTTGGTCGGGCGTGGTGAAGCTGGACCCCAGTTGCCAGGTGCCCTGCTTCCATTCCGTCGTCTCTTTGATCGAGACGACCTTGGCCAGATCCTGACCGGACATGCCAGGGAAGCTGCGAGCCAGCTCGACAGCGCGCTCGGCGTCATCGCCGACCAGAATGCAGGCGCCCTGAGCGCCGCCTTCACGCAGAATACGCGTGAGTTTGCGTGTATCCACGCCAGAAATAGCTACGATACCCTGTGCCGCCAAGTACTCCGGCAACGACTGCGTCGCGCGGAAATTCGACACACGTGACGGACAATCGCGCACGACTAGGCCCGAAGCGAGCACGCGGGAGGTTTCCACGTCTTCTTCGTTTACGCCCGTATTACCAATGTGCGGATAAGTCAGCGTGACGATCTGGCCGTTATAGCTCGGATCAGTCAAAATTTCCTGGTAGCCAGTCATGGCCGTATTGAATACGACCTCGGCGACCGTATAACCAGGCGCACCTATAGATACGCCTCGGAAAATGGTACCGTCCGCCAAAGCTAGAATTGCTGGAGGGAAGCGATCGGCGCCCTCGGGAAAAAGTTGCGGCAGCACAGTAAACCCCGGTTTCAGAATCGATAATCAAACCTTGAAATTATACCCTGGCGGGGCCATCCCCTACGGAAGCCGCGCCAATCAAGGCCAAACCCCGCGTTTTCCGGGGTCGAAAGAGGCTCTGGCAGGTGATAACCTAGCTCTTTCTCAACCCTAGTCTACGCTCATCCGTCACATGTCCAGCCAGCTTGAAGCATTACGCCGCCATACCACGGTGGTTGCCGACACCGGCGATTTCGAAGCAATACGCGCTTTGCGCCCGACTGACGCGACGACCAACCCGTCGCTGATTCTCAAGGCAGTACAGAAAGACACCTATCGTCCCTTGTTGCAACAGGTCGTACGAGATCATCGGGGCGCGACGGCGGCGGAGCTGACTGACAGACTGTTGGTGGCGTTTGGACGCGAGATTCTGAATATTGTTCCCGGACGTGTCTCGACCGAAGTCGATGCGCGCTTGTCTTTTGATACGCGCGCGACTGTCGAGCGAGGCCGGGCGTTGATCGCGCTGTACGAGGCGGCAGGCATCCCGCGCGAGCGCGTGCTGATCAAGATCGCATCGACCTGGGAAGGCATCCAGGCCGCGCGAGTGCTGCAGTCGGATGGGATCCGCTGCAATCTGACGCTCTTGTTCTCGCTGCCGCAGGCGATGGCTTGCGCGGACGCGGGCGTCCAGCTGATTTCGCCGTTTGTGGGGCGGATTTATGACTGGTACAAAAAGGCGGCGGGCGCCGACTGGGTCGAAGCCGAACGCGCCGGGGACAACGACCCGGGCGTCGAATCGGTGACCGAGATCTATCGCTATTACAAGCGTAATGGCGTGCCGACCGAGATCATGGGCGCGAGCTTTCGCAATGCCGGCCAGATCCGCGCGCTGGCGGGCTGCGATCTGCTGACCATCAGCCCGGAGCTGTTGACCGAGCTGGATCAGACCGAGGGCGATGTGCCCGCTCGACTGAGCCCGGCATACCTGGGCGACAACGTTCCCACGTACCATAAACCGGACGAAATCTGGTTCCGGACGGAACTGAACGCTAACGCCATGGCGACTGAGAAGCTGGCCGAGGGCATTCGCCTGTTCTCGGCGGACGCGGTCAAGCTGGATAAGCTGCTCGCGCAGGCCGCCTGACGGCGTTTTGTCAGGGGTGCGACGATCACGTCGCCCCCCCCGATTTGCCCCACCGCGGAATGCCTGCGATGGGGTAAGCCGATCAAAGCTTCTCGGTTTCGCCCATCTTGGGTTGCCACTTCATCAGGCGCTTTTCGCCGATGCCGACGATAAAGTCGAGCAATAGCGCGAACGCCGTCAAGACAACGATGCCGGCAAACACCGTGTTGACGTCAAACGTGCCTTCGGCCTGCAGAATCAGGTAGCCCACACCGCTGGCCGAGCCCAGATATTCACCGACCACGGCCCCGACAAAGGCCAAGCCCACCGAGGTATGCAAGCTGGAAAACACCCAGCTCGTGGCCGATGGCAGATAGACATGACGCAGCAACTGACGCCGGTTCGCACCCAGCATCCGGGCGTTATCGAGTAGCGTGGGGCTGACCTCGCGCACGCCTTGGTACACGTTAAAGAAAACGATGAAGAACACCAGCGTCACGGCCAGCGCGACCTTGGACCAGATGCCCAGACCGAACCACATACCGAAGATCGGTGCCAGAATCACGCGCGGCATGGAGTTGGCCGCTTTGATATACGGGTCCAGAATCGCGCTCGCGGTATTGGACAGCCCCAGCCACAGCCCAAATCCCAGCCCCGAAATCGTGCCGATAAAGAATGCCAGCACGGTTTCCGACAAGGTCACCCACAGATGGCGATAGATGTCCCCGTTGGTAACGAACCAGGCCCAGATACGGCCCCAGACCTCCAAGGGCTGACCAAAAAAGAAAGCAACCTTCGGGTCTAACGAGGCCACATACCACACGGCCACAATGATCACGAGCAGCAGCAGCTGCCAGAAGCGCAGGCCCAAACGAGAGCCCGGGTTAAACAATTTCGACATATCAGGCTCGCTTTTGCTGGGCATAGCCCTTGAGCACTTCTTCACGCAACACACCCCAGATCGCCGCATGCAGTTCCACGAAGCGTGGATGGGTGCGCACCTCGGCCACATCGCGGGGACGCGGCAAGTCAATCGCGAATTCGCCGATCGGATGCGTGCCGGGGCCGGCGGACAGCACCACCACGCGGTCACTCATGGCGATGGCTTCGTCCAGGTCATGCGTGATGAAAAGCACGGCCTTACGCTTGGCCATCCATAGTTCGAGGACCTCGTTTTCCATCAGCTGACGCGTCTGGATATCGAGGGCCGAAAATGGCTCGTCCATCAAAATGATGTCGGGATCGCGGATGAGGGTTTGCGCCAGCATGGCGCGTTTGCGCATCCCGCCAGACATCTGGTGCGGATAGCGTTCCTCGAAGCCGCCCAGACCCACGCGACGCATCCATTCGCGGCCGCGTTCTAGCGCTTCTTCGCGCGGCACGCCGGCAAACTCGAGCCCGGCGATCACGTTTTCCAGGGCGCTGCGCCATGGCAGCAACACCTCGCCCTGGAACATGTAGCCGGCTCGGGTGTTGATGTCTTGCAGCGGCTGCCCGAAAACCTTGACCTCGCCCGAGGAGGGCCGCAGCAAACCGGCTCCGACGTTCAGCAGCGTCGATTTGCCGCAGCCCGTGGGGCCGACGACCGAGACAAACTCGCCGGGCGCGACGGACAGCGTGGTGTCTTGCACGGCGGTATAGCGTTTGCCTCCGCCGTCGCGCGACACAAAGGTACACGTGATATTTTCGAATGAAAGTGCAGCATCAGGCATTGGGATACTTCTCGTTAGCGCGACGGGCGAACTCGTTGGTCCAGGCCTTGGCCGGATCGATCTTCGCGGCGTCAAAGCCCTTGACGTAGGCAGCCAGCGCGCGGGTCGCGGTCGCAGCGCCGTCTTCGGGGATCATGCCATTGGGCGACAGGCCGTCCATGCTTTTTTGCAGCGCGGTTTTGTAGACCTCGGGTTCGCCCAGCAGATACTGGGTGGGCACCGTTTTGGCGATCTCATCTATGCTGACTTCGTGAATCCACTTGTCGGCGCGGACCATGGCGTTGGTCAAGGCCTGCACGGTATTGGGATTCGCATCGATGAAGGCCTGCGGCGCGTACAGCGAACCGGCGGGCATATCGCCACCAAAGATTTCGCGTGTGTCCTTGAGGGTACGCGTATCCACGATCACGTCGATATCGCCTGCGAGCTCCAGCATCGACACGACGGGGTCGGTGTTCGAGATCGCATCGATTTGACCGCTGCGCAACGCGGTCACCGCGCCAGCACCCGCACCCACGCCGATGAACGACACATCGCTGTCTTTCAAGCCATGCTGGGCGAGGAAGAAGCTCACGACCATGTTGGTGGAAGAACCGGGCGCGGTGACGCCGATTTTCTTGCCCTTCAGATCGGCAGGACTTTTGTAGTTGGGCATCGTTTTCTTCGACACGCCAAAGCCCACCATGGGGGCACGTCCTTGCAATACGAAGGCGCGATAGAACTGGCCTTTGGATTGCATATGCAGCGTGTGTTCAAAAGCGCCGGAGACGACATCGGCGCTGCCACCCACCACGGCCTGCAGGGCCTTGGAGCCGCCGGCGAAGTCCGCAATACTGACGTCCAGGCCTTCGTCTTTGAAATAGCCTTTGATTTCCGCGATGGTCAGCGGAAGGTAGTAAACCAGTGCTTTGCCGCCGACGGCGATCTGAACTTGCTTCTTTTCCAGGGCCTGGGCGCGAACGATGGCGGGGGCCATGCTCAATGCACCGGCAGCACCGGTCAATTTCAGCAAATCACGACGGGTGATCGACATTTAGCATCTCCTTTGCCGCATGGCGGCGTGGACGTCCATGGCGACTGCGCAGTCGTCCTGGCGTCATTTATATGTGCATTCATCCAGGGCGGCAGAGGGTGGCGGGCTGAATGCCGATTCAGACGGCGCCTCCTGCCGGGCGGGATCATCATACTCCAGTGGTTATCTTGGCTGCTCTCAGGGGGGGTAGATGGCTGTGCGCTGGAAGAGGCTTTGGTGCGGTTGGGAGTTACTGCTATTGCTGGCTTAGGGGAGCGTTCTTTTGACGTCCGGGGGCGGTGTGCGTGGGCGGTGCCGGCCCTGTCGCAACGGCTCGGCCCATGATCAGGGGCCTCGGTCCCCTTCGGGGACTTCCCGTCGCTCTACGGGCCGGCACCGCCCACGCACACCGCCCCCGGACTCGTGATGAGGCAGGCCGCGGTTGCAGTGAATTGGCGGGGGGGCTCTGAATATCGCCTGGCACTGGCGTATTGCGTCGCGCCGCGTATGCAACGCGGTATGCCTTGACTACGCTGAGAATGCCGAGGCGGCCCGTGCTGCGAGGAAGTTTGCGCCGGCTGTGAGCTCAGCCGTAACGTTCGAGACTACAAGCATTCGCGAGAGCGCACACCCGTCAAATTACGCTAACGCAAGCAGGAGGCGGGCGAGTAAAGGGGCAGCGGCCCGTAGAGCGGCGGGAAGTCCCCGAAGGGGACCGAGGCCCCTGCTCGTGGGCCGAGCGGGTCTGTCAGTAATTTCGTGTTTAGGGCATAACATACCGCCAAGGAGTATGTATGCCACGCAAACCCAAGACCCCGCTGGCCGAGTTGCCGAGCATTCCCG